>NZ_JBQJIM010000004.1:0-475400 GCF_052078295.1 Crossiella sp. CA198
CATACTGAAGGAGGCCTCGTCGGGTCGGTTGTGTGTGGTAACTCAATCCAACCCGACGGGGCTCTTCACGTTCGAGGGAAGGTCAACTCCCGCGAGTTACGGACACAACTTCTGGCAACCCGCTTAGGACGGGTGTCCGGCGCCCCGGTCTCCGGGGTGCCGGACCGGTTCAGCCGCGCAGGGCGGTGATCACCGCGCGCACATCGGCCACGGTCATGGTGGCGCCCAGGCTGATCGTCACCGAGCGGCCCAGCAGACTCTCACTGTTGCGGCAGCGGGCGGGGGTACCCCACCGCGTGCCCCAGGGAGTGCGTCCGGCCCGGATCGCGGGGTTGCCGTACACCGGTTGCCCTTGGTAGAGGGTGTGCGCGGGAATGCCGTCCGCGGTCAGCGCGGCCACCCGGTCGCGGGCCTCCAGCCGGGAGCCGAGGAAGAAGGTCAGCTCGCCGCCGGAACCCTCCTCGTCGGGCAGTCGCCGCCAGTGCAGGTCCGGCAGTGCGGTGCGGACCTCGGTGGCCACCGCGCGCAGGTGCGTCAGCATCGGATCCAGGCGGCCCAGTTGCACCCGGAGCAGGGCCGCGGTCAGCTCCGTCATGCGCAGGTTCACGCCCAGGAACGGATCCGGCGCCTGCCCGCGGGCCTCGCCCCTGGCGGTGGTGAACTGACCGCCCTGGTCCTGGTAGCGCACGATCCGCTGATGCGCCAACGGATCCCGCACGCTGACCGCGCCGCCCTCGCCCGCGGTGATGTTCTTCTCCAGCTGGAAGCTGAACGCGCCCGCGTCACCGATGGCCCCGGTCCGGCGGCCCCGGTAGCGGACCCCGGCGGCCTGTGCGGCGTCCTCCAGCACGACCAGATCGTGCCGCCGGGCCACCGCGAGGATGGGGTCCAGGTCGGCGGCGGCGTTGTTGAGGTGCACCGGCAGCACACCCCAGGTGCGCTCGGTGATCTTCTCCGCCAGCGCCGCCGGGTCCAGGGTGAGGGTGTCGTCGACCTCGGCGAAGACCGGTACGCCGCGGGCCCAGACCACCGCGTTGGCGCAGGCGATGAAGGTGACCACGGGCATGATCACCTCGGCGCCCTCCGGGATGCCCAGGCCGATCAGCGCGCAGGCCAGCGCGGCGGTGCCCGAGGAGACGCCGACGGTGTAGGGCACCGCCAGCAGCTCCGCCAGCTCCCGTTCGAATGCATCCGTGCGGTGCAACAGATCCGGGCCGTAGTAGCGGAACAGTGACCGGGAGCGCAGCACTTCCAGCGCCGCCGCCTCCTCCTCCGCGCCCCACAGCGCCAAGCCGCGCCACGGCTCGTACCGCGTCATCCGGTGGTCCCGTCCAGCGCGGTGTCCAGTTCCGGTTCGCTGTGCGCCACCAGGTAGTCCTCCAGGAACAGGTAGTCCAGTTTGCTCGGTCCGAAGAAGGCCAGTGCCTGCGCCGGGGTCTCCACGATCGGCTCGCCCCGGTCGTTGAAGGAAGTGTTGAGCACCACCGGCACCCCGGTCAGCTCGCCGAAGCGCGCCACCAGGTCGTAGAAGGACCCGTTGGCCTCCCGGGTCACCGTCTGCACGCGGGCGGTGCCGTCGACGTGGGTGATCGCGGGCACCTCGGCCCTGCGGTGCTCCCGGACCGGCGCCACGATCAGCATGAACGGTGACTCGGTAGCCAGGTCGAAGTAGTCCGCGCAGCGCTCGGCCAGCACGGCCGGGGCGAAGGGGCGGAAGGATTCCCGGTGCTTGACCTTGCTGTTGAGGATGTCCTTCATCTCGGGTCGCCGGGGGTCGGCCAGGATGCTGCGGTGTCCCAGCGCCCGCGGGCCGAACTCCGAGCCTCCGGTGAACCAGCCGAGCAGCGCGCCGCGGGGCAACAGCGCCGCGGCCAGCCGGGCCGGGCGCTCGACCCGGCGGTAGGGCAGTCCCGCCGCCGCCAGCGCGGCCGTCAGTTCCTCCTCGGTGTAGGTGCGGCCGAGGTAGGTGTGGGTCTGTGGGCGGGGGCCCTGGCCGGTGCCGCGGGGCCGGGGGCGTTCGCCGAGCTGGTGGTAGCCGTAGTAGGCGCAGCCGATCGCGCAGCCGTTGTCCCCGGCGGCGGGCTGGGCGAAGACCTCGGTGAAGGGCGTGTGCCGCAACAGTTTCCCGTTGGCGACCGAGTTCAGCGCCACCCCGCCGGCCAGGGCCAGCCGGGTCAGTCCGGTCTCCCGCTGTAGCCAGCGCGCCGCGTGCAGCAGCGCCGTCTCCAGGGTTTCCTGCGCCGCCCACGCCAGGTCCGCGCCCCTGGCGAAACGCTCCGGTCCCTCCAGGCCGTCCAGCGCGTGTTCCAGGAACTCCAGCAGGCCGCCGGAACCCTTGAGACGCAAGGCGAAACGGCCTTCCGGCAGCAGGTCCAGGTGCTGCCGGAACCGCGCCAGGTAGCGGTCGCCGCCGTAGGGGGCCAGTCCCATGGTCTTGCCATCCTCGGTGAGGTACCAGGGGCCTTCCTCGTAGAGGGTGAAGCCGATCGCGCGGCTGACCGCCTTGTACAGGAAACCGAGGGAGTGGTTGCTGTCCCCGGCCTGGTAGACGCGATCGGCGTGCCTGCCGTCGGTGGTCCACTCGGTGCCATAGACCTTGGACAGCTCCTCGATGTCCACCCCGCGCCCCACGCCCAGGGTCAGCGTCTCCACGCCGTGCCCGTCGATCATGCTGCCCGCGCCGTCGGCCACCAGGATCGCCGCCTCCGCGAACGGGGAGGGGTAGAAGGCGCTGGCGGCATGCGCGAGGTGGTGCCGGATCAGGTGGGTGCGGCCGCGGAACTGGAAATAGCAGGTGGGCAGCAGGGTGTCGTCGGCGACGATGAAGTCGACCTCGGCCAGGCGGGCGCCGTGGGTGTCCAGGCAGTACCGCCAGCCCCGGTTGGTCAGCGAGTTGACGCCGACCGCGTACTTGCGGCGGGCCAGCCGCTCCTCCTCGATGCCGACGCTGATCTCGCCCTCGTGCACCAGAGCGGCGGAGAAGTCGTGATTGGAACCACCGAGACCGAGCGCGAGCATACGCGTGTCCTTACCCGCAGGAAAATGGGGACAGTCGAGATTCGCGAGTTTACCGACCACTTCCGGCCCGGTCCAGGAATTGATCGCCGAGTTCTACAGTGTGCTTTCCCTCGGTACCGTATGGCGTATTGACCTTCGCTCGGCGACCCTCCTACGCTCGGAAAACCGAACCGACCGGAATGCCTCGGCGAATCATGGGGTACGGCGTGGCACTCAAGAACGACTATCGCGCGGCGATGTTCGCGAACCGGGACGAGCACAATCGGCTGCGGCTGCTCATGAACGACATGGTCATCGAGGAGCAGCTCTGCCAGATGCGGTGTTCGTACTGCCTGACCGAGGACTTCAACCTGCTGATGAACGTGCCGGACGCCAAGTTCCGGCTCACCACGGACCGGCGGGCGGACTGGCACCGGATCCTGGACGCCTATCACCAGCAGGTGGACAGCCCGATCATGCGGCTCTCCGGCGGTGAGTTCTTCTGGCTGAAAGGCTCCACCGAATTCGTAGCCGAATGCAGTAAGAAGTACGAGGTTGTCCAGGTAATCACCAACGGGGTCTTCCTCACCGACGCCCGGCTGGACGCGCTGGCCGCGCTGGGCAACTGCCAGCTCTGCCTGTCCCTGGACGGGCACACCCTGGAGATGAACTCCCACCGGCTGCCGCCCAAGCAGCACCGGCTGTTCGAGGTGATCATGCGTGGCCTGGACGGCGCGGTCGAACGCGGCATCCCGGTCGAGGTGCAGTCGGTGCTCAGCAACGTCAACGTGACCGGTCAGGCCGCCTTCGCCGAGTTCCTGCTGAAGCGGTACGGCCAGGGCGCGATGCTGTACTTCTTCCCGGTGCGCGGGGAGGCCAAGGACAACCTGGCCCCGCCGCTGGGCGAGCACTTCGCCGAACTGCTGGCCCGCTACGACGAGCTGGCGCCGGTGCTGCCACCGCGGGCCTTCGTCGAACACATCGGCAATCAGCTGCGCACCGGCGTGCGCACGCTGCGCTGTTACGCCACCGCGACCATGGTCCAGCTGTTCGGGCAGGGCGATGTGTCCTGCTGTCCCTACGCCTGGCTCAAGCCGATGGGCAACGTGACCAGCGAGCCGCAGCTCATCCACGAGCAGTTCGGCAGGCACCAGCACTACGAGATGTTCATGCAGCCGCGGCCGAGGTTCCCGTACTGCCGAAGCTGCACCGGGCCGATCGACGTGGTCAACCTGTACCTGCTGGACCACATCTCCGACGAGGAGATCACCCGCTGCGCGCCGTATGCGGGCCCGAGGGCCCTGGCCCGGCTGCGGGAGCTGAAATCGACGTTCGCACCAGTGTTCGGGAGCGCGTGATGATCTCGGTGGACGGACTGGTCCCTGCCGACTACGAGCGGGCGGACACGGCCAGGCTGACCCGGTTGCCCCAGCACGACCTGCTGGTCATGGCGGGCGCCCGCTTCGGCGACCTCGCACCCTGGCGCAACCCGGAGTACCTGCGCGCGGTGGCCGAGCTGCCGGAGGAGCAGGCGCTGGCCGCCCTGTTCGTACTGGGACAGCAGGTGCCCGCGGCGGCGCTGCCCGCGCCACTGCTGGCGCTGCTGGACCGAACCAAGATCGTCTCCGGCGGGTCGGGGATGCTCTGCGCCGAGTACGCGCTGGTGCGACTGGAGGGCCTGACGGTGCTGGCGGCCTGGCGCGCGGCCGGCCGGGAGACCGGCTCGTACGCGCCGTGGGTGGGCACCGACACCAGCACGCTCTGCCGTCTGGTGGCTGCCCGGCGTGCCGCCCGGACCGCGCTGGACCTGGGCTGTGGCACGGGCGCGCTGGCGATGACGGCGGCCCGCAACGGCGCGCGGGCGCTCGCGGTGGACATCAACCCGGAGTGCCTGGCCGCGACCACCTTCAACGCCGCCCTCAACGGTCTGGCCGACCGGGTCACCGTGCGGCAGGCCGATATGGAGGCCCTGGACCTGGGAGAGCGGTTCGACCTGGTGATCTCCAACCCGCCGTTCCTGCCGATGCGCCGGGGTGCGCTGGGCTGGCTCGCCGGGGAGGGCGGACCGGACGGGCTGGACTTCGTGCGGGCGATCGTGCGCCAGCTCCCGGAACTGCTGACCGAGCGGGGTGAGGCGCTGGTGCAGTTCGCCTCCTTCGGCGATGAGCGCGGCCCGTTCTACGCGGCCCAGCTGGCCGATGAGCTGGCCGGGCTCGGCCTGTCCTGCCGGATGCTGCTCAAGCCGCCGACGCCGCCGCGCTGGCCCGCCTTCGCCGAACGCGACGAGCAGCTCAACCTGGCCGGGGAACTCGGCCGGGAACACCGGGAGTACGTGGCGAGCATCGGGGCCACCCACTATCACCCGTGCGTGCTCTCGTTGCGGCCCGGCGACGGCGGGCTGACGGTGGGCCGGTACCGCTGATCCCGCTCAGCCCACCAGCCAGCCTGGTCCCAGCTCGGCCAGTTCCTGCCTGGCGATCTCGGTGACCACGGCCTGCTCGTCCCGGTGCGCGGTCTCGATGAGGCGGATCCCCGGCACCGCGGGCACGTCCTCGTCCAGGTGCGTCAGCGCGAGCCGCCCGGCGACCAGATGCGGGGCGGACTGGTCCTGCCGGATGCGCTCGGCGAGCACCGCCGGCCCGGCCCGCAGCCCGTACACCACGGGTGTGGTGCCCAGTGCGCGCAGCACCTCCAGCACCGGCTCGTAGGTGCGTCCACCGGCCAGGATCACCCCGTGCACCACGATCACCCGCGCGCCCCACTCCTGGTAGACGGGGACGCGGGCACCCAGTTCGGCCGCCATCAACCGGTGCAGCGGTTCGCCGGACTCCCACGGGTGCACGAACGGATCGCAGTCCACCACCGCGACCGGCACCCGGTAGCAGGAGACCATCCGCTGGGCCACGTGCGTCTTGCCCACCCCGGGGGCGCCGGTGATCACCAGGACGCGCATCCGGCTACCGCGCGTCCTCGACCGTGCCGACCAGCCGGAAGCCCAGGTGCGGCACCTTGAGGATCTTCGCGCCGGAGTCGATGTCGGCCAGTTTCTGCCGCAGCACCGACACCACCACGTTCACGTCCTCGCCGCCGGTGGCCACGTTCAGTTCCGTGCGCGAGACGATCTGCCCGGGTTTGCCAGCCAGCGTCCGCAGCAGCCCCGCCTCGGCCGCACTCACCGGCGCCTGCCGGGACGGCGAGCACAGCAGTCCTGGTGAGAGGGTCAGCCGCTGTGCGGGCTCGGGTGGGGCCACCGACTTGAGGTAGCCAAGGGTCGCCACCACCCGGGGCCGTCGTAACGGCGTGGCCAGCGCGAACGCGTAGCCGTCGGTGAGCGCCCCGAGCACGCCGGTGGCCGAGACGGACTCCAGCACCGCGATCGGATAGCCGCCACGCCGCCGCACCTCGGCCGGGGAGGGCTCGACCGCCTCGCCCGCGGTGCGGTGCAGGGCGCACAGCATCACGTCCGCGACGCGGGCCCCGGCCGCCTCGGGATCGGCCTGGTGCACCGCGAGGCCGAGTTCGGCACACGCCTCGGTGACCACGGCGAGATCCGCCGCGGCCAGTGTTCCGGCCAGCACGTACATCCCGGTTCCTCCCTGCTCAGCTCCAGACCCGTTCGGCGGCCACGTCCGGCCCGGCCAGTGCCCGCTCGTACCGGGCCACCCGGCGCCGGATGCCCGCGCGCACCTGGATGCGGTAGGCCTTGAGCGCCTCCTGTTTGGCCTGCCCGGCCATGGTGTCCATCGGCAGCAGCCGCGGCCGGAGCCGGTCCAGCCCGGCCGCGCGCAACCGTGGTGTCAGTGCCGCGCTCAGCTCCTCGGCCGAGGTGAACAGCGAGTACGGCTGGTCCTCGTAGAAGACCAAGCGGCTGCCCGGCAACGCGCCCCTGGCGGCCAGGGCCAGCACGGCCTCGCGGCAGAGCACGTGATCGACATGCCCGCCCACCGCCAGCGGCACGTGCACCTCGGCGCATCCGGTGAGTTCCTTGGCCAGCCGGGCGGTCAGCGCCGCGAACAGCTCCGGTTCCCCGGTGTGCCCGGCCGCCGGGTCCGGCGCCAGGAAGCCGGCCGCGTGCTCCGGGCGGTCGGCGGCGTCGAGGAAGCCCAGCAGTTCGGGCTCGGCGCCCAGCACCCGGCAGGCCACGAGTTCCTCGGCCGCCAGCAGCCGGGTGGTCAGCTCGGGGCGGGCCGCGTAGTAGGGGGTGCTGGTCCAGGTCTCCACGCTGAACACATCGAGCACCCGGCCGCCGCGCGTGGCCAGCAGGCCGCCCAGCGCGAGCACGGCGTCATCCGGGTGCGGGGAGACCACGACCGGCGCCTCGCCCGCGTGGGGCCGGGGCGGCGGGGCCAGCACGAGCAGCCCGGCGCGGTGGCTGTGCCGCAGCCGGTCCCGCTCCGCCGGGGGGAACTCCCGCAGTGCCCGGGTGCCATCGCACCGGGCCAGCAGGTCCGGACCGGCTACCGGTGGTTCGACCGGACGGCCCAGGAATCGTATTCCGGTGGCGGTGGCCTCCGTATGGGGCAGCGCGATGGGCCGCCACACATCCGGCAGTTCCGTCATTCGCTTAGCGTAGCCGCCGCGGCCAGGCACAACGACCCACAAAGCAAAGGTAATTCGATTGGCTCAAGGGCGTCTCAAGTTACCCAGCGACATTTCGCGAGAGTAGTGATATGCCCGGCTGTGCGCTACATTGGCGGGAATGCCGAGTCGTGCCGAATGCGGGCGAGGAGCGTGCGTGAAGACCCGGGTGACACTTGTCCAGCAAGGTGTCTGGACAAGTGCGCATGCCTCGATGCCGTTGGCAATGGGATACCTCAAAGCCTGCGCGGACGCGGATACCCGCATTCACGCGCGAATGGACATCGTCATTCGCAACTATGCCGGTGACGTGGGCTCGAACCGGATGGCCAGAGATCTTTTCCAGGACGGTTTCCCGGACATCCTGTGCTTTTCCGTGCTCGGCTGGAACCATCGCGCGTTCGGCGCGCTCGCCGAGACGTTCAAACAGCTCAACCCCCGTGGCTGGGCCATCTTCGGCGGAAACCATGTCGCGCACCAGGCCGAGCGGGTGTTCCGGCTGTTCCCCCAGGTCGATGTCGTGGTCAACGGTGAAGGCGAGCCGGTGTTCCCCGAGTTGCTGCACGCCTACCTCGACGGCGGCACCCCAGGGGAGCTGCACGGCGTGCGCGGCATCTCCTTTCGCGAAGACAGCGGCGAGCTGGTCACCACCCCGGAACGGCCTCGTATCGACGACCTGGACTCGCTGCCCTCGCCGATCCTCTCCGGCGCCATCTCGCTGACCGACGCGCGCGGCGAATTCCCCTACGGCTACGCGCTGCTGGAGACCAACCGCGGCTGTCCGTACAAGTGCTCGTTCTGCTACTGGGGCGGCGCGACCGGCCAGAAGATGCGCTCCTTCTCCCGGGACCGGCTGCGGGCCGAACTGGAGCTGCTGGGCAGGGCCCGCGCGCCCGCGCTGGTGCTGTGCGACTCCAACTTCGGCATGCTGCCCGCCGACGAGGACTTCCTGGACGACCTCCTGGCGGTGCGCGCCCGGTACGGCTACCCGCAGAGCCTGGAGACCTCCTGGGCCAAGAACAAGTCCGCCGGGTTCTTCCGCATCATGGCGAAGCTGCGCGAGGCCGGGATGCAGAACTCGTTCATCCTCGCGCTGCAGACGATGGACGAGGTCACCCTGTCCCGGATGCGGCGGCGCAACATGCGGCTCAACGAGTGGGAGGACCTGGTCGGCTGGCTCACCGAACGGGAGATGAACGTCTACCTGGAACTCATCTGGGGCGCCCCCGGCGAGACCGTCGACTCCTTCCTTGCGGGGTACGACCGGGCCGCGCGGCACACCCCGTTCGTCGCGGTGCACCAGCTGATGGTGCTGCCCAACACCGAATACCACGACAAGCGGGAGCAGCACGGGCTGGTGACCGTGCGCGGTGAGCAGGACGACTTCGAGTACGTGCTGGCCCACGACACCATGACCCTGGCCGACAACGAGCGGATGGGCCGGTTCCTGTGCTGGAACCGGGTGCTGGCCAGGGGCAGGCTGCTGCACGGGGTGTGGACCGCGCTGCGGGAACTGGCCGGTGTCCCGCAGTCCCGGGTGGTGCTGGGTTTCGCCGACTGGGTGGAGACGGCCGGGGACCCGGACGTGGCCCGGCTGCGGGAGGCGGCGGCCGGTACCCGCGGTGATCTGGTGGACGCGGCGGTGTGGCCGCTGCTGACCCAGGAGGTGCTGCGCGCCTGGTGGCGGACTGCAGTGCGCCCGCTGCTGCCGGGGCACGCACTGTCCACAGTGGAGGAAGTGTTCCGGTTCGACCTGCTGTGCCAGCCGATCCGCTGCGGCCCCGACGGCGGCCCGGCCGAGGACCTGCCGGTGGTGCGCCGCCACGGCCAGGACTGGTTCGTCCGGGCCGGGCAGGACTTCGGCTGCGACGTGCCCGCACTGGTGGCCGCGCTGCGCCGGGGGGAGCGAGCCGAGCCCGTGCCGTGCACCACCGACTTCTACTACCCCACCGGCTTCGGCGCCGACCCCCAGCACTTCTACCGCATGGACGCCTACCGGGGGATGACCGAAGGGCAACTGGCGCAACGGTTCCACCCGGCCACGGGGTGACCCGCCACCGCATCGAGGAGGACGAATGGATCGGGCCGAACTCATCCGGGAGCTGCACGAGCTGGCCGCGCGCATGATGCGGGCGCCGCGGCCCGCGGTGACCGAGGACGAGCTGGCCGAGGTGAGCCTGGTGGACCGCTACGGGTTCAGCTCGCTGGACGCCCTGGAATACCTGCTGGTGCTGGAGGAACGCTTCGACGTGGTCTTCGAGGACGAGGACCTCACCGAGGAGACCCTGTTCAACATCGACGGCCTGGCCGAGTACATCCTCGCGCAGAAGACCGGCGAGCCCTCCCCCGCTCCCCCGGGCCGATGATCAGTGTCATCGTCCCCACCCGCGACCGCACCACCCGCCTGCTGCTGACCCTGGCCGCCCTGGCACAGCAGAACCTGCGCCGCGCGGACTACGAGGTGATCCTGGTCGATGACTCGCCCCGTCCCGGCGCGGTCGAGCAGGTCCTGGCCGCCCTGCCCGACCCGCCCCCGATCCGGGTGACCCACAGCGGCGGCCGGGGTGTGGCCGCGGCCCGCAACACCGGCGCCCGCCTGGCCAGGGGCGCGCTGCTGCTCTTCCTCGACGATGACACCCTGGCCGGCCCGGATCTGCTGGCCGCACACCAGTACGCGCACGAGCACAACACGGTGGCGCACGGCCGGATCATCGATCTGACCGCCTTCCGGTTCTCCCCCGACCCGCCGCACCCGGCCGAGGTGCTGCCCGGCGCCGGCGGCCGGGCCCTCGGCCTGCGCGACCTGCCCGCCCTGGACCAGCTCGCCCGCAGGCTCGGGCCGAGGCGCTCGTTCATCGAGGGCGTGGCCCGCACGGTGGCCGGGCACCCCGCGCTGCGATGGCTGGCGTGCGTGGGGACCAGCACGAGCATGTCCCGGGAGCTGCTCACCCGGGCCGGTGGCTTCGACGAGGACTTCGGCGAGCTGTGGGGCGGGGAGGACCTGGAACTGGGCCTGCGCCTGGCCGAGATCGGCGCGGACTTCCGGCTGCTGCCCGCCAGGGCGTACCACCTGCCGCTGGCCCGGCACAGCACCGGCGAGGACCTGTCCCGGTTCTGGGCCCTGGCAGCAGCGCGGCACGGACGGCCACCGCTGGCCAGGGTGGCCGAGTTCCTGTCCGGGCGGATCGGGCCCGGCGAACTGGCCTCGGCGCTGACCCGGGAGGCGGTCCGGTGAGCGCGGCGGGATTCGGCCCCCTCGTCCAGGGCTCCACCGCCCCGGCCCTGCTGAGCACACCGGGTGGCCTCACCGCGGACACCGTGCCGGGCGTGGTCTCCGCCGTTCTCGGCGCCCTCCTCGATCCCCTCCCCCGGGCGCTGCTGGCCGGTCTGCCGGTGGTGCTGGCGGCTCCGGACTACGGCGCACGGGCCACCGCGGCCTTCGTCAACCGCTGTGAGGAGGCCGAGCACGAAGGCCGCAAGCTCCGGCCCACCGAGGCGATCTCGCCGGAACCCGCGCACCTGGTCCAGGAGTTCGCCGAGCACAGCGCCTGGGACGGGCCGACCTACGTGCTGATCAACCAGCGCACCGCCACCTGCCAGGCCCTGCGCTGGGCCCGTGCCGCCGTGGCCACCGGCTGGCACCGGGCCATGGTGGTCTGCGAGATCACCCACGACCCCCGGCACGGGGCCTACCTCGTGGTGGCCACCCTGGTCAGTCCCGGCGGCAGCCCGGTGCCCGAACCGCCTGCCGAGGACCCCGCACCCGGCAGCGTGCTGCTCCGCCTGCTCCGCGGGCCGGTCACCGGGGGCGCCGCGCGTGGCAGCGGATCCGCCGTGGTGGTCTCCGGGCTCGGCCTCGTCACCGGATACGGCGCCGGTGTGGGCCGGTTCTGGCGTGGGCTGGTCACCGGTGAGCGCGCGCTGGTCCCGCTGACCCGGTTCGACCCGGCGCGGTTGCGCAGCAAGGTGGTCGGGCAGACCACCGTGTCCGCGCCCCCCGGGGTGCCCCGGCGGCGGGTGCTGCTGGACCTGGCGTTGCGGGAGGCCCTGGCCGGGGCCGGGCTGTCCCGGGTGCCCGAGCGGGCGCTGCTGACCGCCGTGGGGGTGGTGCCGGACCTGGCCGGGGCCGGGGCGCCCGAGCAGGTGCGGGAGATCGCGCTGGAACCCGGCTGGTGCGGGGACGGGGTGGTCGGGCCGGGCGGGACCGCGGCGGTGCTCGCGCACGCCTGCGCCTCGGGAACCTTCAGCCTGGCCATGGCCAGGGAGTGGCTGCGCTGCGGGCTCGCCGAGATCGCCGTGGTCACCGGGGTGTCCTCGCTCAACCGCTACGACTGCGCCGCCATGGAGGCCGTGCGCACCTCCAGCAGCAGGCCCGCCCGGCCCTACGACCTGGACCGCGCCGGGCTCACCATCGGCGAGGGCGCCGGGGTCGCGGTGCTGGAGACCGCCGAGCACGCCGCGGCCAGGGGCCACACCCCGGCGGCGGTACTCGGCGGGATCGCCTGCCGGGTCGGCGGCGCGGGCAGGC
The DNA here is from genome assembly GCF_052078295.1 of Crossiella sp. CA198. NCBI lineage: Bacteria > Bacillati > Actinomycetota > Actinomycetes > Pseudonocardiales > Pseudonocardiaceae > Crossiella > Crossiella sp. CA198. The sequence continues at coordinate 12,104 of NZ_JBQJIM010000004.1, forward strand.
GGCGGCTGCACGCCGAGGTCGGCGCCCAGTGCATGCGGGCCGCGCTCGCCATGGCGGGCCTGGCCACCGTGGACTACGTGCACGGGCACGCGCCCGGCACCCAGCAGGGCGATGCGGCCGAACTGCTCGCGCTGGAGACCGTCGGGGAACAGCTCGGCTGGGACGGGATCCCGCTCAGCTCGCACAAGGGCGCCGCCGGGCACCTGCTGCACGCCTCGGCGTTCCCGGCGCTGGCCGTCGCGATCAGCGCCATCCGGGAGAACACCGTGCCCGGCACCCCCGGACTGACCCACGCGCTGGCCGCGCACCGGGTCCGGGTGCTCCAGCGGTCCGAGCGGCGGCCGGTGCACTCGGTGCTGGTCAGCAACTTCGGCTACGGCGGCAGCAGCGCAGCCATGGTCCTCACCGCGCCCCCGATGTCCACAGAGGACAGTCATGGCGTGGCCTGAACCGGGAAGGGAGCGAGCATGGCGGACGCGGTCCTGCTGACACCACGGGAGATCCTGACCGGATTCTCCAGTGTCAACAACCAGAACGTGCTGATCAACGACGAGGAGTACCTGCGCCTGGATCCCGCAATGCGCCTGTTCTACGAGAAGGTCCGGGAAAACTTGGGCGTGGCCTGCATCGCCGGGCACCTGCGGCACCGCGGCTACTCGGTGACCGCGCTGAACCTGCACGGCCGCAACCCCAGCGATGACATGATCACCGACCTGATCCGCCGGGAACGCCCGGTGTTCGTGGGCATCAGCATCATGTACGACCTGCACATCGTGGACGCCGTCCGCCTGCTGAGGTGTGTGCGCGCGGCCGACCCGGCGGTGTTCGTGGCCATCGGCGGCGCCTTCTGCACCTACAACGCCCAGCTGATCGCCGAACTCATCCCCGAGGCCGACTGCGTGGCCTTCGGCGAAGGCGAGCTGACGGTGGAAGGGCTGATGGACTGCCTGGCCGCCGGACGAGATTGGCAGCAGGTGCCCGGCCTGTACTTCTGGCGGGACGGCCGGGTACGGGCCAGTGGGCCGCCGAAACTGCCCGTGCTCACCGAGGAGCCCTGGCCGGCCAGGGACATGCTGCGCAGGCACCGCGCGGCCGGGATCCGCACCCCGGTCGCCTCCACCTACACCAGCCGCGGCTGCCACGCCAAGTGCACCTTCTGTTACGTGCCAAGGGCTCCCGGGGTCTCCGGCAACGCCTGGCGGGTGCGGCCACCGGAGGACGTGGTGGATGAGATCGAGTTCCTGCAACGGGAATTTGACACCCGGTTCCTGTGGTTCAACGACGACAACTTCGGCGGCGCCTTCACCGAGGGCTACCACCACGCCATCGGCTTCGCCGAGGAACTGCTGCGCCGCGACATCCGCATCTCCTTCCACTGCGAGTTCCGGGTGGACACCGGCCTGATCGACCGCGAGGCCCTGCGCACGCTGCGCCGGGCCGGGATGACCTCGGCCTTGCTGGGCCTGGAAACCGGCGCGCCCGGCATGATGAAACGCTTCCGCAAGGGCACCACGGTGGACTACAACTTCGACGCCGCCCGGATGTTCAAACAGGAACGCATCGAACTCGAACCCGGCTGGATCATGATCGAACCCGGCACCACGGTGGACGAGCTGTGGCAGAACCTGGAGTTCATCATCGCCGCCGACATCGCGGTCAGTGAGAACCCGTTCTCCTTCTTCAGCCGGGCCATCGCCTTGCGGGGCACCGAGATGTACGACAAGGTCGCCGATCCGCTGCCGCCGGAGCTGACCGGGGTGGACGGGGTGGCCAGGGAGGTGCTGCGGCAGGCTCGGCGGGAGTACCGGCTGGCCGACCCGCGCCTGGAGGAACTGTGGGCGGTGTGGAGCGAGGTCAGCGCCGAGGTCAGCGACCGCAAGGAACGCCTGCCGTTCCTGGCCCAGCGCATCGTGGATGCCACCAGGCAGCGCCGCGCCCGGGGTGAGCAGGGGCTGCGCCCGCTGCTCGGGCTGCTGCGCCGGTGGGTCGAGGAGCTGCCGCAGCTGATGCTGGCCTTCCTCAACACCGGGCTGCTGCTGGCCGAGGACGGCGAGGACGAACTGGCCAAGCGCGCCGACGCGCAGCTACGGGAACTGGTGGCCTGCTACGACCGGCGCCACCTCGGCCTGCCCTTCGCCGAGTTCGCCGCCGACACCGAACGCCGCTGCGGCACCCGCGCGCTGACCGGCTGACCCGGCCCTGACATCCAAGGAGCGAGCATGTCCGACGTGGTCCTGCTGACGCCGCGGGAGATCTCCACCGGCGCCGCCAGCCTGAACAACCAGAACGTGCTGATCAACGATGAGGAGTACCTGCGCCTGGACCCCGCGATGCGCCTGTTCTACAAGCGGGTCCGGGAAAACCTGGGCGTGGCCTGCATCGCCGGGCACCTGCGGCACCGCGGCTACTCGGTGACCGCGCTGAACCTGCACGGCCGCAACCCCAGCGACGAGGCGATCACCGCGCTGGTACGCAGGGAACGCCCGATGTTCGTGGGCATCAGCATCATGTACGACCTGCACATCGTGGACGCCGTCCGCCTGCTGCGCTGCGTGCGCGAGGCTGACCCGGCGGTGTTCGTCGCGATCGGCGGCGCCTTCTGTACCTATAACGCCAAACTCATCGCCGAACGCGTGCCGGAGGCCGACTGCGTGGCCTACGGCGAGGGCGAGCTGACCGCGGAAGGGCTGATGGACTGCCTGGCCGCCGGACGAGATTGGCAGCAGGTGCCCGGCCTGTACTTCTGGCGGGACGGCCGGGTCAGCACCAGCGGCCCGCCGAAACTACCTGATCTGGCCACCGAACCCTGGCCCGCCCGGGACCTCCTGCTGCACCACCGGGCCACCGGCATCCCCACCCCGCGCGCCTCCACCTACACCAGTCGCGGCTGCCACGCCAAGTGCACCTTCTGTTACGCGCCAAGGCAACCCGGGGTGGAAGGCGGCCCGTGGCGGGTGCGGCCCATCGTGGACGCGGTGGATGAGATCGAGTTCCTGCAACGGGAATTCGGCACCCGGTTCGTCTGGTTCAACGACGACAACTTCGGCGGCGCCTTCAGCGAGGGCTACCAGCACGCCGTCGGGTTCGCCGAGGAAGTGCTGCGGCGCAACCTGAAAGTCAACTTCCACTGCGAGTTCCGGGTGGACACCGGCCTGATCGACCGGGAGGCGCTGCGCACGCTGCGCCGGGCGGGCATGGAGCTGGCGTTGCTGGGCATGGAGTCCGGCTCGCCGGGCATGATGAAACGCTTCCGCAAAGGCACCACCGTGGACTACAACTTCGACGCCGCCCGGATGTTCAAACAGGAACGCATCGAACTCGAACCCGGCTGGATCATGATCGAACCCGGCACCACGGTGGACGAGCTGTGGCAGAACCTGGAGTTCATCGTGGCCGCCAGGGTGCACGAGTGCGAGAACCCGTTCTTCCTGATCAACCGGGCGATCGCGTTGCGCGGCACCGAGATCTACGACAAGGTCAGCACCTACGGCGAACCCGACATCCCCGGGGTGGACGGGGTGGCCTGGGAGGTACTGCGGCAGGCGCGGCGGGAGTACCGGGTAGCCGACGAACGGGTGGAGGACCTGTGGTCGGCGTGGAGCGCGGTCAGCTCCGAGATCAACGACCGCAAGGAGAACGAGGTCCCCTTCCTGGCCCAGCGCATCGCCGACACCGTCCGGGCCCGGCGCGGCGGCCCTGGCGCGGATGTGCGGCCGTTGCTGAGCCGGTTGCGCCGCTGGGACCAGAGCCTGGACCGGTTGCTGGTGGCCTTCCTCAACACCGGGCTGCTGCTGGCCGACCTGGGCGGCGCCGACCTGGCCGAGCGGCTGGATGCCGCGCTGCGTGGGCTGGTCGAGGAGTACGACCGCTGCCACCTCGGCGCGGCCTTCCCCGACTTCGCCGTGCGGATCGAGCGGGCCTGCCAGTCGCCTGCCCCGGCCGCCAGTCGATGATCCGGGTCGCGATCATCGGCTGTGGCCGGGTGTGCCAGCGCTACCACCTGCCGTTCCTGGCCTCCCGCCCCGATCTGGAGCTGGTCGGCGCGTGCGACCGCGACCCCGAACGCACCGCGGGGCTGTTCCCGGCGGAGTCCGGGGTGTGGGTCGGCGACTCGGTGCGGGAGCTGCTGGAGCGCACCCGGCCGGACGTGCTCACCGTGTGCACACCCAACAATGACCACCTGGCGCCCGCGCTGGCCGCGCTGACCGCCGGGGTAGCGGTGCTGTGCGAGAAACCCCTGGCCGCCCGGATCGACCAGGCCCGGCTGCTGGCCGCGCGCACCAACGGGGACCCGCTGTTCGGGGTCAACCTGCCCTACCGCTTCCACGACCTGCTGCCCGCCTTCACCGCGGCCGTGCGTGACACCGTGGTCACCGGGATCGAGTTCACCATGAGCACGCCCGGCGACCGCCTGTGGCGCGCCTGCACACCGTGGCACCGGGATCGGGGGCTGGCCGGGGGTGGCGTGCTGCTGGACCTGGGCACGCACGCCCTGGATGTGCTGGTCACCGTGTTCGGGCCGCCGAAGGTGGACGGGTGTTCGCTCAGCGGCGGGGCGGTGGAGGAACGGGCCGAGCTGCGGCTGACCTTCGACGGGGTGCCCGCGGTGCTGCTGCTGGACCGGGCGGCGCGCACGGTGGCGATGACACTGACCGCGCACACCCCGGCGGGCGCGCACGTGCTGGACTTCCGGCGGGGTGAGCTGCGACTGGCCGACGGCACGGTCCAGGTGAGCGGGCAACGACCCGAACTGGCCGCGCTGACCGCCTTCTTCAACACGGTCACCGGGTCCGGCCCCGGCACGGTCGTCACCGCGGGGGAGGCACTGGCCCTGCAGGAGATCGTGATCACCGCCTACCGGCTCGCCGGGGTGTGATCAGGCCAGGAACGCCGAGACCACCGCGCCGAAGAACTCCGGGCGGCACTGGTGCACGTGATGCCCGGCCGAGGCGGCCAGCAGCCGGGCGTCCGGGATCGCGGCGGCGACCCTGGCCAGCAGCGCGGGCGGCACCGGGCTGTCCAGGCCGCCGCTGATCACCAGGGTGCGCGCGGTGATCGTGGCCAGCCGCCGCCACCAGTCCGGGTCCGGCTCGCGGAGTTCCTCGATGAAGGCCCGCACCGCCCTGGGATCCACCCGGCCCCGCCGGTGCCGCAGGAACGCGGTCAGCGGCTGGGCCCTGGCCCGGATCGCGGCGGCGTCCCGGTCATCCCTCGGCGGCGGTGGCGGATCCTCCAGCACCAGGCGGCGCACCCGGTCTGGCTGCCGCTGGGCGAGCAGCGTGGCGACGTGCCCGCCAAGGGAATGGCCCACCACGTCCACCTGGGCCAGCCCATGCCGGTCCAGCAGCGCGATCAGGTCCGCGCACACCAGCGCGGCGGTGTACCCGGCCGCGGTGCCGCCGTGCCCGCGCAGATCCGGGGTGAGCACCTGGCGGCCCGGCGCGGCCAGCACGCTGCTCAGCTGCCGCCAGCCAGCGCCGGTGTCACCGAGGGCGTGCACCAGCAGCACCGGGTACACGGCCTAAACCGGCTGGTCCCGCAGGACTTTGCCGGTCTCGGTGGTGGCCAGCGAGTCCACCGCGGTGATGCGGTGCGGCAGCAGCGCCGGTTCCAGGCGCTCCCGGCAGAACGCGGCCAGCGAGGCGAGGTCCACGGTGGCCGGGGTGACCAGCGCGGTGATGCGCTGGCCCAGTAGTGGATCGTCCATTCCGGACACCAGGCAGGCCGACACGGCGGGGTAGGCCAGCAGCACCGCCTCGATCTCCTCCGGGCTGACCTTGATCCCGGCCACGTTGAGGCAGGTGGACACCCGGCCGGCCAGCACCAGCTCCCCGCCGGACCAGCGTGCCAGATCGCCGGTGGTGAAGTGCCCGGTCAAGGGCGCGGTGTCGTGCGCGTAGCCGGACATCAGGCCGGGCGAGCGCATCGTGACCAGGCCGGCGCCGGTGAGCCCGCCCGCGGTCAGCACGTCCACCGGCGGCTCGGCCAGCAGCACCTCCACCCCGGGCAGCGGCGGGCCGACCGCGCCGGTGGCCGGGCTCGCGCCGGGCGGGCGCACGCAGATCGGGCCGGTCTCGGTGGTGCCGTACACCTGGCCCAGCCGGGCGCCGAGCCGGCCGGTCACCAGGTCCGCGGTGCGGGCGTCCAGTGGCATGCCCGCGGTGAGGAAATCGGTGCCCACCACGGTGGTGGCCGCGCTCGCGAGCACCCGCAGCATCGGCGGCACCCCGGGGAACAGGGTGATGCCCCGCCCGGCCAGCTCCCGCAGCAGCACCCGGGGCCGGTCGGCGGACAGGTAGTGCACGCACACCCCGGCCAGCGGCGCGGCCAGCACGCACAGGCCGAACCCGTAGGCGTGGTGCAGGGGCACCGAGCAGCCCAGCACCTGACCGGCACCCAGCTCCAGGGTGTCCCGGTAGGCGGCGGCCTCGGCGAGCAGGGCCGCGGCGGTGCGCAGCGCGGCCCGGGGGCGGCCGGTGGTGCCGGAGGTGAGCTGCGCGGTGGCCGCCTGCCGTGGCCCCTCGCCGGAGCGGGCGGTGTTCAGGCTCAGCACCCGGCCACCGGCGGGCGCGAGGACCGGTCCGAGCCCGAAGCCGGTGCCGGGCGCCACCAGCAGATGGGTGAGCGGCAGCAGCGCCTCGGCGCGTTCCAGGCCCCACGCGGTGAGCCTGCGCGGCAGCGGCACGGCGACCGCGCCGGTGTCGATCACGGCGAACAGGTCGCTGAGGAACTCCGCCGGTGGCCACGCCTGGATGCCGGCCACCGCGCCCACGCCGATGCCCGCACCCTGGTAGCGGCGGACCTTCCCGGCCAGCAGCGCCAGGAACTCGGTGCCGCTGACGCCGCGCTCCCCGGCCACCAGCAGTGGCCGCTCGCCCAGCCGGGCGGCCTGGGCCCGGAGGGTGCCGAGCAGCTCGGCGCGGGCGCTCACCTGGCCCCGGCCAGCGCCCGGCCGAGTGTGGCGAGGACCTTGTCGAGCACGTCCCTGGTGTGCGCGGTGCTGAGGAACCAGGGTTCCATCGGGTTGGGGTGGAAGTAGACGCCCTCCCGCTGCGCGGCGATCTGCCAGCGCCGGTGGGCGTCGAAGTCGATCGCGGCGGCCAGCTCCCGCAGGCCGGCCTCCGGCGGCACGGGTTGCCGCAGCAGGGCCACCGACACCAGCGAGCCGACCCTGGCCACCCGGACCCGGCGGCCCTCGGCCTCGGTCAGGGCGCGAACGCCTTCCTCGGCGTAGGCGCCCAGGTGTTCCAGCTCGGCGTAGACCCCTGGGCTGCGGCGGATCTTGCCCAGCTGCGCGATGACCGCGCGGATCGCGGCGTGGTTGCCCGCGAAGACCCCGGCGTGGTGCGCCTGGTTGGCCGCCAGCAACCGCATCGCCGCCCGTCTGCCGCCGAAGGCCGAGACCGGGAACCCGCCGCCGAGCACCTTGGACAGCACGGTCAGGTCGGGTTCGACGCCGTAGCGCTCCTGCGCGCCACCCCTGGCCACCCGGAAGCCGGTGATCACCTCGTCGAAGACCAGCAGTGCGCCCGCGGCTGTGGTCAGCTCCCGCAGCAGCTCCAGGAAACCGGGTGCGGGCGGGATGACGTTCGCGTTGACCAGCACCGGTTCCAGCAGCACCGCGGCGATGTCCCGGCCGGCGCGGGCAAAGAGGTCCCGCACCGCTTCATGGTCGTTCCACGGCAGCTGCGCGGTGTGCGCCAGGGCCTCCGGGATCATGCCGGGGGCGCCCGGCCGCACCTGTTCCGGCGAGCCCTCCCGCAAGTGTCCCACGGCCTTGCCCGCGCGCAGCACGGTCTCGCTCCAGCCGTGGTAGTGGCCCTCGAAGGTCACCACCAGAGCGCGGCCGGTGCTCACCCTGGCCAGGCGCAGCGCCGAGGTGACGGCCTCGGTGCCGGAGTTGGCGAAGCGCACCTGCTCGATGCCCGGCACCAGCTCGGCGATCAGCGCACCGGCCTCGGCGTCCAGCTCGTGCGGCAGGCCGGTGAGGTGGCCGAGGGCGAACTGTTCGCCGACCTCGGCCAGCACCTCGGTGTCGGCGTAGCCGAACAGGTGCGAGCCGTAGCCCATGTTGAGGTCGATGATCTCGTTGTCCTCCACATCCCAGACCCGGCAACCCTGAGTCCGGCGCACCACCAGAGGCTGTGGGATGGCATCGATCCGCATACCACTGCTGACCCCGCCCGCGATGACGGTCCTGATCTTCGCCAGGGCATCGGCATTGCTCTGCCGCTTGACCGGTGAGAGGGACACTGCCGTCCTCCGTATTCGTGAGACACCCGCAGTGCAATCAAGTAGAGCAAGCCTGCCAGTTCATGACAATCGGCTGAGTGTGTCTTCGCGAGCAGCGCCGCAAAAGCGCCACTGTGCGCAGCCGAACCACGTTCGGAATCGGATCGACTAGTCCGAACCGGCGAAATCCTGGGTGCGCCGAATGCACTTAATCAGAGACGTCATGATCAGCGCCACCCACTACGGGTGTTGACTCGATCAACAGCGGGCACTAGCGTCGGAATTCGGAGTCAGCGCATTTCGGAAACCCAGAAGAACGGATGGACCTGGCCATGCCATTGCCTGCCATCGCCCCATTCCTGATCGGGCTGGTCACCGCGCCGCTCGCGGCCAAAGTGGCGAAACCACTGGTCCGTGGCGTGGTCCGCGCCTCGGTGGGGTTGGTCATGGAGGTGCGGAAGGCCGCGGCGAAAGCGGCTGAGGGTATCTCCGACCTCACCGCCGAGGCGACCGTCGACCTTACCGAGCCCGAACCGGTCAAGCCGAAGGCCAGGAAACAGTCCCCTGGCACGTCCGTATCGCCCAATTGACGCGAATGGGCGTGGATCAGTCATAGGCGTGGCACGCTAGGGAACCGGTGGCTGTTGTTCATGGAAACCGCGGTGGCACAACCACGGTCAGTCGTTCCCGGGCGTCAGCGCTGGGAGATCGACGTGTTGCTGGGACGGCCACGGCTGGCCGAGTATGTGGCGCGCAGCCTGGACGCCACCCCCGGAATTCAGGTAATTCGCGCCAATCCGGTGACCGGCAGGCTCCTGCTCCGGCACGATCCCGACGTGACCGCCGAGACGGTCGGCCACCGGGTGCGCGCGGTGGTCACGCGCGCGGTCGCACTGCTGCACGCCCCCACCCGGCCCGCCACAGAGACGCCGGTGCGTCCGCGCCGGCGTGGGCGGCTGGCCCGCGCGCTGGCCATCGCCTGTGGCGCCGCCGTGCTCGGCCTGGTGCTGCGGCCCTCGCCACTGGTGGGCCTTGGCCTGGTGCTGCTGGCCACCGCGGTGATCATCCGGCGCGCGTGGGTTCGGGCCAAGCGGGCCCGCGGCGCCTCCGCCGGGGTGCGCCGCCCGTTGCTGCGCATCGTGGGCAGGCACCGGGGCCGGTTCTACCTGGCCACGGTGCTCTCCGCGCTGGGCCAGGTGATGGACCTGATGCTGGCGGTGTTCATCGGCTGGGTCGCGGTGGTGCTCATCCGCGGCCAGAGCCTGCTGCTGGTGCGCATCGGGCTGGTCACCGCCACCGCCCAGCTGTGGCTGCTGGCCGGGCTCGCCGCGCTGGTCTGCGTCGCGGTGGCGGTGCTCTCCTTCAGCTCCGGCCTGTTGTGGCGCAACCTGGCCCACCGGGTGCGCCACGACTGGCGCACCGAACTGCATCCGCACGTGCAGCGCCTGTCCACCGAGCACGTCACGCGGGAGCGCGGCAGCCGGATCGCGAAGGTGCTCACCGAGGACATCGAGGCGCTGGGCCGTTTCCTGGCCACCTCCGCGCACGAGATGACCCAGCTGGTGACCAGCTTCCTGATCACCGTGCCCGCCTTCCTGATCTTCGCCCCCGGCGTCGCCTGGATCGCCTTCCTGCCGGTGCCGGTCATCGCCGGGCTCTCCCTGCATTACCAGGAGGAGGTGGCCCCGCACTTCGTGGCCGCGGGCGAACGCTCGGCCCGGCTGAACAGCCAGGTGGTCAACGCCATCGAGGCCGACGCGACGGTGAAGAGCTTCTGCGCCGAGGACTACGAGATCCGCCGGATCGCCGCGCTCAGCGAGGAGTACCGGCGCGGTGACGAACGCTCGGACCGGGAGGTCGCCGCCTACGCCGAGACCGTCCGCGGCTGCGCCACCGTGTCCCTGGCCGGGATCCTGTTGCTGGGCGGACGGGCGGTGCTGGCCGGGCCGTTGCGCTTCGAGGTCTTCAGCACCCTGATCAGCCTGCCGCTACAGGTGCTGTGGAAGCTGCGCACCCTGGGCGACTCGGTGGACCGGTACCAGCGCTCGGTGGCCGCACTGGACAACATCCTGCGGCTGCGCGGCCTGCCCACCGAGCCCAACGGCAGCGGCCTGCCCCTGCCGGTCACCGCTGTCCGCGGCGAGATCCTGTTACGGGACATCACCTTCGCCTACCCGGACCGACCGCCGGTGCTGCGGAATCTGTCGCTGCGGGTGGCGCCGCACCGGGTCACCGCGATCGTGGGCACCACGGGCTCGGGCAAGACCACCATCGCCAAACTCCTGCTCCGCTTCCAGCACCCGGACGCGGGCACGATCCTGTTGGACGGCAAGGACATCAGCACCCTGCGCCTGCGCGATCTGCGCCAGGCCATCGGCTTTGTCGCCCAGGACGCCTTCCTCTTCGACGGCACCATCACCGACAACATCGCCTACGGCACCTTCACCGCTCCGCCCGCCGCCGTGCACCGCGCCGCCGAAGCGGCCGAGGCCGCCCCGTTCATCCACACCCTGCCCGAGCAGTACGCCACCACGATCGGCGAACGCGGCGCCACCCTGTCCACCGGCCAGCGGCAGCGCCTGTCCCTGGCCCGCGCCATGCTCAAGGACGCCCCGATCCTCATCCTCGACGAGGCCACCTCCGCCGTCGACAACGAGACCGAGGCCGCCATCCAGCGCGCCCTGCACGAGTTCGCCCGCGACCGCACCCTGCTGGTCATCGCGCACCGGCTGTCCACGATCCGGCAAGCCGACCACATCCTGGTGCTGGACCGCGGCGGCGTGGTGGCCGAAGAGGGCACCCACGACGAACTCCTCACCCGCGACGGCCTCTACGCCTCCCTGTGGCGCCTGCAGGTGGGCGAGGCCGACACGTCACCGAGTTCACCGTGGCCGGGCCCGCCGCGTTCGTCAGGCGTATAGCGCGGACACCTCGGGCGCGAAGTCAGTCATGATCACGGCTCGCCGCAACTTCAGCGACGGCGTCAGGTGACCCGTCTCCGGGGTGAACTCGCCGGGCAGGATCCGGAACCGCCGCACAGACTCCGCCGTGGACACCGCCTCATTGCCCCGGTCGATCGCGGCCTGGATCTCCGCCCGCAGCTCGGGATCCTCGGCCAGCTCGGCCACGGTGGCGTGGTCCGGTTTGCCCGCACCGGTTTTCCACCGCGGGAAGTGTTCCGGGTCGATGGTGATCAGGGCGGCGATGTACTTCCGCGCGTCGCCGACGACCACCGCGTGCGCGATCAGCGGGTGCGCGGTGATCCGGTCCTCGATCACCGCGGATGCGACGTTCTTGCCGCCACTGGTCACCAGGATCTCCTTCCTGCGGCCGGTGATCCGCAGGAAACCGTCCTCGTCCAGCTCGCCAAGGTCGCCGGTGGCGAACCAGCCGTCCTCGGTGAAAGCCTTGGTGGTGGCCGATTCGTCGTTCCAGTAGCCGGGGAAGACCAGTTCGCCCTTGATCAGCACCTCGCCGTCGGCGGCGATCCGGATCGAGGTGCTGGGCACCGGGCGGCCGACGGTGCCGGGGCGGTAGGCGTCCAGGGAGTTGAGCGTGGCGGCGGCGCTGGTCTCGGTGAGGCCGTAGCCCTCGAAGACGGTCAGGCCGATGCCGCGGTAGAAGTGGGTCAGCCGGGCGCCCAGCGGGGCGCCGCCGGAGATCGCGTACCGGCAGCGGCCGCCAAAAGCCGCACGCAGCCTGCGGTAGACCAGCCGATCGAACAGCGCATGCCGGATTTTCCGCACCAGGCTTGGGTTTTCCGCCTGGGAGTGGGCGATTGCGGTGGCCACCAGCACGTACGGCACCGACAGCACGAAGGTCGGGCGGAACTCGGCCAGGTCGGCGAGCAGGGTCCTGATATCGCTGGTGTGGCCCAGGGTGGCCCGCGCGAGCACCGCGCCGAGCTGCACCATCCGGCCGAAGACGTGCGCCAGCGGCAGGAACAGCAGGGTGGACGCGCCGTCCTCGGCGGTGCCCTCGAACATCGGGCGCAGCAGCTCGACGGCGTTGCCCGCCTCGGCCAGGCAGTTGGCGTGGGTGAGCACACAGCCCTTGGGGCGGCCGGTGGTGCCGGAGGTGTAGATGATGGTGGCGACATCGGCCGCGTCCACCGCGTGCCGCCGGCGCAGCACCCCGTCGGTTCCGGCCCGCTCCCCCGCCGCGACCAGTTCGGCCACCGCGCCCGCGGTGTCCTCATCCGGTTCGATCCGCCACAGGCAGCCGAGTTCGGGAAGTTGTGGGCGCAGCGCGTGCACCACTGCCTCGTGCTCGGCGGTCTCCACCAGCACCGCGGCCGCGCCGGAGTCGGCCAGGATCCACTGGATCTGCTCCGCCGAGGAGGTCACGTAGATCGGCACCGGCACCGCGCCGACCGCCCACAGCGCGAAGTCCAGCAACGTCCACTCGTACCGGGTCGCCGACAACAGCCCCACCCGGTCCTCCGGCCCGATGCCCGCGGCCAGCAGTCCCCTGGCCACCGCGGTCACCTGGGCGGCGAACTTCCCCGCGCTGACCGGTTGCCAGCGGCCGCCGACCTTGCGGCGGAAGGCTTCCCGGTCCGGATCGGTGTCCGCGTTGGCGTAAACCAGTTCCACCACCCCGCCACGGGCCGGTACCGGATATCGCGGGGCGGCCGTGGACTCGCGCATGCACTGCTCCTCGACTCGGTATCGCCGGAATGTCATGATGGATCACGAACCATGACCGGCAACATGGGCTGGAACCCAGAAAACGAGGCCACTCGTTGTGACGGATGACAATCCGCGGGAGCTGGTGGTCGGCGGCCGGCCACTGCACGAGCGCTTCACCCGGCAGCTGCCCGCGCTGGTCGAGCGGGTGCTGGTAGAGATCACCCGGCGGGTGCCCGCCTACCGTCAGCTGCCCGCCGAGGCACTCGCCGGGGACATCAACCAGGTCATCGAGACGACCCTGCGCTCCTTCATCGACATCCTGCGCACCCGGACCCTGCCCACCCGCGCCGACCTGGGGTTCCTGCGCGAGTCGGCGGCCCGCCGGGCCGAGGAGGGGCTGCCCATCGACGTGGTGCTGACCGCCTACCACATCGGGGTCCAGGTCATGTGGGACTCGCTGCGCCCGGACGCCCGGCCGGAGGAGATCGAGGACGTGATGACCGTCAACGATCTCGCGCTGCGCTACCTGGAAGTGGTCGCGCCCGCGGTCGGCGCGGGGTATCTGGACGCCCGGCAGACCATGTTCGACGACGATCACTCCGCCCGGCACACCCTGCTGTCCTCGCTGCTCAGCGGCATCCCGGCCGAGGTCGCCGCCGGTCAGGCCGGGTTGCGGCTGCCGCCGTGTTACCTGGTGCTGGCGCTCGCGGTCGGGGCGCACCCGGACGAGACCGGGGACGGGGTGGATCCGCTGATCGCCGGCCGCCGCAAGCTGCGCCGGGTGCGGGCCGAGCTGGACCGGCAGATCCGCGGTCCGGTGCTCTCCACGCTGACCGCGGAGGGTGGCACCGCGTTGCTGCCCGGCCCAGCGCCCGTGGCCGAGCTGACCGAGCGGGACTGGGCCTGGCTGGACCGGGTGGTGACCGGACTGAGCCGGGCCGCGGGCGCGGAGATCACCGTCGGCGCGGTGGCCGCCGAACCGGCCGGGGTGGCCGAGGCCGCCGCGGTCGCCGGGGAGGTCCTAGTCGTGGCCCAGCGCTTCGGCCGACCGCCCGGGGTGCACCGGTTGCGGGATGTGCTGCTGGAGTACCAGTTGTCCCGGCCGAGCCCCGCCCTGGACCAGCTCGCCGCAGTGCTGGAACCCTTGTCCGGCAACGAAGAACTGGTCCAGACCCTGGCGGTGTTCCTGCGCGTGGGCGGCCGGCGGGCGGCCGCGTCCGAACTGCACGTGCACCCGAACACGGTGGACTACCGGCTGCGCAAGATCGCCGAGCTGACCGGGCTGGATGCCACCAGTACCAAGGACATCGGGCTGCTCAAGGCCGCGCTGGCGGCGCGGGCCGCTACCCGCCGATGACCGCCGCTCAGCCGCGGGCCGCCGCCACGATCGCCTTGCCGAAGGCGGCCATGCCCTGCGCGTTGGGGTGCAGCGGCGCCGCCGGGCTGGTCGGGATCAGGCCCTCCAGGTAACGCTGCGCGGGCGCGGCGCAGATGTCGTGCCCGAGGGTGACCGCGGCGAAGTCCACGAACCGCGCGCCGCGCTGCTGCGCCTGGCCGCGGGCGACCGCGCTGATCCGGTCCATCACGCTCTGCAGGTAGCGGCCATCCCGCGCCCACACCGGCTGGACCGGGTGGCAGCCCTGCGGCCGGATGTAGGTGCCGTACCCGGTGACCACGATCCTGGCCTTCGGCGAGCGGGCGCGGATCTCGTCCAGTGCCGCGCCGAACTTCGGCGCCCAGGCGTCCACCGCGGCGGCCAGCTGGTCCCGCCCGCCCGCGGTCAGCCGGTCCGCGCAGGACAGGCCGACCGGCTCCGGGAGCAGGTTGATGCAGCTCAGGGCCTGTTGGAACAGGCCGGAGTCGTTGGCGCCGATGGTGACCGAGACCAGGTCGGTACTCGGCTTGAGCGTGTCGAACTGCGGGGCGATGAAGCCGAGCCTGCGACCCGCGAAATCGGCAGTGGTGGCCCCGGAACAGGTCACATCGCGCAGGCTCGCGCCCAGGGCCTTGGCCGCCACCGCCGGGTAGTTCCGGTCCGAGCGCAGGCAGGCCAGGTTGATGTTCTGGTGCGGGATCAGCGGTCCGGCCGCGGCCGAGTCCCCCATCGCCACGTACTCCAGTGCATCCGCCTGCGCGCTCGGTCCGGACAGCAGCGCGGCCGCCGTCATCGTCAGGGCCGCCGCCGCTCGCGCACGCATCCGCATCGAGACCTCCATGGTTCCGGGAGAAACAAACACATCACATGATGCGGGTCACACCGGGCTGCCACGCTGGGGACTTTTCCAGAGTTGGCGGGCCGTCGTTGTGATCGGACACAAAACCGTCGAGCGTGTGCCGAACTGAGACCTGCGCACCCGAAACGCTCCGGCCCCCAGGACAGACACCCCCGGAGTGACTACCTGGGTCCTGCGCGCCGCCGACCTCTCCAGCCACCTCCGCTGGCGCTGGCTGCTCTCCGACGCCGATGGCCACCTGGTCGCCGACCACGAGGTGGACCTCGATCCCGCGAGCGCGGAGCATGAGGCGTTCGACGACCTCGACGGCTACCTACGGCGCAACGCCGCGCCCGATGACCGGGTGGCCGCCGAGGCGGAGATCCTCGACTGGCTGGGCGAGTGGCTGGGCGTCGCGGTGCTCGGCCAGGCCATCGGGCACGCCATCCTGGACAGCGATCTGGACACCGTGCTGGTGGACCTGCCGGCGCGGGCCGCGTTCCTGCTGGACCGGCCCCTGGAACTGGCCCACGTCGACGGCGAGTCCCTGGCCCGGCGCGGCGTGCGGCTGGTCTACCGGTGGCCGGGCGAACGCCAGGTGCGCAAGGAACCGGTCGGCGCCGAGTTGCGGATCCTGGCCCTGTTCTCCATGCCCTCGCGGACCTCCGTGCTCGCGCTGCGCCGGGAACGCCACGAACTGGCCCACTTGGTGCGGTTGCTGGCCAGGCAGACCGGCAAAGCGGTGCACATCCGGGTGGTGCAGTACGGGGTCACCCGGGAACGATTGCGTGGCTTCGCCGAGGAGTCGCCGGGCTGGGACGTGCTGCACGTGGCCGGGCACGGCGAGCACGGCCTGGTGCTGCTGGAGCATGCCGACGGCACCGCCGATCCAGTGCACACCGCGGATCTGGTGGAGCTGCTGCGACCGGCGCGGCGGCGGCTCAAACTGGCGGTGCTGGGCACCTGTCACTCCGGCGCGGCGACCGCGGCGGAAACCTTGCATCGCCTGGGATTGGCCGAACAGGCCGAGCGGTTCTCCCGGCGCTCCGGCGACGGCGTGGCCACGGTCGGACCGGCGGTGGGGCTGGTGGAGGCGTTCGGGGTGACCGCGGTGGGCATGCGGTACCCGGTCTCGGACGAGTTCGCGATCACCCTGACCGGCGAGCTGTACCGGCGGCTACTCGGTGGCCTGCCGGTGGACCGGGCGGTGGGCCTGGCGGTGCCGGTGGCCGCTGGCCGGGTCTGCGCGGACCGGCCCGCGTTGTCCGTGGGCACCCCGGCGTTGTTCGGCTCCGGCGGGATCGGCTTGCGGCTGAACCCGCCGGACCGGGAACCGGAGCTGGATCCCTACCGGCAGCGGATGCCCGGATTCCCTGATGAGCCAACGCGTTTCGTCGGGCGCACCCAGCTACTGATCGACGCCAGCACCGCGCTCGCCCCGCGTAGCGACCGGACCGGGGTGCTGTTGCTGGGCATGGCCGGGGCAGGCAAGAGCACGGCCGCGGTGGAACTGGCCTACCAGCACGAGAACGGGTTCGGCGGCCTGGCCTGGTGGCGGGCGCCGGAGCGGGAAACCGCACCGGGCGAGGCCCTGGGCCTGCTCGCGGACGCCCTGGAAGCGCAACTCCCCCGGTTCCGGATGACCGAGGCGCTGGGCAGTGCCGCGACCTTCCAGCAGTTCCTGCCCCGGCTGGCCGCGCTGCTGCGCGAGGAGGTCGTGCTGCTGGTCCTGGACAACCTGGAAACCCTGTTGTCCCGCAACGGCTCCTGGCGCGATCCACAGTGGACGGACCTGGTGGACGTGCTCACCGGACACCGCGGCGCGTCCCGGGTGGTGCTGACCAGCCGGGTCACCCCGGCCGGACTGGGCGCCGAGCGGGTGGCCGTGCTGCCGGTGCACGCGCTGTCGCTGGCCGAATCGGCGTTGCTGGCCAGGGAGCTGCCCAACCTGAAAGCGTTGCTGGACGGGGATTCCGGGCAGCGGGCACTGGTCCGCGAGGTGATCAACGTGGTGCAGGGCCACCCCGGTCTGCTGGAACTGGCCGATGCCGCTGCGGCCGATCCGGACCGGCTGCGCGACCGCCTGGACATCGCGCACGCCGCGGCCACGGTCCGCGGTGAACCCCTGGATTCCTTCTTCGCCACCGGATCCACCGACCTGGACCCAGGCCAGTTCCTGCGCGCCCTCACTTCCTGGACCACCGGCACCCTGGCCGACCTGCCCGAACCGGCCCGGCGACTGGCGGAGTTGCTGGCCTGCCTGGAAGAGGACGACCGGCAGTCCGGGATCGTGGCCGCGCTCTGGCCCCGGCTGTGGGAACCCGGCGAGGCCGTGCCGCTGGCCGAACCCCTTGCCCTGCTGCGCGATGCGGCCCTGGTGCACCCGGAACCGGACCGGCGGATCATCCGCTACACCCTGCATCCCGGCGTCGCCGAGGCCATCCGGTCCGAGGTGCCACCCGCGCAACGGTCCACATTGGACGATCTGATCGGCGCGCTGTGGCAGGCGATCTGCCGGGACCGGATGGAGCGGGAGACCCAGGGCACCTCGACCACCGAGGTCGTGCACGCCGCCCTGGCCGCGGTGCCGTACCTCCTCCGGCTGGCCCGCTGGGGCGAGGTGGCCAAGATCCTGCACCACGTGCTGGGCCGGGACCGTTCGCCGGGCACCGCGTTGCGATTGCTCGGCCACCTGGACCTGTGCCTGGCCCAGGAACTCGACCCGCGAGACCGGTTGCTGTGCGAGGCCGTGCACGCGATCACACTGACCGCCATCGACCCGGCCGGGGCGGAAACCCGGCTGCGCGCGGTGCTGGTCCAGGCCGACGCCCAGGGCCGGTCCGAGATGGCCACGGCCATCGCCGGTCAGCTCGCCGACCTGGCCCGCGACCACGGCCGCCTGACCGACGCGGTCGAACTGGCCCAGTCCCGCCTGCCCGGCGCCCCCGCCGGCTCCTGGGCCGAAGCAGGCCGCGAAGCCTCCCTGCTGCAGAACCTGGCTCTGCTGGGCCGTTCCGAGGAGGCCCTGGACCGCGCCACCACCCTGCTGGCCCACCTGGACACCCTCGAACCCGAACCCAACGGCGCCCCGCCCTGGCAGGTGCTCGAACTGGTCCTGGACGCCGCCTGCCGGGCCGCCCGCGGTCAGGAGGACTGGGCGGCCGCGCTGGCGTTCAACCGCCGCATCCAGCACAGCGAAGGGCAACGCGGCGCGGGCAGGCACGAACAGGCCAGCACCCGCTTCAACGAGGCCACCCTGCTGGCCCGGCTGGGCCGCCGCAAGGAAGCCGAACGCCTGCTCCGGCACTGCCAGCAGGTCTTCCAGGACTTCGGCGACCTCACCCAGCTCGGCCGCGTCTTCAGCGCCCGCGCCCAGCTGGAACGCACCCGCCGCAGACCAGAACGCGCCATCGACCTGGAACAACTCGCGCTACGCTACGTCTACCAGCGCGCCGAAGTGCACAGCATCGCCGTCTGCCACCACAACCTGGCCGGCCACCTGAGCGCGGCCAACCGCAAACCCGCCACCGCCATCGCCCACCTGCTCGCCGCCACCCTGCTCTGGCACACCACCGGCCACGACTCCGCCCGCGACGCGCTGGAAAACCTGTGCAGACTGGTCCCCCGCCCGGCGGGCGCGGTGCTGCCCCAGGACTTCGACGAGCTGGTGGCCAGGGTGGCGGTGGTGCCGGGGGTGCGGTTCGGGCAGGTTTTCGCCGGGTTGCTGCCGGTGGCTGCGGACCGGGAGGCTTTGCTGACCGAGATCGCGGAGTTCGCTGAGCGGTATCTGGTACTGGGTAACGGGATCGGGCCTGACGAGTCCGGCTGACGTTGTCCGGGGTTGTCCGCGGGAGGTGGTGGACAACCCCGGCCGGTACGAGCATTCGCGGAGTCAGCATGACCGCGGAGGCGGCGATGAACTCAACCCGGACCACGCCATCCCTGGCCAAGGCAACCGGTTCCATGGCGGTGGCGACGCTGATCAGCCGGGTCACCGGCTTCCTCGCCAAACTGTCGCTGGCCTGGGTGGTCGGGCTGAGCGCGAACGCGGTCAACGACTCCTACACGGTGGCCAACACCCTGCCCAACATCGTCTACGAGTTGTTGCTCGGCGGCGTGCTCACCAGTGTCGTGGTGCCGGTGCTGGTCCGCGCCAGGGCCCAGGACGCCGATGGCGGCGAGGCATACGTCCAGCGCCTGATGACGGTCGGGATCACCATGCTGACCGTCATCACGGTGCTGGCCGTGTGCCTCGCCCCGGTGCTGACCGCGCCGTTCGTGGGCAACACCGGCGGCACCGCCAATCCGGCGCTGGTCACCGCGTTCGCCTACCTGTTGTTGCCACAGATCGTGTGCTACGGCCTGTTCGCCATGTTCAGCGCCGTGCTCAACACCCGTGGTGTGTTCGGGCCGCCCGCGTGGGCCCCGGTGCTGAACAACCTGGTGCTGATCGCGACCATCGGCCTCTACTACCTACTGCCCGGCCAGATCGCCACCAATCCGGTGCAGCTGACCAACCCGAAGCTGCTCGTCCTCGGACTCGGCACCACCCTCGGCATCCTCGTGCAGGCCGGGATGCTGCTCCCGTCGTCGCGGCGCAGTGGTTTCCGGCTGCGCTGGCGCTGGGGCTGGGATCGCAGGCTCACCGAGTTCGGCGGGCTGGCACTGTGGGTGCTCGGCTACGTCGCGCTGAGTCAGCTCGGCTACCTGGTGATCAGCCGGGTGGCCACCGCGACGGCCGCCGGTGGCATCTCCGTCTACACCTACGCCTGGCTGCTGGTGCAGATGCCCTACGGCGTGCTCGGTGTGTCCCTGCTGACCGCGTTGCTGCCCAGGATGAGCCACGCGGCGGCGAGCAACGATCGGCGGGCGCTCGCCGACGACCTGACACTGGGCAGCCGGTTGTCGGCGGCCATGCTGGGTCCGGTCAGCGGTCTGCTCACGGTGCTCGGCCCGGCGATCGGGGTGGCCCTGTTCAGCGTTGGCGAAGGCAGCGCGGACGCGGACCGGCTCGGGTTCGCGATCACCGCCTCGGCGTTCGGGCTGCTGCCCTTCGCCCTGACCATGCTCCAGTCACGCGTCTGCTACGCGATGAACAACGCCCGCACCCCAACGGTGATCAACCTGCTCATGGTCGCGGTCAAGATCCCGCTGTGCCTGCTGGCCGCCGACCTGCTCCCCGCCAGGGAGGTCGTCCATGGCCTGGCTTTCGCCAACGCGGTGAGCTTTGTCGTGGGCGCCGTCGCGGGCGGGCTGTTGCTGCGGCGACGGTTGGGTCCTCGGCGGGGCAGGCGCGGCCTGCGGAACTACGGGGCGATCGTGGTCGCGACCGGGTGCGCAGCCGGCATTGGCTGGCTGGTGCGACTGGCGGTGGTCGCGTTCGTGCCAGGCGGTCCGGAACACGCCCTGGGCGCGTGGATCTGGCTGATCGCCGGTGGTGGCCTTGGCCTGCTGGGCGCGGCCGGGACGATGGTGCTGCTGCGGGTGGATGAAGTCCGCGCCGCACTGGGCAGGTTCACTCGCGGGCGGAAACCTGCCGCCGGGTGAAGAAGTCCACGATGAAGGCGTCCACTCCGCGCCGCAGCTCGGCCAGGGTGTTGGCCGACGCCCCCAGATCCGGCCCCTGGGCCAGTTCCACGGTCAGCAGTCGCCACCGGGTCGCCCAGACCGCCGGGTCCGCACCGCAGGCTTTGGCGTAGGCCAGGGTCACCGGGAGCGTGGGCTTGCGGTGACCGCGGGCCGCGTCGGCGAGCACCGCCCGGGAGAACCGGGCGCGTTCGGCGAGCAGCCGGTACGGCGGGTTGCCCGCCTGTCGCCGGAGTTCGCGCAGTTCCAGCGCGAACCGTTGCACCGGACCGGCGGCAGCGTGGATCGGACGTTCTGGCCTGGCCATGGACCCGACGCTGTCACCCACGCCGGACCCATGGCCAGTACCACCCGACATCACTTCGGCATGAGTTCCTCACCCCGCACAACCAGCCCGCCCCGTCGACGGGCTCGCCAGGCCAGCACCAGGTCCACCGCCAGGAACCCCAGCAGCGACACCCCAAACACCGGCAGCTGCCACATCACCAGCACCGCCCCCACCGCCAAAGCCGTCAGCGCCACCGGATGCACGGCCCGCCAGCCACCGCGCGGAAACGGCTTGCCCAGCGAGAAACGATCTCTGGTCGGCCGACGGTGCCACCACATCCGGTAGCCCCACAGGATCATCGCGATCAGGCTCAGGCAGACCGCGGCGAGCAGGAGCTGATTCGGCAGGCCGAACAGGACGCCCATATGGCCGTCGATGCCCCAGCGGGCGAGTTTGGCGCCCAGTGGGAAGTCCTGGAAGCGCAGGGTTTCCAGGGGTTGGGCGGTGGCGGGGTCCAGGGCCATGGCGTCTTGTTTCTGCGGCCAGCTGCCCTTGATCTGCTTGACCAGGTATGCCTTTCCGGCCCCCGAGGGCAGGGTGATCTCGACCGGGCCGTCCAGGCCGGACTGGCGGGCGGTGGCCAGGATCCGGTCCGGACCCGCGTCCGGGCCGGGGGTGCCGGTGGGTTGCTGGTGTGAGCCGTGCGCGGAGTGTTCGGACAGGCTGGCGGACAGGGTTGGGGTTTGCCAGGACAGGGCTTTGCGGAGATCGGCGATGCTCTCGCCGCCGTACTCGGACCAGGTCAGGCCGGTGACGGACAGGAACAGCAGCGGCAGCGCGATCCAGGTGCCCAGGACGGCGTGCCAGGACAGCAGGCCGCGGCGGCCGCGGAGCTTGCGGTCCACCAGCAGCAGGCGCCTGCGGCGGGTGCGCTGGCGTTGCCACCACAGGATCAGGCCGCCCAGCACCACCAGCCAGAGCCAGCTCGCGGCCAGTTCGCTGTACAGGCGGCCGGCATCGCCCAGGTGCAGGCTGCGGTGCAACTCGTCCACCCAGGTGCGGATCGGGGTGGACTGGCTGGAGCCGTAGGTTTCCAGGGTGCCGCGGACCTGGGCGGTGTAGGGGTCGACGTAGGCGGTGAGCCAGTGGCTGGGCGCCAGGCCTGCCCGGCTGAAGATGATCTGGGTGCTGTCCGTCTCGGTCGTGCCGGGACGGACCCGGACCAGGGTCGCCTCGGGCAGGGCCGCTTTGGCGGCGGCGATCTGCTGGGACAGGGATTGTGCGGCTCCGGCGGGGGTGACGAAGAGTTCCTGGCTGTGCACCACGCGTTCCAGTTGCGGGGTGAACACGTAGAGCAACCCGGTGAAAGCGGCGATCAGGAGGAAAGGTCCAATGAGGACACCGGCGTAGAAGTGCAGGCGTAGCAACAGGGGGCGCAGCGTGCGCGACTGACTCGCGGGCGGCGCGGGGGTCGTCGCGGTGAGCTGGTTCGCGGTCATCCGGCTTCCTTAGCGGTGGAAGGGACTTCCCCCAGTAGTCGGACCGGTGGCTCGAACAGTTCCACCGCGTTCTCAGGCAACGATTCGGCCACGGCCGGACGCCCATTCGGCGCAAACGCCACGGCGGTCACCTCCGGCATGCAGGATCCCGGCAGCGCGGATGTACAGGTAGCTTCTGACAATCTCTGGGGGAGATCATGTTGGCTACACCTACCGCTGTGCCGTTGTTCGACGTCCCGGGCACCCGGCGTGCGTCGACCTTCAGCGACCAGCCACCGGCGGACTTCCACCTGTTGGGACCGTTGCGATCGCTGGGCACCCTGGCCTGCACCCAGACCGGGTTCCTGACCGATCGGGCGCCGGATTTCCGTTTCCCCGGCCCGTTACAGGCGATCCCGGAGCTGTGCCGGGCGGCGGCGGCCGAGTACCAGCGGCGGGACGCCACCGCCTTCCGGGACTGGCTCAGCACGCAGGCCGCCGCCCTTCCTTCGGCGGCAACCCTGTTACGCCAGGCGGCCGAACTGCCCGTGGCGCGAGCGGAACTGCTCCTGGTGCCGTTGATCTACCTCAACCACCTGTGGCGGCAGGGCAGTCCCGAGGACGAGCCCGCCAGCGGCCCGAGCACGATGCCCGCACCGCTGGCCGAACTAGTGGTCTCGACCTCTAACACGGCCGGGACGATCCCGCGGTTCAACCAGATCGTGATGACCATGCTGGCCTGGGAACTCGACGGCGTCTCCGGTGGCGAAGCGTTGACCTACCAGGACATCACCGCACTGGACCGGATGCGGCCCGCGTTCTGGCTCAACCACGGCAACCAGAGTGAACTGGACCTCTACCGGGCGTTCTTCGCGGTGGAGGCGTTCGGGGCGCCGATCTACGGCTGGGGTTGTCACGCGCTGGAGTGCGCGAAGGTCGACGACCGGGCCGGGGCCACCGAGGCGTTGCGCAGGGTGCAGGCCGCGCTGCGCAACGTCTTCATGGTCACCAAGCGGCTGATCCCGCTGATCGATCCGGACGAGTTCCGGCGGATCCAGGTCACCTGCGGCTGGATCGAGGACGAGGTGACCGGGGTGGCCTCGGGGTACCAGTTGCCGTTCCTGCTCATGCTGGACGCGCTCTTCCACGTCAACTTCAGCCATCCGGACGTGATCGCCGCCCGCGCCAACAACCTGCGCTTCGTGCCCGAGGACTGGCAGGCGTTCTTCCGGATGATCTACGACCATCAGCCGGTGCTCAAGACCTGGGTGCGTGAATCCGGGGATGCCGCGCTGGACAAGGCATACCGGTCCTGTGTGGACCTGTTCGCGCTGTTCCGCCAGATGCACCGGCACCTGGGCGGGCAGGCCATCAAGGGCGGCACCACCACCGGCCGGGTGTTCGGCAGCGCGGAGAAGAACTACGAGCAGTTCATGGACGAGATGGCCGCGCTGGTGGTGGACACGACCGCGGCCGGTGACCTCGCCGCCGCCGCGGCGCCGGACAGCCCGGCCGCCGCGGCCAGTCGCGGGGTGCGGCCGTGATCGCGGTGGAGATCGCCGGGACCCGCTTCGCCGTGCGGCCCGGCACGAGCATGCAGGAACTCTGCGACAGCCAGGACACTCCGGTGGTTTTCGGTTGCCGCGCGGCGCAATGCGGCGCCTGCCTGGTCCAGATCCTGGACGGGGCGGGGAATCTGAGTCCGATCGCACCCGATGAGCAGGCGGTGCTGGACATCCTGGCCGAATCGGCCGACTGCCGCCTGGCCTGCCAGACCACCCTGCACGGCCCGGTTTCACTGCGGATCGCGGACTAGGAGACACCACCATGAGCGAGCAGACCTATGTCCTGGCGCACTCCGCCGAGGAAACCCGCCGCCTGGCGACCCAGGCCCGCTTCTACGCCGAATTCACTGACCAGCTGCTGCGCGCGGCCGGGATCGCCGAGGGCATGCACGTGCTCGATGTCGGTTGCGGCGCGGGCGATGTGACCTTCCAGCTGGCCCGGATCGTCGGCCCCACCGGCTCGGTGACCGGGGTGGACGCGGACGCCGGCGTGCTCGCGGCGGCCAGGGAGCGCGCGGGTGCGCTGGGCCTGGCCAATGTCGCCTTCCAGCAGGCCGAACTGCCGGATCTTGGCCTGGCGCAACGATTCGACGCCGCGGTCGGGCGGCTGATCCTGTTGCACGTGCCCGATCCGGTCGCCGCGATCAAGGCCAGTGCGGCGCTGGTGCGGCCGGGCGGGATCGTGTCCTTCCAGGACTTCAACACCACTCGCGCCCGGTCCGCGCCCGCACTGCCACTGCTCAACCGCAGCATCGGGCTGATCATCGAGAGCCTGCGCACCATGGGCCGGGTCCCGGACATCGGCGAGCAGTTGTTCAGCCTGTTCGGCCAGGCCGGGCTGCCCGATCCACGGGTCGCGGTGCGCGCCCCGGCCACCTCCGAGGCGGCCGAGCAGGCCGCGATCCTGTTGGGGGACACCCTGATCAGCGTGCTCCCCTTCGCCGAACGGGTCGGCATCCTGGCGCCAGGCGAGATCGATCCGGCCACACTCAACGACCGGCTGGCCGCCGAGGCCAGGGCCACCCCGTCGGTGGTGTACCTGCCCGAGCTGACCGGCGCCTGGACCCGGCTGCCCGGCTGAGCCCTCCCACCCGCGGTGGAGCCGGGCTCCCCCGCCCGGCGCCACCGGTCCCCCGCGGGTGGGAGGCGACCCCGGGCCGGGCCGGAGATCGTCCTGGTGTGGGCGAACCGGCCCACCTGCCTGGGGAGGTTGTTGTGCACAGGTCAACACGGGTGCTGGGAGTCTCGATCGCGGTGACGGCGCTCGCGCTCACCGCGGGTTCGGCGCAGGCCGCGTCGCCGGAGCTGCCGAAGCGGGAGGTCAGCGTGACCGGGAACGCCCGGCTGGAGTACTTCACCAAGGCCGACGACGTGCGGATCAAGCTGGACGCGCACGCGCTGCGGGTACCGGGCCAGCCGGAGCCGGAACGGGCCTGGGGCACCGTGCGGCTCTCGCACTACTTCGCCAAGGAGAACATCACCCTGTGGGCGCTCGGCGAGGTGGACTGCGCCTCCGCGGGCGGCCGGTCGGCGACCGTGTCGGTGATCGTCAAGGACACCCACGAGCAGATCGCCGACTGGCGCGGCAAGCGGATCGGCTTCAGTCTGCACAGCGGTGGTGGCGGCGAACCCGCCCGCGGCTGGACCACCGGCCCGGTTGACGCCGACAAGCTGCCGAAGTGCCTGGCGCCCGCGCCAGAACAGCGGGTCCTCTCCGGCGGATTCCGGATCAGCAGCCGCCCAGTGGGCTGAACCACCCCGTACCTCGCCGGCGTGTTGGCCGTTGTCGTACACAGTCTTGGCCGAACTGGTACACCCATCGGCCAACACACCGTCCACAACGGCCAACACACCGTACGACAACGGCCAACACGATGCGGGTGGGGGCTTGCTTCGGCCGAACGAGTGATCGAGGGGAACTCTCACCGGGTGCCGGACAGAACTCAGGCAGGGGCCGCCTTCGTGTGCCCCGGTTTCGCACTGAGGGGGTTCCATTGATGAGCCGAAGACCACGGCTACTGGCCGGACTGCTGGCACTGGCCACCGCGAGCGCCACCCTGGCGGCGCTGCCACCGGCCGCCGCCGCACCGGCCGCCGCACCCGGCGCGGGCAGCACGCACCAGGTCACCCTGATCACCGGCGACCGGGTCCAGGCGCGCCCGGGCGCCAACGGGGCCTGGAACCTCGCCATCGAGGCGGGGCGGGAGGGCGCGGCGATCGGGTTCCGGCAGTTCCCGGTCACTCGTAACGGTCGCACCGACTCCTACCTGGTGCCATCGAGCGCGGAACGGCCGCTGGCCGAGGGCCGCCTGGACCGCGAGCTGTTCAACATCACCGGGCTGATCCGGCAGGGCTTCGACGACGCGCGCAGCAAGCAGCTGCCGTTGCTGGTGGAGTACCCGGAGGCGGCGGCCCGCGGGGCGGCAGCGCTGGCCGGGGTGACCGTGCGGCGGGAGTTGCCGGAGGTGAACCTGGCGGCGGTGGAGCAGCAGAAGGAGCGCGCGGCCGAGTTCTGGCACGACCTCACCCGCTCCGGTCCGGCCTCCTTCGCCGGTGGGCTGCGCAAGATCTGGCTCAACGGCAAGGTGTCCGCCGCGCTGGACACCAGTGTCGGCCAGGTCGGCGCGCCGGTGGCGTGGCGGGGCGGGCACACCGGCAAGGGGGTGACCGTCGCGGTGCTGGACACCGGGATCGACGACAGGCACCCGGATGTGGCCGGGAAGGTCAAGCACAGCAAGGACTTCAGCGGCAAGGGCAACGTCAAGGACGGCAACGGGCACGGCACTCACGTGGCCGCCACCGCGGTCGGCTCCGGCGCGGCCGAGGGCGGCAAGTACCAGGGCGTCGCGCCCGAGGCGGACCTGGCCGTGGGCAAGGTGCTCAACGACTACGGCCAGGGCAGTTTCGCCGACATCATCGCGGGGATGACCTGGGCGGCGGCCGAGGTCAAGGCCAAGATGATCAACCTGAGCCTGGGCGGCGACCCGACCGACGGCACCGACCCGATGTCGCAGGCGGTCAACACGTTGTCCCGCAAGCACAACACGCTGTTCGTGGCGGCCGCGGGCAATCAAGGCTACCCGGGCTGGGTGGCCAGTCCGTCCACCGCCGACCTCGCGCTGAGCGTGGGCAGCCTGACCAAATCCGGCGTCCGCTCGCCGTTCTCCGGCATGGGCCCGCGGGACGGGGACGGCGCGGTCAAGCCGGAAATCTCCGCCCCCGGCAGTGACATCGTGGCCGCGCGGGCGAGCGGCACCGGCCTCGGCGAGCCGGTGAATGACCGCTACACCAAGGCATCCGGCACCTCCATGGCCACCCCGCACGTGGCCGGTGGCGCGGCGATCCTGGCCCAGCAGCACCCGGACTGGACCGCCGAGCAGCTCAAGGCGGCGCTCGTGGCCACCGCGAACCCGGTGCCGGAGCACGGTGTGTTCGAGGTGGGCGCCGGGCGACTGGACGTGGGCAGGGCCGCCACCGCCACGGTGCACGCGAATCCGAGCGCGCACAACGTGTTCCTCAAATGGCCCGGCACCGCAACGGAAAACCGCACCGTCACCTACACCAACACCGGCAGTACCCCGGTGACGCTCAACCTCACACTCGACCTCACCGGCGTCCCCGGATCCGCCAGCCCAGTCAAGCTCTCCGCGGACACGGTGACCGTCCCCGCGGGCGGCCAGGCCGGCGTCACCCTCGGATTCACCCCGCGTGCGGCCAAGGCGGGCAACTACACCGGCACCCTCACCGCCACCGGCGGCGGCGCCACCCTGCGCACCCTGATCGGCGCGAACGAGGAGGGCGAGCACTACGACGTCAACGCCCGGATCCTGCGCCGGGACGGCAAACTCGCCACGCCGGAGGACCAGGGCAGGCTCTCGCTGAATAACCTGGCCGATGGCCAGTACTACCCAATCCCGTTCAGCGGCACCACCCGGGTCCCGCCGGGCACCTACCGGATGGAAGGTTCGGTGCACACCCCACGCCCCGGCGCGGAGCCGAGCATCACCACCTTCGCCAACCTGGAACTGCGCATCGGCAAGGCCACCACGCTGAACTTCGACGCGAGGCAGGCCAAACAGGTCAGGATCAGCACCGACCAGCCAGCGGCCAGGGGCGGCTACTGGGTCTCGCAGATGTTCAGCCGGGACAAGAAAACCGGGCAGATGTTCGGCGGGGGCTACGGGCTCAGCACCCGGTTCAGCGAGCTGTACAGCTGGTCCCCGCCCGGGGTCAGCTCGCCCGATTTCGCCTACGCCAACAACCAGCGACTGGAGGAGCCGGACGTCGAGCTGTTCACCAAGGGCCCGCGCCGGAGCGAGCTGTACGCGGGCTGGTTGCGCGGGGCCACCCGGGAGGCGATCAACCTGAAGCTGCCCAGCGTGCACGCCGGTGGCGGCACGGTCGAGGAGCTGGCCAAGGTCGACGCCAAGGGCAAGATCGTGGTCCTCGGGTTCGGCGCGATCAGCTATGACGAGGTGTACCAACGGATCCGCAACGTCAAGGCCGCCGGGGGCGTGGCCACGGTGCTCTACCCCACCGACGAAGCGCCCTTCCGTGCCGGGGCGAAGCGCGACAGCGATGAGAACCCGGTGGTGCTGCCCTCGATCAAGGTCTACGGCGCCTCGGTGGCCAGGGTCGCCGAGTACGCCAAGACCGGCGGCCCGATGTCACTGATCACCCGCACGGCCAGCAGGTACCGCTACGAACTGGCCTTCCCCTCCCCCGGCAAGGTCCCGGCCAAGCTGGACTACCCGGTCAAGACCGCCGACCTGGCCGCGGTCACCATGGCCTACCACGGTTTCCGCGCGGACGATCCGGCCATCGTCGGCTCCTACGTCTCCGCCTTCGGCGGCCGGATCGGCGTCAACGTGCACAACCAGGCGATCAGCTCCGGCGAACGGGTCGAGCACTTCACCCCCGGCGACTGGGAGATCAACGTCAGCGGCGTTTACCACGCCTCTGGCGACCTGGTGGCCAAGGTGCGGCTGGAGGGTGGCAAGTCCTACCGGCAGGAGTGGAACAAGGCGGTCGCCGGCCCCGGATTCACCGGCACCACCAGCAACGAACTCGGCGAGAACCACCCGTGGGCCTGGGCCACGGGCAACCTGATCGACGTGACCGTGCCCTGGTTCACCGACGCCGCCGGACATCCCAGGGTGGTGCAGCCCGCGTGGGGTTATGACACGGGCTCGATGACCCTCTACGGCGACGGCAAGGAACTGGGTCGGCACCACGAACCGGGCCGAGGCGTGTTCCTGCGCGGCCAGGCCCGGGAGTACCGCCTGGAAGCCGAGGTGACCAGGACCGCGCAGTGGTGGCGCACGTCCACGAAGATCCAGTCGGCCTGGACCTTCCGCAGCCCCAGCAGCGGCGCGCTGCCCCTGTTCACCGTCCGCTACGCCCCGCCGGTGAACATCCACAACCTGGCGCCGGGTAGCCAGGACTTCGTCATCCCGGTCACGGTGCCCCGCCAGGACGGCCCGGCCAAGGCCACCAGCCTGACCGTGGACTACTCGGTCGACGACGGCGCGACCTGGCAGCAGGCCAAGGTCGAACCGGTCCCGACCGGTTGGTCGGTAACCGTGCGCAACCCGGCCAGCGGGTTCGTGTCCTTGCGGGCCAGGGCATCCGACGGCGAGGGCAACGCAGTCGAGCAGACAGTGCTCAAGGCGTACGAGATCGGCTGATCCGGGTGGAACAGGGGCCGGTCACCTCGGCCCCTGTTCCACTGTGGACCGGAAAAACAGATTCCCCCGGCAACCCCGCGCCCATTAGCCTGCGCGCACAACGGAAAGGGGTCGCCATGCAGGACGCCGTGCGCCGGGTCGAGACCGCGTTGAGTGGATTGCCGCGCGCCGCCAAGATCGTCACCCTGCCCGAGGACGTGCCCACCGCCGCGGCCGCCGCGGAGCTGGTCGGCTGTCCGGTGGGTGCGGTGGCCAACAGCCTGGTGTTCGTCGGCGACCACGGCCCGGTGCTCATTGTCAGCAGTGGCGCGCACCGGGTCGACCTGCGCAAGGCCGCCGCCGAGTTCGGCGTGGCCAAGCTCAGGCGGGCCGATCCCGAGGTGGTGCTGGCGGCCACCGGCCAGCCGGTCGGCGGCGTCGCGCCGATCGGGCACCCGGCCCCGCTGCCCACGCTGATCGACGTGACCCTGGCCGGTCACCCGGAGCTGTGGGCGGGCGGCGGCGCCCGGCACACCCTGTTCGCCACGACTTTCGCCGAGCTGGTGGAACTGACCGGCGGCACCCCGGCCGATATCAGGAAGCAGTGACTTCCAGCCGACGCCGCATTCAAGCCGTCACCTATTTCGGTGATCATCTAAACCCATTCGGATGATCATCCAGCGAGACACGTTTAACAGCCAATACCCGATGATCATCCGCAATTCCGCCCTGCTAACTTGCTCGCGCACATCGGCGAATAAGGGAGCGGCGAAACGTGGCCAAGCAACGGGCCGTGGTCATTGTCGGCGCGGGTCCATCCGGGCTCGTGCTGGGCAACCTGTTACGTGCCAGTGGAATTGACACGCTCATTCTGGAAAGGGCCAGCCGGGACCAGGTGTGGACCCGGGCCAGGGCCGGATTCCTCAGCGCACACAGCGCCCGGGTGCTCACCGAGCACGGGTTAGCCGCCGGAATGCTCCGGAATGGGCGATCGCACGACGTTTGCGCGTTTCGGGATGCGAACGGTGAATTTACTCTCCGTTACGGCCAACTGGGCCGCGGCGAGGTGCACACCGTTTACCCGCAACAGCACCTGGTAACCGATCTGATCAGCGAATACCTGAGCCGTGGCGGCGAACTCCGATTCGGCGCCACGGTCACCGAGGTCGACCCGCAGACGGCTACTGTCCGTTACCGCGACGCCCAGGGTGATGGGGAGGTCGCCGGCCGGTTCCTCGCGGGCTGTGACGGCGGCAACGGCGTGACCCGGCAGGCCGTGGCGGCGGCCTCGGTCTCCCGGCACACCCGCGATCACGGCATCACCTGGCTGGCCGTGCTGGCCCAGGCGCCGCAGAGCATGGCGGCGGTCACCTATGCCTTGCACGACAACGGTTTCGCCGGTCACATGGCGCGCAGTCCCGAGGTCACCCGCTACTACCTGCAGATCCCGCCGACGGACACCCCGGCGGCGTGGCCGGACGAGCGGATCTGGGCCGAACTCGGCGTCCGGATGCGGACCGAGGAGTTCGGCCCGCTGCGGCAGGGTCCGATCACCGAGCGTCAACCGGTCCGGCTGCGTTCCGACGTCCTGGATCCGCTTCAGCACGCCCGGCTGTTCCTGGCCGGGGACGCGGCCAGCCTGATCAGCCCGTCCGCGGCCAAGGGCGCCAACCTGGCGATCATGGCCGCCGAGGTGCTGGCCGGGGCCCTGGCCGACGCGCTGCTTCGCGATGACGAACGCGCGCTGGCCGCCTACTCCCGCACCTGCCTGCCCCGGATCTGGCGGGCGCAGGAGTTCTCGCACTGGATGATCAACTTGTTGCACGGTCCGCTCGGCGCCGATCCGGCGGCGGACTTCCAGCGCGCGCTGTGCCGCGCCCGGCTCGACAGCCTGCGGGATTCCCGCGCCCACCAGGACTTCTTCGCCGAGAACTACGTCGGCATCTGACACCGCTGGAGCACACATGACCTCGACCCTCGCCCCCATTCTGGCCGGGGCAGACCGCACCCGTCTGCGAACAACCCTGGAACTGGTGCGCGCCAACGACACCGAGTCGGTGCTGGCCGCGGCGATGCCCACGCTGCCGCCGGCCGAACGCGCCGCGCTGGCCGGCCGGACCCGCTTCGCGCACGCCGCCGTGCTGATCTTCCCCGCCACCCTGGACGGGCTGCGCGAGGAGCTGGCCCACCACGGCCTCGACGTGGGTGCGATGACCCCCAGCGTGGTGGTCCGCGACCGGCTCAGCCGCCGCTAC
Organism: Crossiella sp. CA198; assembly: GCF_052078295.1. Classification (NCBI taxonomy): domain Bacteria; kingdom Bacillati; phylum Actinomycetota; class Actinomycetes; order Pseudonocardiales; family Pseudonocardiaceae; genus Crossiella; species Crossiella sp. CA198. The sequence goes on from NZ_JBQJIM010000004.1 coordinate 43,998, forward strand.
GGGGTGCCCGCCGCCGAACTCCAGGTCGGCATCCTGCGCGCCCCGGTCACCGATGCCGCCGGACAGCCGCGCGAGCTGGAGATCTTCGCCATGGCCACCCCGCCGGAACTGGCGCATCTGGCCACCGACGAACGCCGCCACGGCCGGGAGAACCACGTCGCGCTGGCCGTGCCTGCGGCCGATCCGGTGCTGCTCGCCGGGGTGCAGCGCATCGTCGCCGCGCACCTGCGGCCCGACGGCGGCGGCTACAACCGGCACGAGAACTGCACGGTGCTCTACTTCCGGGACGCCCAGCACCCGAACCCGGCCTTCCGCCGCCTGGAACTGATCTCCACCGGCGATGTCCAGCCGCTGCTGGCCGCGCACCTGCGCGAATCCGCACCCGGTCTGGGCCTGCTGCGCCTGCTCACCGGCGCCTGGGCCACCCAGGCCATCGCCGCCGCGGTCGAACTCGGCCTGCCCGACCACCTGGTCGGTACCGCCGCGGTGCCCGCACTGGCCACGGCCACCGGCACGCACCAGGACAGCCTCGGCAGGCTGCTGCGCTACCTGACCACCCTCGGCGTGGTGCGCACGGTGCCCACCGGCTACGCGCTGACCGAGCTGGGCGAACTGCTGCGCACCGAAGTCGACGGGTCGATGCACTCCCTCGCCCGGATGTACGGCGGGCCTTTCTACCGATCGTTCGGCGCGCTGACCGAGGCCGTGCGCACCGGCGAGGAGTCCTTCGCCAAGGTCTTCGGCGCGCACCACTTCACCCACCTGGCAGGCGATCCCGAACTGGCCGGGCTGTTCCACCAGTCCATGGCGGCCAGCAACGCGATGTTCGGCGAACTCACCCGCCAGGTCGACTTCACCGCCGCGGGCACCGTGATCGACATCGCCGGCGGCAACGGCGAACTGCTCGCCCGCGTGCTGACCGCCAACCCCACCGCCCACGGCATCCTGTTCGACCTCCCCAGCGCCCTGGTCACCGCCGGTCCGACGTTGGAGCCGGTGGCCGAGCGGGTCACCCTGGTGCCCGGCGACTTCACCAAGACCGTGCCCGCAGGCGGTGACGTCTACCTGCTCTCCCGGGTGCTGCACGACTGGGATGACGCCCGCTGCCAGGAGATCCTGGCCATCTGTGCGGCGGCCATGCCCGAGCACGCGGAGCTGATGATCATCGAACGGCTGTTGCCCGAGGCCGGGCCGACCGATTCGCTCGCGGTGCCCTGGGACATCCACATGCTGTGCAACGTGGGCGGCCGCGAACGCACCGAGTCGCACTACCGATCCCTACTGGCCGCAGCGGGTTTCGAGCTGACCAGGACCACGCCGCTGCCGCTGGACGGCTTCCTGCTGCGCGCCCGCAAGGCGGGCTGAGCACAGCGCCTCCGCCCGGACAGCACGACACCTACGCCATTCGTGTCGTGCTGTCCGGGTGGAACTGCCCGATAGCGCACTACCTCTCGCCGGGGCCTGTTTTCCGGCAGGCCGCGCACTACGTTGATCTCCGACCAGGCCGTCGCCGCAGGGCGGAACCGATGGGGGACAACACGATGGACCACGCGCACGACCCGGCGAAGAAGTTCGACCGCAAGCGCTTCCTGCGGATCGGCGGTATCGGGGCCGCGGCCGCGGTGGTGGCCCCGGCGGCCACCGCACACGCCGCACCGGCAGCGCCGGAGTCCGCACTGGTCTTCAACGTCAAGGACTTCGGCGCCCGCGGCGACGGAATCGCCGATGACACCGCCGGTATCGCCGCGACGATCAAGGCGGCCGTCGCCGGCGGCACCGTGTACTTCCCGCCCGGCGATTTCCGGGTCAACGGCGAGATTCTCATCCAGGCCAACAACATCCTCGTGCGTGGCGCGGGCTGGGCCTCCCGGCTCACCCAGACCGACGCCAGTGGCAAGGGCAAGGCCACCCTGCGGTTCGGCAACGCCGACGGTGTGGCGGTGCGCGAGCTGAGTTTCACCGGGCGCGGCACCGAACACGTTGCAGGAGATGGGAATCTGTCCTACAACGGGGTGGCCGCGGTCCGCTTCGACGGCTGTACGAACGTCACCGTGTCCGGCTGCCGGATCGCCCACCACGCCGGCGGCGGCATCCGCTGGACCGGCTCGCTGCGTGGGGCCCTGTTCGCGGACAACACCATCACCGGCATCGGCGGCGACCCCGGCCCGATCCGTCGCGGTGACAACAACAACGACTTCGCCATCGGCCAGTGGAACAGCAGTCCCAACGAGAACATCGTCATCCGCGGCAACACCATCTCCGGCCACTGCTTCGGCATCGGCTCCGGCCACGGCGCCGGCCTGGTGATCAGCGGCAACGTCATCCACGGCATCCCGGGCCAGCACGGCATGTACCTCTCCGCGCCAGGCAGCGCGCAAATCGGCGGCAACGTCGTCCGGAACGTGGCGCTCAACTGTGTCAACGTGCAGATCGCCAAGTCGGCCGAGGTCACCGTGCCGTCACTGATGATCACCGACAACGTGCTGCACGACGCCGAGTCCGGCATCGTGCTCAACACCGCCAAGGACGTCGCCACCGCCGGGTTCCAGCAGCCGGTCATCGCGGGCAACTCGGTGCGCACGATGAGCGAGTACGGCATCGCGGTCAACCGCACCTGGCACGGCTCGATCATCGGCAACACCGTCGCAGGCACCGGCGCCTACGGCTTGCTGCTCAACGGTTTCAGCGGCGCTGTGCGGGACAACACGGTGCGCGAGACCAATTGGAGCGGCCTGTACGTCGACCTGATCGGCGACACCCACTCCGCGGGCAACGTGTTCACCGACTGCGCGCGGAACACCACCGGCGCCCCGGCCGCAGACCGGCTGGCCTACTACGTCAACGCGGTGAGGACGACCACGGTCACCCCGCAGCCGGTCCTGCACAGCGATGCCGACCTGCTGCACGCCGCGGCCCCGGAACCGGCCACCCTGCGCAAGTGCCTGCACAGCAGCGCGGGCACCGCCGTGCTCATCCGCGGCCTGGTCAACCGGACCAGCAAACCCTGGGAGTTCAAGGGCGAACTCCTGCACCTGGACTTCGCCTACTCGCGCACCGCCGACTTCAGCGACAACACACACCTCAACCCCAGCACCCCGGTCTACGGCCGCGGCCGCCGCGAACTGTACGGCCTCCAGGACCCAGCGGCAGCCGGCATGACCGCACCCTTCCAGCCCGGCGACACCTGCTGGCACGCCAAGCCCACCGCAGGCGGCACCCCCGGCTGGATCTGCATCACCGCAGGCTCCCCCGGCACCTGGAAGGCCATGGCCCCCCTCACCGCCTAACTCGCCGGTGTCGTACCACTTGGGCCAACTGGTACGCCCACTTGGGCCAAACCGGCGTACCAGTTGGGCCAACTCGCCGCCCACAACGGCCAACACACCGTACGACAACGGCCAACACGGTGCGAGTGGGTGCTATCCGGGTTTGGTCCAGACCAGGGAGTATCGGCGCAGGACGTGGCGTCGGTAGCGCACGCCGGGCAGCAGGCGGTTGGCCGTGGCCCGCACCTGTCCGTAGCTCAGCCGCGCCTCGGCCCCTGGCATTCCCTCGGGGCTGTGTGCGCGGCGCAACCGCTTGAGGCTCCACACAATCGGCGTCGACGCGACCGCGAACGCCCGCTCCGCCAAGGTCTCCGAGCGGGCCAGCGCGACCACGACCAGGGTGCCGCCGGGTCGCAGCAGTTCGCGCAGGCGGAGCAGGGCGGGTGCCAGGTCCACGTGGTGGATGGTGGCCACCGAGCAGATGAAGTCATAGCCCGCCGCGGGCAGGTCGGCGGTGCGGAAATCGTCCTCGATGAAGTCGAGGTCCGGGTGGCCGGCCGCGAGTTCGCGGGCGAGGGTGATCATCTCCGCTGAGCTGTCGATTCCGGTGACACGCTTGGCTTTCGCGGTCAGTTTCCGGGCGAGCAGGCCGTCACCGCAGCCGATGTCCAGGGCTTCGCGGCAGTCCTCGGGCACGGCGCGCAGGATGTCTGGGTGCCGGGCGACGTTGGTGTTCCAGTACGGCCGCACGTTGTTCCCCAGGGGGTCGGGCATCGCGCCACGATACCGCTCACCCGGGGAGTGTCAGGCCCGCGTGCGAGGCTGCCCCCATGAGCTACGGCTATCTCGCCTCGATGAAGACCAAGCCCGGCCACCGCGACGAGGTGGTGGCGATCCTGCTCTCCGGTGTGGACGGTCTGCGCGCCGCGGGGTGCGCGCTGTACGTGGTGGGTGTCTCCGCCACCGACGCGGACACCATCTGGGTCAGCGAGGTCTGGCAGTCCCGGGAACACCACGCCGCCTCGCTGGAACTGCCCGAGTCCAAGGCGGCGATCGGCCGGGCCATGCCGATGCTGACCGGTGAGTTCACCGGCCAGGAACTGACCGTGGCCGGTGGCCTTGGCCTCTAACCCAGCAGTGTGGCCACCGCCTGCACGATGTGCTCGTCCAGTGCGGCGTACCGGGCGTCGGCGTCCCCGGCGCGGATGACCTCCAGCAGCACCGCGTGTTCCTCGGTGATCCGGTGCAGTCGCCGCGCCGGGTCGCCCAGGCCCTGGAACTGCACCCGTAGCCGCCACTGGATGCTGCCCCACAGCTGACTGGTCTGCGGTGATCCGCCCGCCTCGACCAGGGTCCGGTGGAAGCGCACGTCGGCCTCGGTGACCGCGCGCAGGTCGGCCCGCCGGGCGGCGGCGTCCATCTGTGCGACCACCTCGGCGAGCTGGTCGCACAGTTTGTCCCGGCCGGATTCCACCGCGCGGTCCAGTGCGTACCGCTCCAGGTGCAGGCGCAGCGGGGCGAGGACCTCGCGCAGTTCGCGTTCGGTGATCTCGGCGACGAAGGAGCCGCGGTTGGGCGCGTGCACCACCAGGCCCTCGCTCTCCAGCTGGGCCAGGGCCTCGCGCACGGGGGCCGCGCTGACGCCGAACTCGGCGCCGAGCTGGTCCTGGCGCAGCTTCTCCCCCGGTGGCAGCTCGCCGGTGATGATCGCCTCGCGCAGGGTCTCGGCGATGTAGGTCCGCGTGGTGCGGGTCCCGTGGTTGGTCAGGCGCACCGGCTCACCCTAGCGCACTATCGGTTGACGATTATCGATTATCGTCGTAGCTTGCCGACATGCAGATCAGGGAGATCCGGGCCGCCGGGTTACGAGGCGGCACCCCGCCGGGCGGGTGGACCGAGGAGCTGACCCCCGAGGACGTGGTGCACACCCTGATCGCGGTGCACACCGATGCGGGCCCGGTCGGCATCGGCAGCTGTTCGAGTAGCGAGGACCTGGTCCGCGCCGCGCTCGCACTGCTGGAACCGCTCTACCGCGGGCAGTCCGCGCTGGAGCCCGAGCGACTGACCGAACGCCTGCACCAGCACACCTTCTGGCTCGGCCGGGGCGGCGCGGTCACGCACACCATCAGCGGGATCGACCTGGCGCTGTGGGATCTGCTCGGTCAGTCCACCTACCAACCGGTCGGTAGATTGTTGGGCGGGCGGTACCGCGATCGGGTGCGGCCCTACGCCTCGGTGCTGATGGACCAGCCATCCCGGCTGACCGAGGAGCTGCTCGCCTTGCGCGCCAACGGCTTCCGCGCCTTCAAGATCGGCTGGGGACCGTTCGGCCGGGAGCACGCGGCCCGGGATGAGGAGATCGTGCGGGCCGCCCGGACGGCGGTCGGGCCGGAGGCGCTGCTGGCCGTGGACGCCGGGGGCAGCGACGGCTTCTGGCGCGGTGATCTGAAGTGGGCGCTGCGCACCGCGAGCATGCTCGCCGAGTACGCGGTGGCCTGGTTCGAGGAGCCGCTGCGCCCGGACGCGGTGGCCGACTACGCGGTGCTGCGGGCGCGCTCGCCGGTGCCCATCGCCGGTGGCGAGGTGCTCACCCGCCGCCAGTCCTTCCAGCCCTACCTCCAGCAGGGCTGTTTCGACCTGGTGCAGCCGGACTGCACCAAGGTCGGCGGGCTGAGCGAGAGCCGCCGGATCGGCTGGCAGGCCGAGGCGCACGGGGTGCGGCTGATCCCGCACGGCTGGAACACCGCGGTCGGCCTGGCCGCCGACCTGCAGCTGGCCTCGGCACTGCCGGACACCGACCTGGTCGAGTACCGCACCAGCGCGCCCTACATCGACGAGATCACCACCGCCCCGCCCCGGCTCGATCCGGACGGCACCCTGCCCATCCCGGACTCCCCCGGCCTCGGCATCACCCTGGATCCAGACCGCCTGGCCCGGTACACCAACGCCGCCGCGCTACTGGTCCCCTGATCCCCCGTACCACTTGGGCCAACTGGCACGCCCACTTGAGCCAACCCGGCGTACCAGTTGGCCCAACTCGCCGGAAGAAGGGAAACCGAGGTGGCACAACGGATGGTGGTGGTCACCGGCGGGGCCTCGGGCATCGGCCGGGCCGCGGTCGGGCTGCTCGGCCAGGCCGGGATCCCGGTCGCGGTGCTCGACGCGGACGCCGCGGGCGCGGCAGCGGCCGCCGCCGACCTGCCCAGCGCGATCGGCATCCAGTGCGATGTCACCGATGAGTCCTCGGTGCGGCAGGCGGTGGCTGCCGCGGTGCGGCACTTCGGCACCCCGCCCACCGGTCTGCTGACCGCGGCGGGCATCGACCTGGGCGGCCCGGCGCACGAACTGCCGCTGTCGCACTGGAACCGGGTGCTGGAGGTCAACCTCACCGGCACGTTCCTGGCCGCCTGCACGGTGATCGCGTCGATGCTGGACCACGGCGTCGGCGGTTCGCTGGTGCTGTGCTCCTCCCCCGCCGCCTCGGTGGCCTTCGGCACCGGCGGCACCAGCGCCTACGCCGCGAGCAAGGGCGGGGTGTCCGCCTTGGTGCGCGCACTCGCCATCGACTACGCGGCGCACGGGATCCGGGTCAACGCGATCGTGCCCGGCCCCACCGAAACCCCGCTGATGTGGGCCACCACCCCGGAATCCGGCCGCAGCGCGCTGCGCGAGCGGCTGTGCGCGGAGGTCCCGCTGGGCCGTCTCGCGGACCCGGTCGAACCGGCCAGGGCGGTGATCTGGTTGCTGGGCGGGGATTCCGGTTACGTCACCGGCTCGCAGCTGGTCTGCGATGGCGGCGTGCTGGCCAAGGCGGCGGTGAGCGCGTGAACTGGTGGCGGGACGCGGTGATCTACCAGGTCTACCCGCGCAGCTTCGCCGACAGCGACGGCGACGGCATCGGCGATCTGCTTGGCCTGGTTGACAAACTCGACTACCTGGCGAACACCCTTGGCGTGGACGCGATCTGGCTGTGCCCGGTCTATCCTTCGCCGCAGATCGACTTCGGCTACGACATCAGCGATCACACCGCCATCGACCCGGTCTTCGGCACCGACGCCGATTTCGCCGAGCTGATCACCGCGGCACACGCCCGTGGCCTCAAACTGATCATCGACTTCGTGCCCAACCACACCTCCGACCAGCACCCCTGGTTCCAGGAATCCCGTGCTGGCAAAGACAATCCGAAGCGCGACTGGTACGTCTGGGCCGACCCCCGCCCCGACGGCACACCCCCGTCCAACTGGACCAGCGAACAGGGCGGCTCGACCTGGGAGTTCGACCAGGCCACCGGTCAGTACTACCTGCATTCCTTCCACCGCACCCAGCCGGATGTCAACTGGCGCAACCCGGAACTACGCGCGGCGATGCTGAAGGTGTTGCGGCACTGGCTTGATCGCGGCGTGGACGGCTTCCGCATCGACGTCCTGCACCTCATCGCCAAGGACCCCGCGTTCACCGACAACCCACCCCGCCCACTGCCCGCCCCCAACGGCACCGACCTGCAACACCCCGACTACGACACCCAATGGCACCTGCACGACCGCCTGCACCCCGATCTGGACGGCTATATAACGGAAATCCGCGCCCTGCTCGACGAGTACACCGCCCGCACCGGCCAGGAACGCATCGCCATCGGCGAGGTGGAGGCCATGCCCTGGACCGCCGCAACCCGTTTCCTGGGCGCACAACTCAACGGCGTGCACTTCACCTTCAACTTCGACTTCCTCGAAACCCGCTGGCACGCCAAGGCATTGCGCGCCGCCATCGGCGCCCAGGAAGCCGCGCTGCCCCCGGACGCCTGGCCCAACTACGTCCTGTCCAACCACGACCGCCCCCGCCTGCCCACCCGCCTCGGCCCGGAGCACACCCGCGTCGCCGCCCTGCTCCTGCTCACCCTGCGCGGCACCCCGACCCTGTACTACGGCGAGGAACTCGGCCTGTCCGACCTCCCCATTCCGCGCGAGCGCTGGCAGGACCCGCTCGGCCGCGACCAGGTCCGCGGCCCCATGCCCTGGACCAGCACCGAGCACACCACCTGGCTACCCGCCAACGCCCACTACCTGGCCAACACAGTCGAGTCCCAACTCGCCGACCCGCACTCCACCCTCACCCTCTACTGCCGCCTGCTCGCCCTGCGCCGCGCCAACCCCGCCCTGCACCGCGGCGACTACCAGGCCCTGGCCGGCCTGCCGGAGCACTGCCTCGCCTACCTGCGCGGCACCCCGGCACACACCCTGGCCGTGCTCCTCAACCTCGGCCCAGACCCGGCCACGATCACCCTGCCCCGCCCCGGAAACGCACTGCTGTCGACCTCCGGCACCGCACCCGACGGCACCCGGTCCGAGTTCCAGGTACCCGCCCACGCAGGCTTGATCGTGGCTCTGACCAGGCGCTAGTCGTCCAGCAAGTATCGGATGTGGTTGGTGTCCGGCTCCGGGTACGACCGGTCCAGGTACCACTGGTCAAGCGGCCGGACCAGCGCCCGCAACTCGCGTGCAGCCTTGACCGGCAACACCCGCAACGCCAGCCGCAGCGCCTTGCGGCGCTCGACCGGATCGTCCCACTGGCAGCCAGGACAGGGACAGTCCTCCGGCGCGTAGGTGGCCAGGGTCTGCCTGGTGCCGTGCACAAATCGGGACCAGCCGGCGAGTGCTTCGGCAATCGCACCCGGCCGCAGGTGATCACGTTCGAGTTCGCGGATCGCACTCATGGTGCGCACGGAAACCCCGGAGACCTGGGGGATCTTCCGGCCGGGCTGCGGGTGCAGTGGCAGGCGGGCGCGGAGTGTTACCGGGCGCCTACGCGGCATGGCCCTTTCGGATCGTCATGGCCGTCATCCTGCCACGGGGAGCCGAGCCGGGGAGTCGTTCAGCCAAGTCGGGCGAGAAATGCCGTTGAGCGCTCCAGCACAAGAGTCGCGGCCTCGGCGTCGTAGCCGGGCAGTGAGCTGTCGGTGAACAGGTGAGCACTTCCGGGGTAGAGGAAGAGTTCGGCCAGTTCCGGCCCGGCGATCTCGACGAGTTCACGGGCAGCGGGCAGGTCCTCGCCGAAAAACTCGTCTCCCTCGGCGCCATGGATCTGCACCGGCAGGCCCTCGGGCCAGGACCCGAAGGCCCACTCGCCGGTGACCGGGATGCAGGACTCGTAGAGCAGGGCGCCCAGCGCACCCGGCCGCGTCTGCGCCAGGCGCTGGGCAACCGACTCCCCCGCGGAGAAGCCCCCGTAGACCAGTGCGCCAGGCAGGTCGCCGACCGCTCGGTCGGCCCGCCGGTCCAGCTCGTCGCCGAGTTCCCGGATCAGCGCGAGACCGGCCTCGATGCTCTCGGGGAGGATCCCGTCGAACAGGTCTGGGGTGTGCACGGTGTGCCCCGCGGCCCGGAAGCCCTCGGCGAACCAGCGGATCCCCTCGGTGAGTCCCCGGGTGTGGTGGAACAGGACGATCTCGGCAATCACGTCTCTCCTGACTTCTCGGACAACTGCCCAGCACCGTAGCGATGGTTCAGGACGAATCCGTTCCGCATTAGGTTGGGGTCCATGGCCGCAGTCAGTCCCGCCTCCCGTGCGCTCCGGGTGTTGACCCTGATCCAGGATCACCCTGGAATCACCGCCGACCGGCTCGCCGACCAGCTCGGGGTGACGCCACGGGCCGCCCGGCGCTACGTCGCGATCCTGCGCGACGCCGAGGTCCCGGTGGAGTCGGCGCGCGGGCTCTACGGCGGCTACCGGCTCGGGCGCGGCATCCGCCTGCCGCCGCTGGTCTTCACCGCCACCGAGGCGCTCGGCCTGGTCATGGCCGTGCTCGACGGCAGCCACCCGGTGGACGACGGTCCGGTCGGGGCCGCGCTGGGCAAGCTGATCCGGGCGCTGCCGGAGCACGTCGGCCGTCCGGCGGCGACCATCCGGCAGCACGCCTCCGCCGTGCCCACCAGCCTGCCCCGTCCCGATCCGGAGCGGACGATCGCGCTGGTCACCGCCGTGGCGCGGCAGCGTCGGGTGTGCCTGGGCTACCGCAGCCGGGCCGGCGCGGAGTGGGCGGAGGAGGTGGACCCGTGGGCCGTCGTCGTACGCCACGGCCTCTGGTACTTGCTGTGCCACTCCCACCGGGTCAACGCCGTGCGCACCTACCGGATCGACCGGGTCGTCGCCGTGCGGGAGTGCGCGGAGACGTTCGAGCCGCCGCCCGAACTCGACCCCGTGCCGCTGCTGGAAGCGCAGCTGGGCACGGGCCGGGAGTTCGAGACCAAGGTGGTCTTCGCCGCGCCGTATGCGGAGGTGGCCCGATTCGTCACGCCGCCGATGGGACGCCTGGAGCCACTCGACGGCGACCACTGCCTGCTCGTGGGCAGCACGAGCAATCCGGCGATGGTGGCGGGCGAGTGGCTCTCCGCCATGCCGTTCGCCTTCCGGGTCGAGGGCGGCCCCGAGCTGCGCGCGGCCGTGCGCGACCTCGCCGAGCGGCTGTCCGCGGCGATCTGAGGCGTGGCCGCGTAACGGGATTCCGGCTGGGCGGCAACTAGTGGACGTGAGCGAAACCATGGTCGAACCACAACCGCCGCCGGAGACGCGGCAGGCCGTCGCGGCCGGTCCGGCGAGTGCGTTCGAGACGATCTACCGGGCGATCACCTCCTTCCGCACCTTCGACCCGGCCAGGGGCACCGCCCGCGGCTGGTTGCTGGGCATCGACGCCGAACGCGCGGGCCGGGTCCTGCTCGACGGCCTGGCTGCTCTGTCCACTGTGGACTGAGAAGCGATCGAGCTGGTGGACATCGCAGGCCTGAGTCCCAAGGAGGCGGCGGTGGCGCTGAAGGTGTCGTCCGGCGCGTTGCGGATCAGGTTGCTCCGGGCCCGCGCCAGGTTGCGCGGACTCGCCAAGACATCAAGGGGTGCGGGCTGATGGGCACGTTCGAGGAACGACTGCTGGTCTGGTGATCACCGGGGTGTCGGTGCTGGGTGAGGGCACGCCCGCCTTCGCGGTGAGCAAGGACAACGACGGCAAGGTCACCATCACCATCAAGGAGTTCAGCGCGATCGACGCGCTCAACAAGGAGCTGGGCCGGATCGGCGTGAGCAAGCCGTTCCACGGCGGCGGCACCGAACCCACCTGGACCCTCACCCTCCTGGTGCGCGGCCAACTGCCGGGCTGCCTGCTCTCCCCGGCCTGATCGAGTCCAGAAACCCGTCCAGCAGAGCCAATTGCCGCTCCGGCGGGAACCGGTCCGGGTCGAACAACGCCTGCACCACCAATCCGTGGGTGAAACTCGCGGCCGTGGCGGCGATGTCCTCGGGGTCCGCGGCCCCGGGGATCTCACCCAGCCCCCGCGCAGCCAGCACCTGCCCGCACAACCGGTCCCGCCACCGCTGGTACCGGGCCCGCTGACTCTCGCCAAGCTCCGCATCTCCCAGTGCGGCATCCCAGAAACTGATCCACACCCGGCTCATCGCCACCATCTCCGGAGTCAGCGGCAGCACATCACACAGCGCCGCCCGCAACGCGGCCAGTCCGGGAGCCGCCGGAGCCTGCCGGGCCCGCGCGGAAGTGCGCTGCTCCGCGACCTCGTGGGCGTACCGCACCAGTTCCCGTTTGCTGCGGAAGTAGTGCGTGAGCAACCCGGTGGACGCGCCCAGCTCAGCCGCCACCGCCCGCATGGTCAGCCCACCAAAACCCTGCGCGGCCAGCACCCGCCACACCGCCTCGGACACCTCCGCGCGTCTCGCCTCGTGGTCACCTCTGGCCGGCATGCTGCTACGGTACACAACAAACGTTCTGTACCGAAACGGGGACCCATGCTGACCCGCACCCTGACCGACAACGCCGAACTCGCCGCCCTGGAACCCTGGCACGCCAACGAGTTCGCCACCCACGTGCACAACGCCCGCGCCCACCTCTCCCCCTGGCTGCCCTGGGCACTGACCGTGGTGGACACCGAGACCGCCGCCATGTTCCTGCAGCGCTACGCCGACGAACAGGCCAAGGGCAACGGCCGGATCCTGGGCATCTGGCTGGACGGAAAACTCGTCGGCGGCACCCTGTTCCGGGTGTGGGACAGCCGGACCGGGATGTGTGAGGTCGGCGTCTGGCTGGCGCCGGATGCGGTCGGGCACGGGCTGGTGACCAAGGCGGTCGGCGCCATGCTGGACTGGGCGATCGGGGTGCGCGGGATGTCCAGGGTGGAGTGGCGGACGGTGCCGGACAACACGCGCAGCATCGCCACCGCCCAGCGCCTGGGATTCACCAGGGAAGGCGTGCTGCGCCAGGCATTCCCACACCAGGGAATCCGGCACGACGTGGAGGTGTGGTCGCTGCTGGCGAGCGAATGGCGGCAGTCGTGACCCGCGCCTACACGTTCAGCCGGGCGGGACTGTGGGTGCGTTCCTCGATCCGCCGGGCCGCCGCGTCCACCAGTTCATGCGACAGGTTCGACAGCGCCCTGGCCGCGGCGATCTCCTCGCCGACGCAGGAGTCCGGGGTGTCGGCGGGGTTGCGGCGGGCGTAGCCGTGGCCGCGCACATCCGGGGCGCCGGAGCCGGTGAGGGTGGCGGTGGCCATGGTGCGGGTGCCGTCCTCGTCGAACCGCAGCTCGATCATCCAACGGTTTTCCATCGTGCTCACCTCGTTCGCGCTGCACGCGCGTGTTCGGTCACGGACTGCCCATCGTCTCGCCGTCCGGCGGCCCCGGCAACCGCAACAGTTCTCACTCACCGTAGTCACGGGTGACGCTGAAGGGTCGGACTGACCCGCGGGATACTTGAGCGCACGCCGATTCAGGAGGTGACATCGTGTCCGCAGCAGCTCTGGAGCCCCCAGCTATGCCGCATCGACCGACGGCCCTGATGATCGGCCCGCACACGGTTGAGGACTGGCTGGCTCTGGACCCACCGGTGGATGGGTCGATCGTCGAACTGATCTATGGATACCTACACGTGACTCCCGCACCATCAGGCGAACGCCAGAACATCGCTACCAACCTGGTCGTGCTGGTGAAGAACGCCCTCCGCACCGCCGAACGGAATGATCTGTACGCGGTCACCGCGGTGAACGTGCGCATCTCCACCACCTGGCGGACCGCGCTGATTCCAGACGTGGTGATCCTGACCCGCAAGCCGACCGGGGTGTACTTCGACCCCGCGGACCTGGCCCTGGCCGTGGAGGTCTGGTCGCCGGGCAACAAGCTCGCCGAGCGGGAGACCAAGATGGCGGGCTACGCCACCGCCGGGGTGCCGTTCGTGTGGACGATCGACCAGCCGGATGACCTGCGTGCCCTCCCGACGCTGACCGCCTACCGCCTGGAGCACGACCAGTACATCGCGGAGAACACCCTCAAGGCCGCTGGTCCGGTGACCATCACCGCCTCGCCGATTCCGATCACACTGGACCTGGCCGAACTCGACGCATAGCCGTCGCCCACCGGTTCCGGCTTCACCCAGGCGGGCAGCCGGTTCTCCCTGATCGGCGGCAGTGCCGGGCCGTCAGCAGGCTCAACACTGGGTGGATGGACAGCTCGTCAGCGGACCGCCGCCCGCCCGTCGCCGTCTGCCGGGACCCCACCGCGCTCGCCGAGGTGGCCACGCATGCGCCGGAGCCCGGCGCGACTGTGGACTGTCCAGGATCTCGGATCATCCACAGTGGCCAGTCGCGGCAGCTCACTTCCCGCGGTAGGGCGCCAGGAACGTGGTCAGCGCGGCCAGCACCTCCGCGGGCGCCTCCTCGGTGATCCAGTGCCCGCACCGCGGGATCACCACGCTGCGCACGTCGTCCGCGGCCAGTCGCATCGTGTTCGCGATCCCCTCCCCCGCGCTCTCCCCGCCGCCGATCGCCAGCACCGGCAGGGTCAATCGCCGGGCCTTGCGTTGTTCGTTCTGCGCGATGGTGGTCTCCAGCGCGCGGTACCACTCGAAGCTGCCGCGCAACGCCTCGCCGTCCCGGGCCAGGGTGTCGATGTAGTGCCGGACCGCGTGTGCGGGCAGTGGGCGGTGGGCCGAGGCGGCGAACTTGGCGCCGAAGTAGATCTGTTCGCGGCCCTGGACCAGGCGTTCGTTCAGCTCGGCGCCCAGGCGGTTGAAACCGAAGTGCCACAGGCGTTCGTTCGCCTTCGAGGTGCCCAGCAGCGGTGGTGACGGGGTCAGGCCGGGGATGATGGCTTCGGCCACCGCCAGGCGATCCAGCCGGTCGGGGTGGTCGGCGGCCAGGGCGTAGCTGATCGGCATGCCGGTGTCGTGGCCGACCAGGGCGAACCGCCGGTGGCCGAGCTTGCTCATCAGCGCGACCAGGTCGGCGGCCAGGGTGCCGGTGTCGTAGCCGGTGCGGGGTTTGCCGGTCAGGCCGCAGCCGCGCTGGTCGACCGCGATCACCTGGAAATCCTTGGCCAGCGCGGGCATCAGCAGGCGCCAGGTGTACCAGGTCTGCGGCCAGCCGTGCAGCAGGAGCAGTGGTGGGCCCGCGCCGCCGATGACCGCGTGCTGGCGCAGGTCGCCGGTGTCGATGTAGTGGCTGGTGAAGGTTTTGGTGAAGCCGCGGGGCAGGTTCGGCGCCCGGGACACCGAACCCGGGGCGGCCGAAGCCGTTGGAGCACTGGCCAATCCGAACAGCAGCGCACCCGCTCCCGCGGCGCGGATCGCGTTACGCCGGGAGATCCCGGTGGGCTCGCCGGACATGGTGATCACCTTTCGTCGCAACGGTTGTGCCCCGGGTCAGGACGAGCGTGGGTAGCGGATCCGGGCCTCGGGCACGACGCCGAACCTAGGTGGGCCGGGGTGCTGCGCGCGCCCGTCGGATGACGCTGTCCGACTACGTCATCCGGCTATCACCGCTGGTCAGGATGGTCGGCCGCCGAACTGCCAGCGGTGGGTCTCGATGGCGGCGTACCGGTCCGGGGTCAGCACGGCCCGCGCCGCGGCTGGGTCCGCGGCCACCAGCAGCGCCGCCGTGCCCAGCCAGCTGGCGCCGTCATCGGAGAGCAGTGGGCCGTAGGCGATCAGCCCGGCCTGCTCCGGCACGGCTAGGTCAGCAGGCTCGCCCTCGCCGAAGCCGAGCACCAGGTAGCGGTCGCCGCCGGTGCGGCCACCAGGGAACTCCCACATCGTGCGCCCCAGCCGGTTCTGCCACCGGCGCAGCAGCACATCCCGGTAGGCCCCGGCCTGGTAGCCGGGCTCGTCGAAGGCGAACGCGCGGGCGGCGGCCTGATCAGGCAGATCGAGGATGTGCAGGCTGCCGGTGGCGGTGTCGCCGTCCAGGGTCGGGCCGCGGGCGATCATCTGCTCGGCGAAGCGGTCCATATAGGACCAGTGCGCCGCCAGCAGCTCCATCCGCAGTGGCATCGAGCCGGGCCGGTCGCGGTGGTAGCAGAAGAACTCCATCCACCCAGTCTTGTCGATCACGCGCTGACCGGGTCCCCGGCTGTCAAGTAAATCTTGCGGTCTCCTTACCGAACGGTCGGTCGGCGCCCGGAATTCGCACGTCACCCGGTGTTTGGGTCGATACTGGGGGCAGCCTGCCCGCCGGCTGGGCAGGCCTGCCGCGAGGAGGAGCCGCGTTGTCCCTGATCGGACGGCAAGCAGAACTCGAACACCTGGCCGGATTGATCGAGGACATCCCGCGCCGAGGTGGGGCCCTGCTGCTCTCCGGCGCGCCCGGCGCGGGCAAATCCGCGCTGCTGGCCGAGGTCAGGGCGCACTGCGCGAGCGCGGGGCTGCGGGTCCTGGCGGCGAACGGGGTGCAGTCCGAACAGCAGGTGCCCTTCGCCGGGCTGCACCAGGTGCTCTACCCCGTCCGCGCCGGGCTGAGCGGGCTGCCCGCAGGTCAGCGGGCCGCGCTCGGCACCGCGCTCGGCCTGGCCGACGGCCCCGCGCCGGAGGTGTCCCTGGTCGGGCTGGCGGTGGTGAACCTGCTGGCCGAGACCGCACCCCTGGCCGTGCTGCTGGACGACGTGCAGTGGCTGGACCAGGCCAGTCAGGAGGTGCTGACCTTCGTGGCCCGGCGGCTGTGCTCCGAACCCGCGGTGCTGATCGCCACCCGCCGCACCGGCGAGCCGTCCGCGCTCACCAGCGCGGGCCTGCCCGAACTCGCCCTGGACCGGCTATCGGCCGAGGCCGCCGCCGAACTGCTCGACCGCGTTGCCCCCGACCTGCCCGCACCGGCCCGCGCCCGGGTGCTCGCCCAGGCCGAGGGCAACCCACTGGCGCTCACCGAACTTCCTTCCACCGCAACGGAAACCAGCCCGCTGCCGCTGACCCCTCGGCTGGAGCGGGCCTTCGCCGCCCGCGCGGACGCCCTGCCCGCCGCCACCCGGCACTGCCTGCTGATCGCGGCCCTGCACGAGCACGGCGCACTGGCCGAGATCCTGGCCGCGGCCGGACTCCAGCCCGAGACGGGCGTGGCGGTGTTGCGGCCGGCCGCCGAGGCCGGGCTGATCACCCTGGACACCGGCGCGGTCGAGTTCCGCCATCCGCTGGTCCGCTCGGCCATCGCCCAGACCGCCGATCTCGGCCAGCGGCAGGCCGCGCACCGGGCGCTGGCCGAGGTCCTCTCCGGTCAGCCGGACCGGCGGGCCTGGCACCGGGCCGCGGCCACCCTGGGCCCGGACGAGCAGGTGGCCGCCGACCTGGAGGCGACCGCGGACCGCGCCCAGCGCCGCGGCGGGGTGGCGACCGCGATCAGCGCGCTGGAACGTGCCGCGCAGCTGAGCGAAGATCCGGCGGACCGGGTGCGGCGGCTGTTGCGGGCGGCCGAACTCGCGGTGGACTCCGGTCGCCGGGACATCGTGGACCGGGTACTGGCCGAGGTCCGCGCGCTGCCGCTGACCGCCCGGCAACGCGCGCTGGCCGCCTGGCTGCCCAGTGCCTTCGACGACGGGGTCAGCGAGGGCGCGACCGGTCCCGGCGAACTGCTCACCCTGGTCGAGCAGGTGCTGGCCGACGGCGACCTCGACCTGGCGATGCGGATCTTCTGGGGTACCGCGATGCGGTGTTTCTGGGTCGAGCCGGGCAGTGCGGTCCGGGAGCGGATCATCGGCGTGGCCGACCGGCTGCCGATCCCGGCGCGGGATCCGCGGCTGGTGGCGATCACCGCCTACGTGGCCCCGATCGAGCGCGGCGATGTGGTGGTCGCGCGCCTGCGGGAGCTGGCGGCCGAGGTCGGCGGCGATCCGGTGACCTACCGGTATCTGAGCAGCGCGGCGCTGCAGGTGGGCGCGCTGACCGAATCCGCGCGGTTCTCCGCGGCGGCGCAACCGGGTCTGCGGGCCGAGGGCAAACTCGCCCTGGTCGCCAGGGCGCTGGCGGTGCAGGCGTGGAGCTGCGTGCGACTGGGCGATCTGCTCACCGCCGCGCCCGCCGCCGAGGAGGCCGCCCAGCTGGCCAGGGAAACCCGGCAGCCCTACATGTACGGCCTGGCCCGCGCGGTGCAGGCGGAGATCTGCGCGCTGCGCGGGGAGTACGAGCAGGCGGAAACCCTTGCCGCGGAAGCGGAACAGGTGGGACTGGCGGCCGCGGCCCGGCCGGTGCTGGCCAAGGTGCAACTGGCCAGGGGCATCGCCGCGCTCGGCGCTGGACGGTACCTGGACGCCTTCCTCGCGCTGCGCCGGGTGCACGATCCGGCCGATCCCGCCTATCAGCTCGCGCTGCGCTGCTACCTGTTGCCGGAACTGGCCGAGGCGGGCCTGCGCTGTGATCAGGCCGATGAGGTGCGCAAGATCGTGGCCGAACTGGAGTCGGCCGCGCTGTCCACGTCCTCGCCCGCGCTGACCATCGGCCTGCGCTATGCCAGGGCCGTGCTCGCCGCCGACGACCGGGCGGAAAGCCTGTTCCGGACCGCGCTGGAAGCGGATCTGACCCGGTGGCCGCTGGAACGTGGCCGGCTCCAGCTCGCCTTCGGGGAGTGGTTGCGCCGCCAGCGCCGCCCAGCCGATTCCCGCCCGTACCTGCGCGCGGCCCGGGAAACCTTCGACGCCCTGGGCATGCCCGGCTGGAGCGAACGCGCCCGCCGGGACCTGCGCGCCACCGGCGAGGCCAGTCCGGAACCCCGCGAGGACGCCTACCACGAGCTGACCGCGCACGAGCTGAACATCGCCCGCCTGGCCGCGGACGGGCTGACCAACCGGGAGATCGGCGAGCGGCTGTACCTGTCCCACCGGACGGTGAGCACGCACCTGCACCGGATCTTCCCCAAACTCGGCATCACCTCACGCACCGAACTCGGCGCGGCCCTGCAGCCCAGCCCGGCCTGAGCAGGCCGGACCGCGTCCCGGGACCGGTCCGGCCACCGGCGGTCAGTGCATGTGCACCAACGGTTTGCCCTCTTCGATCACGTAGCTGGACAGCATCTTGGTGCGCACCTTGCCGACGTTGCGGGCGTTGTGCACCACGTTCGGCGGGATGTGGAACGGATCCCCGGAGTGCAGGCGCAGCGCGGGCCGGTCGTCGAACTCGATCGAGACCTCGCCCTGGATGATGTAGCCGATCTCCGGCCCTGGATGGGAATGCCTGCCGGATTCCTTGCCCTCGGGGATCTCCACCAGCGTCTGCACGATCTCCCAGCCCTTGGCCGGGGCCGGGAACCGCTGGAGTTCGGCCCGGGTCACGCCGTCGGTGGGCCCGGCCCCGATCGGGGCGGAAGTGCTGCTGCTGGACGGAATCGGGTCGCTGGTGGCGGTGCCCAGGGCACAGGCCGCGGCCAGCACCACGGTGAAGGCGGCCACGGAGGCGCGCAGGACGTGACGGCGTTGCAACATAGGACTTCCTCGGGTGCGGAGGGGTACTGCGACCAGTGTTGCCAACGGTTGTGGACGATTTGTTGTCAGGAAGTTGCGCCCCTGGCCGGTTCCGCCTCCAGCAGCCGCCTGGCCCTGTCCACATGCCAGGCCGTCCTGCGCTCAGCACCGCCAACCAGCGTGGTCAGTCGATGTGCAGGACGACCTTGCCGCCGACCCGGCGGCTGAGCAGGGCGTCGATCGCCTCGGCGATGGCGCGCCAGGAGTCTTCGAGTTCGATCTGGCAGTCGAGCCTGCCGTCCGCGACCAGGGTGCTGAGGCGGATGAGGTCGCTTGTTCCGCTGTCGTGGGCGGCGGTCTCGTCGAAGCTGGTGAAGGTGTGGATGCGCGCGCCGGGCGAGCGGGTGAAGCGGGACATCCGGAAGCTGACGGACTCCGCGGGGTCCAGGGTCGCGATGTTGACCAGGATGCCGCGTGGGGCCAGGTGTTCGATGGCCGTGCCGAGGGTGGGGCCGCCGACGCCTTCCACGATCAGGTCGAAGTCCTCGGTCAAGGCGTCCACTACCGCACTCGCGCCCAGGCGCCGCAGCAACGGCTCCGCCGCGAGATCACGGACGAGCGCGGTGACGTGGGCGCCGCTGAGGCTGGCCAGTTGCACCGCCATCCGGCCGACTCCCCCGGTCGCGCCGGTGATCAGCACTCGCTTGGCCAGCAGCAGGCCGCCGATCTCCAGCGAGCGCAACGCGGTCACGCCCGCGGTGGGCAGGGTGGACGCCTGGGCGTAGGACACACCGTCCGGGATCGCCGTCAGCCTGTTGGTGGGGATCACGGCGAGTTCGGCCCAGGCGCCGACCCTGACCAGGCCGACCACCCGGGTTCCCGCCGCGGGCCCACTGCCGTCCGCCGCGGCCTGTTCCACCACGCCTGCCGCGTCCCAGCCCGTGACCGAACCTTCCGGGCGGTTGGGCAGGCCGAGGACTTCGCCGCGATTGAGCGAGAACGCCTTGACCCGGACGAGTGCCTGGTCCGGCAACGGCGTGGGGTCGGCGACCGTGGTCAGTGCGACGTGCGGGGGGACGGACGCAACGGTCAACGCGAGCATGATGCGGACCTTAGCCCGCAACGCTGCCCCGGCCCTGGCGGATTGCGCGTGAGCCGGGGCAGCCTTCCGGGCTAGGAGGCGTCGGGCAACGGGGTGACCGGGCGGAGTCCGGACTCGCGTTTCACCCCGGCGAGGGTGGACGAGCCGAGCGCGCTTTCCAGTTGCTCCCACCGGGTGACCAGGTCGGACATCATCAGCATCAGCACGTCCGGGAAGGCGTAGAGGAAGATCTGGTAGCGGTAGTGGTCGAGGTAGAACATCACCACGTGCTCGCTGACCGCGGTGACCGAGGTGGTGCGGGCGTTGAAGAACAGGTCGTAATGGCCGAGCAGGGCGCCGCGACCCAGCACCGCGCGTTCGTAGATGCCGCCGAAATCGACCTCGACCTCGCCGCTGGCGACCAGGTACACGCCGTGTGCCTCATCGTCCTCGCGGCAGATGGCATCGCCCGCGACAAAGGGGATCTCGTCGAACATCGAGGCGAGGGTTTCCACCTCGGCGTCGACCAGGGCCTCGAACAGGTGCACGCCGAACGGGTCCACGCTGGTGCGCAGGCAGGTCACCCGGTCCTGGAGTTCGCGGTCGGTGATGTGGGTCATCCGCAGGCGCGCGAACCGTTTCATGCGGTCGATATCGCGGGCCTGCCGACGCGAGGTGCCGGTGCTCGGCGGGGCGTAGAGACTGGAATCCCCGCTGATCCGGGCGGCTTCGCGGCGGCCGGATTCGTACGCGCTGTGCACGCAGCCCCAGTGATAGGCATTGGTGCCCTCACCGGCGAAGAACAAGTGGTCGCCGACCGGTTCGGCGAGCGTGCCCATGTCCTTGGGTGAGGCGTTGACGCCGACGCAGGTGTAGGCGCCCCTGGCGAAGGGGTCGCTGGACCAGCCGGTGCGGGAGACGTGTCCGGGCGCGGGTGCGGTGGCGCCGAAGATGTCCCGGACGATGGTGGTGCCGTAGTCGGCGACCTGTTCGTCGGACCAGGTCTCCAGTTCGCGGCCGAGGGAGGCGCCGAGCAGCAGCACCAGAATGGGTTTGCCGTGTGATTTCCACATGCTGATGACGACGGTCGGGTAGCGATCGGTATCGCGGCAGAGGTAGCCGAAGACGTACTGCTCCTGCGGCCAGAACGCTTCGTCGAAATGCAGGGCGATCTTGTTCAGGGTGCCGAAGCCGAGCCGGTCGATGGCCGACTGCTTGGTCTCGGGCAGCGGCGGGTCGAAGGTCACCGACGCGGCCTTGAGCACGCCCAGCGGCAGGGTGACCAGCACCTTGTCCGCGGTGAACTCGCCTTGGTCGGTGCTGACCCGCACCGGCCCGGCGCCGTTGTCCGCGCTGATCCGGCGCACGATGTGGCCCAGCCGGACGTCGAGTCCCTCGGCGAGCGCGGTGACCACCGACTGGTAGCCCGCGTGCAGGACGCTGTCGCCATAGCCGTAGACCAGGTAGCCGTCCTCCCAGAATTTGAAGGAGAGTTTCCCGGGGTCCTCGGCCACATCCTCGCGCAGGATCACGTTGAGGTGGTAGCGGACCGCCTGTTCGTCCTCGGGTGCGAGTTGCCGTTCGGTCAGGATTTGTGCGATGGCTTCGCCGAGTGGGAGATCGGGGTGGTCTTTTTTGCGCGCGGTCTCGGCGCGTTGTTCCAGTTCGTGCAGCACGCCGTCGGCCAGTTCCAGGGTGTGGCTCTTGCGGCTGTGCTTGGCTCGACTCTGGTCGGCGCCGAACAGGTCGAGATTGTCGAATCCGCCGGTGTAGGAGCTGTCCCCGCCGATATAGCTGTACGGGATGCCCAGCTTTTCCACCAGCTCGGTGATCGGGTTTCCGTCGGTGCCGTGAATCCAGTGCGCGCCCAGGTCAACGCCGTCCTGGTCGGTCCAGATCCGGCCACCGACGCGGTCGCGCGCCTCCAGGACGGTAACTGGGTAACCTAATTCGTGTAACAATTCAGCGGCAGTCAGTCCGGCGATCCCGGCGCCCACCACCAGTACACTGGGTAAAGATTCCACAACATCTGACTGAGGTCGGCCATTCCCCGTATTTTCAGACATCGACAGATTATCTGACTAATTCTTGTTTCCCGATATCACCGATTCGGGTGTGACGGTTGGGCCATTAGGGAGACGGTGCCCGCGCCACCTCGGCTCATTCGACCAGTTTGCCCTCGCTGCTGACCTCCCGCATGAGCGCGGCGATCTCCGCGGGCACCGGTGGGATCGGCTCGCGGGTGATCTTCCCCGGGCCTGACCACACCAGGTTCACCCGCTGGGTCGGATCGAGGGCCGGGAAGTCCGAGCGGTTGTGGCAGCCGCGGGTTTCCCGGCGTTCCAGCGCGGCCTCCAGGGTGGCGCGGGCGGCCAGCAGGGAGGCCTTGAGGTCGAAGGCGTGCGCGAGGTCCTGGTACCCGGCCAGATCCGGGTGAACGCCGAGGTCCCGGGTGCTGGCCTCGATCTCGCCGAGCCGGATCAGGCCCTCGACCAGGCCCAGTTCGTCGCGGACCACGCCGGCGTGTTCGGTCATGATGTCGCGCAGACCGCGTTGCAGGGCACGGATGTTCTCCGGGCCGTCGGCGGCCAGCAGCTCGTCCACCTCGGCGCGGGCTTCGGCCAGGGCGAGGGCGCAGCGTTGTTGCGCGCCCAGGTTGGCCGAGTACTTGGCCGCGGTCTCGCCCACGATCCGGCCGTAGACCAGGAGTTCGATCAGCGAGTTGCCGCCGAGCCGGTTGGCGCCGTGCAGGCCGCTGGCCGCCTCGCCGATGGCGTAGAGGCCCTCCACACCGGTGCCGTGGTCCTCCGGGCGGACCCACACCCCGCCCATCGAGTAGTGCGCGGTGGGCGCGATCTCGATGGGAGTCCTGGTGATGTCGAGCATCTGGAGTTCGAGCAGGGTCTGGTACACCCTCGGCAGCCTGCGCATGATCGTCTCGCGTGGCAGGTGCGAGACGTCCAGCCACACGCCGCCTTGGGGTGTGCCGCGGCCTGCCTTGATCTCGGTGTAGGCGGCCAGCGCGACTCTGTCCCTTGTGGACAGTTCGCGGCGCACCGGGTCGTAGCGTTCCATGAACCGCTCGCCCAGCGCGTTGCGCAGGATGCCGCCCTCGCCGCGGGCGGCCTCGGAGACCAGGGTGCCCGCGGCGGATTCGGGTTCGATCAGGCCGGAGGGGTGGAACTGGACCAGTTCGGGGTCGCGGATGCGGCCACCGGCCAGCACGGCCAGCCGGAAGGAGTCGCCGGTGTTCTCATCGCGGCGGGAGGAGGTGCGGCGCCAGATCCGGGTGTGCCCGCCCGCGGCCAGCACCACCGCGTCGGCGTGGATGAGATAGCGGGCGCCGGTTTCCTGGTCGAAGCCGTAGGCGCCGAAGACCACGTTGTCCCGCACCAGGATCCGGGTCACGTAACAGCGGTCCAGCACCGGGATGTCCAGCTGGGCGGCCCGGTTGACCAGGGTGCGCTGGATCTCCAGACCGGTGTAGTCACCGGCGAAGGCGGTGCGCCGGTGGGTGTGCGCACCGAAGAACCGTTGGGAGATCCGGCCGTCGGCCTCGCGGGCGAAGGGCATGCCCCAGCGTTCCAGGTCCTCGATGCCGCGGGCGGCGTTCTCGGTGACGATGCGCACCGTCTCCGGGTGCGCGAGCAGGTAGCTCTCCTTGATGGTGTCCGCGGCGTGCTGCTGCCAGCTGTCCTCTGCATCCATTGTGGACAGTGCCGCGTTGATCCCACCGGCGGCAAGGGTGGTGTGCGCGTCGGCCTTGGCGCGTTTGCCGAGCACGAGCACGTCGATGCCGCGTTCGGCCAGTTCGATCGCGGCCCGCAGCCCGGCGCCACCGGTGCCGATGACGAGCACGGAGGTGGCCAGCTGGATCTCGGCGGGGTGGCTCATGAGGTTCTCCGTTCAGAAGGCGGCGGACCCGCGCGGGCGGCGGCCGCCCGCGCGGGGACTACTCACTTGGCCAGCCAGTCCGACAGCGTGATCTGCCCGAGCAGCGAACCCTCGGCGGGCAGCAGGGTCTTCTCCGTCAGCTGGGTGCCGAAGTAGCGGGCGCTCGGGTCGGTGAGCACCTTGCGGTCGTCCTCGCGAGCGGCGAGCACGGTGCGGATCCAGCCGTCCATGCCGAAGACCTCGGGGCCGCCGATCTCCACCACGCCGTTCAGTGGCGCGCCGACCGAGGTCCGGGCCACCGCGGCGGAGACCTCGGCCGCGGCCACCGGCTGCACGCCGCCGTCGGGCAGGGTGACCACGCCGTCGACGGTCGCGGAGTCCGCGATGCCCGCGGCGAACTCGAAGAACTGGGTGGCGTGCACCAGCGAGTAGGGCAGCCCGGAGTCGCGGATCAGCTTCTCCTGGGCCACTTTCGCCCGCATATAGCCGGAGTCGGGGGTGCGCTCGGCGCCGACCACGGACAGCGCCACATAGTGCCCGACTCCGGCGTCCTTGGCCGCGTCGATCAGGTTGGTGGTGGCGGTGCGGAAGAAGGCGAGCACATCATCGTCGGCGAAGGAGGGCGAGTTCGAGACGTCGACCACCACGTCCGCGCCGGCCAGGACCTCGTTGAGGCCCTCGCCGGTGATGGTGTTCACGCCGGTGTTGGGCGCGGCGGCGACCGGGTCGTGGCCGTGTTCAGCCAGCCGGGCAACGACGGTGGACCCGATCAGACCGGTTCCGCCGATCACGACGACCTTCATGACTGCTCCCTTGTGCTCGCCTCCCGGCGGTTCCGGGACGCTCCGTGCTCTACCAGCCAAGACAGCGCAGCCCGCCTGGTTGTGACAGCGCAGGGCACTTGACTTTTCCTAACCTGGACATTCACTATCCAGGTTAGATCCGGCGAGCGAGGGGAGCGACCATGCGGAGGGTGTCGACGCCCGGCGACGGGCTGACCGGGCCATGGGCGGAGGCCACGCCGTGGTGATCCCGGACCTACACTGTGGGCGAGATGAGAATGGGCAAGGGCGTGGAGTGGGCAGTGCACACGCTGCTCAACCTGAACATGGCGGAATCCAGGGCACTGGGCACCCCGCAGCTCGCCCGCGCCCACGGTCTGCCGCCCGCCTACCTGAACAAGCAGCTCCAGCTGCTGGTCAAGGCCGGGCTGCTGCACTCCTCCTCGGGTCCGCACGGCGGGTTCAGCCTGGCCAAGCCGGTCGAGGAGATCACCCTGCTCGACGTGGTGCTGGCCATCGAGGGCGAGGAGCCACTCTTCCGCTGCGAGGAGATCCGCTGCGGTGGCCGGATCGGCGAGCTGAGCCCCCGGCCGACCGGACCGTGTCAGGTGAAATCGGCCATGCGCCGGGCTGAGCGGGCCTGGCACGAGGCGCTGGCGAGTCAGACCCTGGCCGACATCCAGGCCGAACTGGACGAGGAGCCCGCGGTCCGCCGCATCGTCCGGTCCGCTTTGGACTGATCCGTCCTCAAAGGACACATCCGCGCCAGCTACTTTTCCGGCCTGCCCTGAGTGACCGCCGGAAAGCGCTATCACAGTAGCCGCCGTTATTTGTCATGCCCAAAAAACCGAGGTGGAACACCAATGAGCACCGACCACGGACACACCCTGCCCAACCCCGGCACCTCCGGCCCGCAACCGGTGATCGAGGTCATCGGCACCGTGCCCGGTCCGCCGCCGATCCCGGCGGGCGCCGAGGCGATGGCCCTGCGGATCACCCTGCCCCCTGGCAGCCCCGGCGCTCCCCCGCACCGCCACGCCGGTCCCGCCTACGGTTACGTGGTCCAAGGCGAGATCATCTTCGAGCTGGAGGGCGAGCCGGAGCGGGTAATCAGGGCGGGCGAGGCGTTCTGGGAGCCCGGCGGCGACGTGATCCACTACCGCGGCGCCAACAACCTGGCGGACACCGAGGCCGTGTTCGCGGTGACCCTGTTCTGCGCGCCGGGCCAGCCCATCCTCACCCTGGTCAGTCCCGAGGAACTGGCCCAGCGCAAGCATCTCCGCGCGCCCCAGCCCTGATTCCCCCCAGCTGATGCCGGGGGCACGGAGCCACCCGTGGGTGCGCGCCTTCCGGTTCCGTGTCCCCGGCATCACCCCATCGAGGCAATGATCGACAGGGCTCCGCGAGTAGGATCGAGGTGAGTGGTGTTGTGGATCACGCAGGTGCCGCGCGCAGGTGAGCGGGAGGACTTCGCAGCCATGCCGGAGACCGCGAACGCGGACCTCGACCAGGCCTCCGCCGTCTTCACCGAGGTGCGGCCGCGGTTGTTCGGCATCGCCTACCGCATGCTGGGCAGTGCCCAGGACGCCGAGGACCTGGTGCAGGAGGTCTGGCTGCGCTGGCAGACCTGCGACCGCGCGGCCGTGCTCAACCCCGCCGCCTACCTGGCCACCGCCACCACCCGGCTGGCCATCAACGCCGGCCGCAGCGCCAAAACCCGGCACGAGACCTACCCCGGCCAGTGGCTGCCCGAGCCCATCGACACCACCGCCGACCCGCAACTGGGCGCCGAAGCGGACTCCGCCCTGGAACTCGCCGTCCTGCTGCTGCTGGAGAAACTCACCCCCACCCAGCGCGCCGCCTACGTGCTGCGCGAGGCATTCGGCTATCCCTACCCGCAGATCGCCGAGATCATCCAGGCCACCGAGACCTCGGCCCGCCAGCTGGTCAGCCGGGCCCGCCGCCAGCTGGCCGAACAACGGCGCACCCCCGCCAGCGCACCCGAACAACGCCGCCTGCTCACCGCCTTCGTGGCCGCCGCCCGCGAAGGCGATCTGCTTGCCCTGGAAGAACTCTTCGCCGCCGACGTGGTCAGTTACTCCGACGGCGGCGGGGTGGCCCGCGCCGCGCGCATCCCGGTGCGCACCGCGCCCATCGTGGCCAAGTTCGTGCGCGCGTTCCACACCCGGTTCTGGGTTGGGGTGCAGGTCGAGTGGGCCGCCGCCAACGGGCACACCGCGGCGGTGCTGCGGCGGGACGGCGAGACGTTCGCGATGATCACGGTGGCGGCCTCGGCCGAGGGCATCCACGAGATCTACTGGATGCTCAACCCAGGCAAGCTCACCGGGTACGGCGCGAACGTGTAGCCCGGACCGGACCGGGTACACCTGGGTCGACCACGCCAACTCAAGGAGATGCCGTGACGACCATCGAGAAGTCCGTGGACGTGGACGTGCCGGTGAGCACCGCCTACAACCAGTGGACCCAGTTCGAGACCTTCCCGCGCTTCATGGAAGGCGTTGAGCGGATCACCCAGCTGACCCCCACCCGCACGCACTGGAAGACCAAGATCGGCGGGGTGGAACGGGAGTTCGACGCCGAAGTGACCGAACAGCACCAGGACGAGCGAATCGCCTGGTCCACAGTGGACGGTCCGCCGCATGGCGGGGTGGTCACCTTCCACCGGCTGGACGAGCACAGCACGCGGGTGCATCTGCAGATGGAGTACCACCCCGAGACGCTGACCGAGAAGGCAGGCGCCGCGCTCGGCGTCGTGCAGCACCGGGTGACCGGTGATCTGGAGCGCTTCAAGGAGTTCATCGAGAGCCGGGGCGTCGAGACCGGGGCCTGGGAGGGGGATGTGCCGCGTTCCCCGCAGATCGGTGAGCCGCCGCAGGTCGGTGAGCCCAGACCGCACGGGGTGACCGCGCCGCGGCCGGAGGTCCCCGGCCCGGCCGGAACGCCCAAGCCGGGCGATCCGCCGCAGTACCGCCTCTAGCAGAGGACCGAAGGCCCCGGCAGCTGATCGTGCCGGGGCCTTCGGCCTGGCCGGAGAGCGGGGTGGCGGGCAGGGTTCGCCGGGGCGGGGGCGGGTATCCGGGGCGCATGCGAGCACTGGTTCTCAACTGCACCCTGAAGAAGTCACCGGCGGTGTCCAACACCGAACTGCTGGCCAACGTGGTGGTCAGCGCGCTGACCGAACGGTCGGTAGAGGTGGATGTGGTCCGGGTGGTCGACCACCAGGTGCTGCCAGGGGTCAGCACCGACGAGGGCGCCGGCGACGAGTGGCCCGCCATCCACCAGAAGCTGCTGGCCGCCGAGATCCTCGTCATCGCCACCCCGACCTGGGTGGGCCGCCCCTCCTCGATCGCCCAGCGGGTGCTGGAACGCATGGACGCGATGATCTCCGAGACCGACGCGGTGGAGCGGCCGGTGGCCTACAACCGGGTCGCGGGCGTGGTGGTCACCGGCAACGAGGACGGCGCGCACCACGTGATCAGCGAGGTCAGCGGCGGGCTGGCCGACATCGGCTACACCATCCCCGGCCAGGCCTGGACGTACTGGAACCGCGGCCCCGGCCCCGGACCGTCCTATTCGGACACCGAGGAGGGGCACAAGTGGTCGCACCGCACGGCCCGCACGATGGCGGCCAACCTGTGCGCGGTGGCCGAGGCCCTGCGCGCCAAACCGATCCCGCCGGGCGCCTGAGTCCACTGCTGCACTGATCCTGCACCCCGGCGCCCGGAGGTGCAGGCCCGCGCCAAGTCCGCCGCCAGCACCGCTGAGTACGGTGACGCCCAGTCGCTCGTATTCACCGGAGGTGTCCCTTGGGCGCTGTGCCCGCGAGCCCGGTCCAGGTGATGGCGAGGCAGCACATCCGGTTGCCCTCGCTGACCGGAATGCGGTTCGTGGCCGCGGTGCTGGTCTTCGCCACGCATGGGATCTTCGTGAACGTGCTGGCGGATGAGGCGGTGCTGGCGGGGTACCGGGCGGTGGCGATCAACCTGGGTTCGGTGGGGGTGTCCTTCTTCTTCATCCTCAGCGGGTTCGTGCTCACCTATGTGGCGCCGCCGGGAGACTCGCTGAAGCGGTTCTGGCGCAGGCGATTCTTCAAGATCTACCCCAACCACGTGCTGTTGTTCGGGGTGACCGCGTTGCTGGCCGGGCTGCCCGCGCTCTGGCTGTGGCTGCCCAACCTGTTGCTGCTGCACGGCTGGTGGCCGAACTACCAGCTGATGACCAGCATGAACGCGGTCAGCTGGACACTGTCCTGCGAACTGCTCTTCTACGCCCTGTTCTCGTTGCTGCACCACTGGATCTGCCGGATCCGGCCGGGCAACCTTGGCCGCTGGCTGGCGGGTGTGGTGGCGGCCACGATCGCCATTCCGCTGCTCTCCCACTTCGTCATCCCGGTCGGGCCGAAGCCGATCGCGAGCACCGAGATCGGGTTGTACGAGCTGTGGTTCTCCACCCACTTCCCGCCCACCCGGGCGCTGGAGTTCCTGCTCGGCATGCTGTGCGCGCGGATGTTGTTGCTGGGCCTGGCGCCGCGGATCGGCCTGGGCGCCTCGACCGCGGTGCTGGTGGCCTGTTACGTGCCGAGTCTGTGGCTGCCGCCGGTGTTCACCCAGGTGGCGATGTGGACCATTCCGCTGGCCTTGCTGACCACCGCGCTGGCCAGGGCGGATGTGGAGGGGTCGTTCTCGCCGTTGCGGGGGCGGACCTTGGTGTTCCTTGGCGACACCACCTACGCGTTCTACCTGACGCACGCGATGATCCTGGGCACGGTGACCTACACCGTGCAGCAGTTCGCCGGGCCGGGCTCGGTCGGGCTCGGGGTGCTGGTGCTGGTGGGGTGTTTTGTGCTGGCGCTGGGGGTGGCCTCGTTGCTCTACGTGGGCTGGGAACGGCCGATCATGCGGCGGTTCAGCCGGCCGGGAGTGGCCGCGGCGCGGACCCGGTGAGGTCGGCTCACGCCGTCACGCTCGGCCAGCGGACGATCACCGATCCCTGACCTGGATCAGACTTTTCGTTGCAGGTCAGGGCCATGGTAGCGCTCTCACCGATGGCTGTGAATACTCCCGGGAATGCGCTTTCAGCTCCTGGGTCCGGTGGCCGTGCTCGACTCGGCGGACCGGCCCATCGCGCTGCCAGGGGCGCGGGCCAGGGCGGTGCTGGCGCTGCTGGCACTGGCCGCGCCCGCGGTGCTGACGCGGGCCCGGTTGCTGGAGACGGTGTGGGCGGACGGGACTGCCAAGGATCCGGTGAACGCGCTGCTGGTACAGGTCGGCAAGCTGCGCGCCGCACTGTCCACTGTGGACCTGGAGCCGCGGTTGCTGTCCGAGCCCGGCGGGTACCGGCTGGTGGTGCGGCCGGGTGAGCTGGACGTGGCCGAGTTCGCCGCCGACCTCGCCACGGGCAGGGCGGAACTGGCCCTGGGCAGGCACTACGCGGCCGCCACCGTCCTGCGGGCCGCGCTGAACCGCTGGCGGGGACCGGCGCTGGCCGGGCTGGACCTGGCCGGTGGGGAACGCGCGCGGCTGACCGAAGCGCGGCTGACCGCGGTGGAGGCGGTGGCCGAGGCGGAGCTGGCGCTGGGCGAGCACGCGGCGCTGATCCCCGAGCTGGCCGCGCTGACCACCCAGCACCCGCTGCGGGAGCGGCTGGCCGGGCAGTTGATGACCGCCTTGCACCGGGCCGGGCGCAGGCCCGAGGCACTGCACGTCTACGACTGTCTGCGGGAGCGGCTGGCCGAGGAACTCGGGGTCGAGCCGGGCACGGAACCGCGGCAGCTGCACCTGGACATCCTGCGGGCCGAACACGGTGAATCGCCCAGGCGGCAAGGAAATCTGCCACAGTCGCCGGGCGGGCTCATCGGGCGGGAGCACGAGCTGGCCGGGCTGACCGGGTTGCTCGACCGGCATCGCCTGGTCACACTGTGCGGGCCCGGCGGGGTGGGCAAGACCCGTACCGCGCACGAGGTGGCGCACCGCTCGCGTGGGCGGTACCCGGACGGGGTGTGGCTGGTGGAACTGGCCGCGTTGCCCAGGAACGGCCAAGTCGCCGAGGCGATCACCGCCGCCCTGCTGCCCGAGGAAGGCGACACTGGCAGCGGGCCCGCCGGACCCGGCCTTGACCGGCTGCTGGCCTACCTGCGGGACCGGGATCTGTTGCTACTGCTCGACAACTGCGAGCACGTGCCGGCCGACGCGGCCGCGGTGGTGCACACCCTGCTCGGACACTGCCCGCGGTTGCGGGTGCTGGCCACCAGCCGCGAGGCCCTGTCCGTGGCCGGGGAACGACTCGCCCCGCTGCGGCCATTGCCGGTGGCGGCCGCGGCCGAGCTGTTCCGGGACCGGGCCGGGTCGCGGGTGCTGCCGGGTGACGCGGTCACCAGTGCGGCGATCCAGCGGGTGTGCGCGCGGCTGGACGGGTTGCCGCTGGCGGTGGAACTGGCCGCGGCCCACACCCGGCTGCTGCCGGTGGCCGAGATCGAGGCCCAGCTGGATGACCGATTCCGCTTGCTGGACAACACTTCCCGGCAGCACACCCTGCCGGTGGTGCTGGACTGGAGTCACGCACTGCTGCCGGAGGTGGAGCGGCGGGTGTTCGGGGCGCTGTCGGTCTTCCACGGCGGGGCGAGTCTGGCCGCCGCGGAACTGGTGTGCGCGGAGCCGGATCTGCCGCCCGGCGAGGTGCTCGGCGTGCTGGCCCGGCTGGTGGACAGGTCCCTGCTGACCCCGGTGTCCGCGCCCGGCGGCACCCGCTTCCGCATGCCGGAGACGGTAAGGGACTACGCATTGTCCATTGTGGACGGTGAACGGGAGGTCGAGCTGCGGGACCGGCACGCGCGGGCGATGCTGGCGCTGGCGAGCGAGGTCGGCGAGCAGCTGGCCGGGCCGCGGCAGCACGAGCTGATGACCAGGGTGCTGGACGAGCTGCCGGACCTGCGGGGCGCGAGCAGCTGGCTGCTCAGCCGCAAAGCCAGTACCCGCGTGCTCAGGCTGCACGCGCTGCTGGGCTATTTCTGGCACATCAGCGGGCGGGAGGCCGAGGGCTGCGAGTGGCTGGGGCGGGCGGTGGACTGCCACGACGCGTTCGCCGAACCTGACGCCGAGTATCCCCTCGCGCTGGCGTTGAGCTGGCTTGGCTGGTTCGGCAAGCTCTCCGGCAGGCTCGCCGATCCGTGGGCCGCGGCCGAGCGGGTGCGCCGGATGTGGCTGACCACCGACCACCCGAAACTCAAGCGCGGCACCGCGGTGGCGGTGGCCGCGCTCGCGGTGCGGCTGCGTGCACCGGCCGAGGCGGCGACCTGCCTGGCCGAGGCGGAGACCGCACTGGCCACCGAGACCAGGCCCTGGCCGCGGTCGGTGCTGGACGGCGTCTGGTCGGAAAAACACCGCGGCGACGGCAATCCGGCCGCCGCGATCACCGCGGCCGGGCGCGGTCTGGCCTTCGCCGTGCGCTCCGGCGACCACTTCGGCATCGTGCACGCCCAGCTCCGCCTCGGCGATGCCGAGGAGCACGCCGGGCAGCTGTCCCGGGCGCACGCACGCTGGTCGGCGGCCAGGGACACCGCGGCGGCCGGGCACACCCCGGTCAAGGGCGGCTACGCCCAGTTGCGCCTGGCCTACCTCGATCTGCGGCTCAGCCCGGATGCGGCCGCCGGTGGGCTGATCGCGGTGCAGCGCATCGCCGAGGAGCTGGCCGCCGACGACCTGCGGGCCGCGGCCACCAACCTGCTCGGCATCGCCTACCGCCGCCTCGGCGAGACCACCGCCGCCCGCGCCGCCTTCCGCGCGGTGTGCGGGCAGAGCCGGGCGCACCCGATCCGGGCCGCGGTGGCCGCCGCGCACCTCGCGCTGCTCGAACCCGGCGCGGACCGGTGGGTGGCGCGATCCAGGGAAGCGGTGCAGGCGGTCACCGAGGTGCTGCCCAGGGCGGCGCTGCTGGCGTTGTTGCGGCGGGAGGCGGAGGCGGCCTGCCTGGACCCGGTGCGCGCGGTGCTGCCCGCGCACCCCCGCACCACCGCGCTGGCCGCCCTGGTCTGACGCAGACCCGCGCGCTGTCGTGAATCCGCGCGGCTACCGACCGACCGGTCGGTAGCCGCGCGGATCCTGTCCACGCACGTCAGCCGGGGTGGCGTGGACGTGCGAGGATGCGCGCGTGCGAGTGCTGTTGGTTGAGGACGACGAGCCGATCGCCGAATCGCTGCGCCGGGGCCTGCGCCGCTACGGCTTCGAGGTGGACTGGGTGCGTACCGGCGCCGAGGCGCTGGCCGCGGCCGAGGCGGAGCTGGTGCTGCTGGACCTCGGGCTGCCCGACACCGACGGGCTGGACGTGTGCCGGGAGCTGCGGGCCCGCGGGGACGTGCCGATCATCGTGATCAGCGCGCGCAGCGACGAGGTCGACCGGGTGGTCGGGCTGGAGATCGGCGCGGACGACTACGTCACCAAACCCTTCGGCGTGCGCGAGGTGATCGCCCGGATGCGGGCCGTGCTGCGCCGGGTCCGCCCCGCCGACACCGCCGCGCAGGCCCAGCCGGACCGGTACGGCCAGCTCACCCTGGACCGGCGCGGCCGACGCTCCTATTTGGACGGAGCGGAGGTGTTGCTCACGCCCAAGGAGTACGACCTGCTGGCCTTCCTCACCGAGGAACCGGGCGCGGTGTTCACCAGGGAACAGATCATGGAAGCGGTCTGGGACGCCAACTGGTTCGGCCCCACCAAGACCCTGGACGTGCACATCGGCTCGCTGCGGCGGAAGTTCCCCGGCGCCTTCGCCATCGAGACCGTGCGCGGGGTCGGCTTCCGGCTGGTCGTCTCCGCATGATCCGCCAGCTGGTCGCCAGCTACGTGCTGCTCATCGCGCTGGCCATCGCCGCGTTCACCGTGCCGGTCGCCTTCACCCTCACCGCCCAGCTGGAAGGCGACCTGGAGCTGTCCGTGCGCCGCGAGGCCGACACGGTCGCCCTGCTGCTGGCCGCCCCCGACGAACCCTCCCGGCAGGCTCTCGACCGATTGGTAGGCGCCTACCAGCAGCAAACCCTGGGCCGGATCGAACTGCTGCCCGCGGACTCACCGGAAGCCAAGGCAGGCACCAACTCCGCGCGGTGGACCCACTCCCCCGTGCTCGGCGCGGACGCCCTGGTGCTCACCGTCCCCGCCCGCAGGCCGGACGGGACCGTGGCCGGGTCGGTACGGGTCCACTACCCGGAAGCCCCCCTGGAGCTGCGGCTGTGGCAGATCTGGGGTTTCCGCGCCGCCCTGGCCATCGGCGTGCTGGTGGTGGCCGCCGCGGCCGGGGTGCTGGTCGCGCGCAGGCTGACCCGGCCGCTGCGCGAGCTGACCACGATGGCCGCCCGGTTCAGCGACGGCGACCTGCGTGCCCGCTCGGCCGAGACCGGCCCGCCGGAAACCCGCACCCTGGCCCGCACCCTCAACTCCGGCGCGCAACGACTCGGCACCCTGGTCGACGCGCAACGCGCCTTCGTCGCCGACGCCTCGCACCAGCTGCGCACCCCGCTGACCGCGTTGCGGCTGTCCCTGGACAACATCGGCGAGGAGATCACCGACGAGCACACCCGCGAGGACGTGGACACCGCCACCGCCGAGGTGGTGCGGATGAGCAGGCTGGTCAACGGTTTGCTCGCGCTGGCCAAGGCCGAGGGCCAGGTGGCCACGCCGGAACCGGTGGGCGTGGCCGAGCTGATCCGGGACCGGTTCGAGGTGTGGACGCCGGTGGCCGCCGAACGCGGCCTGCGCCTGCTGGCCGAGCTGCCCGAGGAGGACCCGCACGCGTTGGCCGCGCCCGGCCACCTGGAACAGGTGCTGGACAACGTGCTCTCCAACGCGATCGAGGTCTCCCCCGACGGCGGCGCGGTCACCGTGCGCGCCACCGCCGAGGGCGACCGGGTGACCCTGGTGGTGCTGGATCAGGGTCCCGGCCTGTCCGAGGCGGAACGGGCGAGGGCCTTCGACCGGTTCTGGCGTGGCCAGGGCCTGACCGGCCGGGGTGGCTCGGGTCTGGGCCTGGCCATCGTGAAGCAGCTGATCGCCGACGCCGCCGGGAACGTGCGGCTGGCACCGGCTCCCGGCGGCGGACTGGCGGTGTGGATCACCCTGCGGGCGGCGGGGCGCGGGGTTACTTCTCCGGCATCGCCGAGGAGTGGTGGGTGACGATCAGCCACCGGCCGCCGACCTTCTCGTAGACGTAGCTGAACCGAGCGTCCACAGTGGACCCGTCGTTGAAGCTGAAGCGGTAGGTGCCGTTGCTGGTGGCGGTGTTGCGATCCAGCACGGTGATGGTGGAGCTGAGGATCCGGCCGCTGGGACGCTTGGTCAGGAAGGTCTCGAAGTAGCGCACGATGCCGGCCCGGGTGGTGCGCACCTCGTTGGACACCGTGGGCAGCAGCACCGCGTTGGGCGCGTAGAGGTCGGCCACCACGTTCGGCTTGCCAGTGGCCAGCGCGGCGTTCCACTTCTCGAACAACGCGGCGATCTCCCGCTCGCTCGGCCTGCTGCCAACGTGCAGGCCGACCTCCCAGCCCGGTGCGCCGTTCGCGGGCTGGGGCTGGGCGAGCGCGGTGCCGGTGAACGCGGTGGCCGTGACGGTGGCCAGTAACGCCGCGCTGACCGCCGCGACTCGAACGCCCTTGCTGGTACGACGCATTGCTTCTCCTCTGTCCCGCTCAGTGGGTGTTGACTCCACTTTCGGGTGAGCGAGCTAGCGCCAGGACAGGAGATGGACAGCGCAGAGTAAGAACATCGCCAATTCACGTCAGCGGGTCGGGGGAAATTCGGTCGCGAGCCCCGAGGCGGTGGCCGAGGATGTGGCCATGCAGGCGATCGTCCAGTGCGTTCAGACCTCGTGGACCAAGCAGTCCCGGGGCGGTGCCGCAGCCACCCTGCGCAACGCCGCGCCGACCGCGTTCGCGCTCCCGGCCCGGCGGCCGCCGTTCACCCACGAGGTGCGGATGGACGAGCGGAGCGACTTCCAGCCGCGCTTCGACATCCGGGATGAAGACCTCCCGGACCCGCCGGTGAAGCTCCAGGAGGCCGACGGGCTGCTGCGGATCCAGCTCGAAGTGACGCCGTACGGGATGCCGCGCCGCTGGCGACGCCCGCCCGCGCGACGGATCGGGCCGGGCGAATGGCTACGCTGGCAGGTCAACTACCGGTTCGTCAGCTGTTGCAGCGGCGACTGGAACTACCGGCTGGACACGCTCAACATCGGCTACGGCGTCGAGGGGACCGAGGTGTTCCTGGGCACGCCAACGCACACCGTCGACGAGCGGGCTGGCCTGTTCTGACCGCGGCGGCCCTGGTCGGGTACCGGAATGCGGGCCAGTGTGCCGTAGTGACCGACCAGGTCGGGAAACTCCTGCAGCATCCTCCGGGAGGACACCCCCATGAGGCTGTTGACCAGTTCCGAGAGGGCGTCCTTGGATGGAAAGTTGACCAGCAGGTGCACGTGGTTGGCTTCGCCGTTGAACTCGGCCATGAAACTAACTCCATAGAATGGAGTGGTGCAGCTCCGGTACAACTACCGCGTCAAACCGACGCCAGGCCAACAGATCGCGTTGGCCCGCGCGTTCGGCTGCGCACGGGTGGTGTTCAACGACGCGCTGCGCGCACGGCAGGAAGCCCGTGAGGCCGGGCTGCCGTACCTGTCCGACGGCGAGCTGTCCAAACAGGTCATCACCCAGGCCAAGGGCACGCTGGAGCGGGTGTGGCTTTCCGAGGTGTCCGCGGTGGTGTTGCAGCAGGCCCTGGCCGACCTGAACGTGGCCTACCGCAACTTCTTCGCCTCGCTGTCGGGCAAGCGCAAGGGCCGCAAGGTCGCACCACCACGGTTCCGCTCACGCAAGGACAACCGGCAGGCCATCCGCTTCACGAAGAACGCCCGGTTCAAGGTCTTGGACAACGGCCGCCTGCGGCTGCCGAAGATCGGCGACTTGCCCGTGCGCTGGTCCCGCCGGCTCCCTGCCGATCCCTCCAGCGTCACCGTGATCAAGGACGCGGCTGGCCGGTACTTCGCGTCGTTTGTCGTGCAGGTGACGGAGGATCCGTTGCCATCCTCGGATTCCGCGGTGGGGATCGATCTGGGGCTGACCCACTTCGCAGTGCTCTCGGACGGCACGAAGGTCGCCGCACCGCGTTTCCTGCGGCAGGCCGCCCGCAGGCTCGGCAAGTTGCAGAAAGCTCTCTCGCGCAAGACCAAGGGCTCGAACCGTCGCCGCAAGGCCGTCGTCGCGCTCGCCCGCGCCCATGCTCGGGTGGCCGACACCCGCCGGGACTTCCACCACAAGCTGTCCACGACGATCATCCGCGACAATCAAGCGGTCTATGTCGAGGATCTGTGCGTGGCCGGTCTCGGCCGGCCCCGGCTCGCGAAGTCTGTGCACGATGCGGGCTGGGCCAGCTTCACCAGCATGCTGGAGTACAAGGCCGCCCGGTACGGGCGCACGTTCGCCAGGGTGGACCGGTTCTTCCCGTCCACCCGCATGTGCTCCGGCTGTGGCCGGATCAGCGACAAGATGGATCTGTCGATCCGGTCGTGGGACTGTCTGTGTGGGAGCCGCCACGACCGGGACATCAACGCAGCCAAAAACGTGTTGGCCGCCGGACAGGCGGACAACTCAAACGACCGTGGAGCGCGAGTAAGACCAGCAGCTGTGCTGGCGTCGCGCAGTGAAGCGGTAACCCACCCGGACGCCGCGTGGTTCACGCGCAGCGTGGAGGAGATCTCCTTCCTTTAGGGCGGAGAGGATGTCAAGGTGACGTGTGGCTCAGGAGGAGGCCGGGCAGGCCGAGGTGACGAACACGGTCAGCGGCCAGGTTTTCGGTCCGGTGGTGCAGGCCAGGGACATCCACTTCCACGGCGACTTCCGGCAACTCCGCGAGGCGACCCTGGGCCTGGACCTGCTGCCCGCCGACCTCCGGCTGGTGGACCCGCGCAACCCCGCTGACCTGGTCGGGCTGTTCACCGGGCGTGGCTGGCTGATCGAGGAGATCGACGAGTTCATCGCGGGCTGTGTGCGGGACCGGGTCGGCGGCCACCTGCTGATCGAGGCCGAGGCCGGGATGGGCAAGACCGCGCTGGCCACCTACCTCGCCTTCACCCGCGACTACCCGACGCACGTGACCCGGCTGCCCGGCGGCACCGCCCCGGAAACCGCGCGCACCAACCTGGTCGCCCAGCTCATCGCCCGCTGGGACCTCACCGAGTCCGCCCCCGGCGGGGTGCTCCCGGCCGGTCACGACAGCGTCGGCTGGCTGGCCAAACAACTCGTCAACGCCGCCCGCCGCCGGGACGAGACCGCCCCTGGCACGCCGGTGGTCCTGCTGGTGGACGGGCTCGACGAGGCTCCCCCGCCCCAGCCCGGCGATCTCCCGCTCGGACTGCCCCGGCAGCTGCCCCCGGCCACGGTGCTGATCACGACCGCCCGGCCGGGGACGCCGTTGCCCGCCGGGCTCGGCCGGGTCCGGCGGATCGAGGTGGAAAGCCCGGCCAACCGCCAGGACCTGCTTGACTTCCTGGATCGGGTGGCGCGGCGGGATACCCGGCTGGCCCAGGCGATCAGCGCGGCCGGACTGTCCACCGAACGGTTCTGCCGGGTGCTGGCCGAGCGCGCCGGCGGGGTGTGGATCTACGCCGCCTCGGTGCTGGACCAGCTCCGCGACGGCCACCCGGCCGGTGCGATCGAGAACCTGCCGACCGGCCTGGCGGGCTTCTACGCCAACAACATCCAGCGCTGGCAGACTCAGCCCGACTGGCCCACGACCGGTCTCCCACTGCTCGCTTTGCTGGCCGCGGCCCGCCGTCCGCTACCGGCGCGTCAGCTCGCGTCCTGGGGCGGGCTTGACCTCGCGCGGGTGAAAGCCTTGCTGCGCGGGCCGTTCAAGCCGTTCCTGGCCGCCCGCCCGGATGCGGAGGGCGATCCGGACGTCTACGCGTTGCGGCACCAGAGTCTACGCGACTTCTGCACCGGCGCGGCCGCGGACGATCAGCTCCGGGAACTCGCGCACGACCTCGCCACCGCCACCCGCGAGGCACACGGACGACTGGCTGATTCCCTTACGCCGCAACATGACTGGACGTCGCTGCCGCATTACGCGCGCGAACACCTGGCCGAGCACGCGGCGTTGAGCGGCCGCCTGGACCGGCTCCTGGAAGAGCCCGGTTTCCTCGCGGTCACCTCGGTGCCCGCGTTGCTGCGCCTGCGTCAGCACACCACGGACTCGGCCACGCTCGCGGTGGTCGAACTGGCCGCCAACGCCTGGCGCTCCGACGCCGACCGCCTGGACGCCCTGCGCGTGGCGGCACTCAAGGTCGGCCATCACAAGCTCGCGGCGCGCCTCAACCGACCGATCGGTTGGCACGCCCGGCACGCGCTGTGGCGCGGCACCTCGCATCGCCTGCTGGAGCACAGCAGTGCCTATCCGCATCCCCTGGCCGCCGTGCCGCTACCGGATGGCTCCACCCTGCTCGCCAGCACCGGGGAGGGATACGTGGTGCGGCTGCGGGATGTCAGCACCGGCGAACTGCGCGCCGAACTCCACGGCCACACCAAGCCCGTGCAGGCGCTGGCCTCGCTGGTGCTGCCGGACGGCACCCTCGTACTGGCCACCGCGGGCGAGGACTGCCTGCGGCTGTGGCACCCGGCCACCGGCACGCCGCACAGCCACTTCGACTACCCGCCCAACGTGGAGAAGGTGTACGACCTGGCGGTGGTGCCGATGCCGGACGGCACGGCACTGCTCGCCGGCGGCGGTCCCGGCCAGGCGGTGCGGCTCTGGGATCCGGTCACCGGTGAACTGCGCGCTGAACTCACCGCCCACCGCAACACGGTCTGGTCGCTGGCGGTGCTGCCGATGCCCGATGGCCGCACCCTGCTCGCCAGCGGCGGCGACGACGGCGTGCTGCTGTGGGACCCGGTCAGCGGCACGCAATGCGACATCAGGTTCCCGCTGCCCCAGTTCAACCGGGTGTACGCGCTGGCGGCGATGCCGATGCCCGACGGGCACCGTGCTGCTCGCGGGCGCGGGCCACGACTACCACCGCAACCCCATGCTGAGCTTCAGCGAGCCATGCGTGGTGCGGTTGTGGGATCCCGTCACCGGTGAGCTGCGCCGGGAACGGCACGGCCACCTCGGCCCGGTCCACTGCCTGGCCGCCGCCGGGCGCCCGGCGGCGGCATGCTGCTGGCAAGCGGCGGCGAGGACCGGGTGGTGCGGCTGTGGGATCCCGGGACCGGGGTCGAGCACAGCACACTCGAAGGCAGTCCGGGCCGGGTGCACACCCTCGCCGCGGTGCCGATGTCCGATGGCTCCACTCTGCTCGCCACCGCGGGCGAGGACAGCACCGTGGTGAGTAGCGCGATCCGGCTCTGGGACCTGGCCGCCGGTGGCCTCCGCGGCACCAGCGCGGGGCACACCGGTGAGGTGCGCGCGCTGGCGGCGGTGCCGATGCCCGACGGATCCACCCTGCTGGCCAGCGGGGGCGCCGATCACGTTGTGCGGCTGTGGGATCCGGTCACCGGCGAACTGCACCGGGAACTGCACGGGCACGAACTCCAGGTCATGGCGCTGACCACGATGCCGATGCCGGACGGCAGCACCATCCTGATCAGTTCGGACCACCGGACGGTGCGGCGGTGGAATCTCGTCTCGGGCGAGGAGGACACGCTGGTGCACATGTCCCGGCATGAGGACGGCGGGCACGAACTGGCAGTGCTGGTGCTGCCGGAGGGCACCCGGCTGCTCGCCCGCGGCGCGTCCCAGCTCAGGGAGGGCTACGACTACGACGACTATGCCTCGCCGATGGAGAAGAACGAGCGGTACGTTGATCTGCTGGAGGTCGGCAACCCGGCTTTCGACAGCGAGTACGCCTACGAACTCAACGGGCACAACGCCGACAACATCGCGGCCCTGGCCGTGCTGCCGACGCCGGAGGGTGTGCCGCTGGTCGCCAGCGCCGAGGACGACGGAATCCGGTTGTGGCACCCCATTTCCGGCGAGCTGGTGAGACAACTCGACCACCGCGGCGTGTACGCCCTGGCGCTGGTGCCGAGGCCGGACGGCAGCACCCTGCTCGCGGCCGCAGGGCAGGACCACGTGCGCCTGTGGGATCCGCTGACCGGCCTGCCGCACAACGACTTCCGCGTCCCCGACCGCTCGGCCTGGTCGCTCGTCGCGGTACCGGCCTCCGATGGCGGCACCCTGCTCGCCACCGCCGGAGACGGCCGCGAGGTGCGGCTGTGGGACCCGGCGACCGGCGAACTCCTCCGCGAGCTGGAGGGCCACACCGCCCGTGTGGGCGCCCTGACCGCCCTGCCCCTGGCCGACGGCACCGTGCTCCTGGCCAGTGGCAGCGAGCACGGTGAGATCATCGTGTGGGAGCGAGGGAGCGCGGCTGGATCAGCGGGTTGAGCCGCTGGACAGGTGCACCGGATGGAGAACTGGGGTGGGGTGCCCCGCTGGCTGGTGACCCGGTCCGCCGAGGCCAAGGACCTGCTCGCCGAGCTGCCCGCCGCCTCCGCCGATGGCGTCCGTCGAGTTGGCCAAAGTGGGACGGCCAGTTGGGCCAACTATGCGTACGACTTTGGCCAACTCGACGATGTGTGTTGCGGACCTCTGGACGCCCTAACTGTTACATGCTGTAATTCCGGCCTGTCGGGGGTCTCGCACAGTCGTGCCGAGGCGAGTTGCTGTCACTGAGCCGTGAGGGTTCTTGTCGTGCGCCTTCGTTCTGTCCTGTCCGCGTCCCTGGCCGGTGTGTTCGCCGTGCTGATCTCCGGCGTGCCGGTCGCCGCTGCCGCTGACGACCCGCCGCCGCTGGAGGAGGAGTACGACTACCCCGGGGCGGAGAAGATCTTCCAGGAGAAGGGCATCCGGCTGAAGAAGGGCAATGGGAAGATCACGTTGACCGACTGCCCGCGGACCGGTGTCGAGGGAGTGCTGGCCGTGCAGCGGCGCACCGACGGCTCGCCGAACCAGGCGGGCCAGTACTGCTTCAAGCTGGAGGGCAACTCCGGGTTCATCACCATGGAGCTGCCCAAGGCCTACTTCGCCAAGGGCCTGTTCACCACCGACGTCGTGCTGCGCACCGCCACCGAGACCAAGACCGTGCGCCTCAACGGGCAGGACTGGACCCCCATTGGCGAGGGCACCGGCGGCCCGGACGCGACCCTGCTCGAATTCCGGGTGACGGCATGAGCATCGCGTCCAGGCTGACCGCCGCCGCACTGGCGGTCGCGGTGCTGACCGGGGTCGCGGGCGTGCCACTGGCGTCCGAGGCCGCCGCGGCCGCACCGCTGCCGCCCACCGACCGGGCCAAGGCGCTGCAGTTCCTGCGCACCGGCGGGCCCGGCACGGCCAGGGCCGCCGAGGCCGCGCTGCTCGGCACCGAGGCCGAGGTCCGGGCCTTCCTCAGCACCGGGCAACCGGCCGCGACCGAGGAGGACGACCGGGTCCGGCTGGCCAGGCTCATGGCCGCGAGCGGGCGGGGTGTCCGGGAGGCGGGCAGCCGGGCGATGGCCGGTGGGATCAGCCAGGTCAGGGAGTTCCTGGCCGGTGGCTGGGTGGTGCCCTCGCGGGAGGACCAGCGGGTCCGGATCGGTCAGCTGATGACCGTCGGCGGGCGGGCGGTGCACGAGGCCGGGCAGCGGGCGCTGGCCGGTGACGACGCCGCGCGGCAGACCTTCCTGGCCACCGGGGTGCAGCGGGCCCAGGAGGAGGACGACCGGGTCCGGCTGGCCCAGATCATGGCCGCGGGCGGGCCGGAGGTGAAGCGGACCGCGCAGGTCGCGATGGGCGGCGGCCTGCCCGAGATCAGGGACTACCTGGCGGTCGGTCAGCACATCGCGCGGGAACGCGACCAGGAGACGCTGACCCTCACCCAGCTGGTGGCCGCCGCGAAGGAGGCCGGCGCGACCGCGAAGGCGGAGACCGAGCTGGCCACCGAGGCATCCGATCAGGCGGTCCAGGCCGCCGAACTGGCCAAGGCAGCGGCCGAGCTGGCGGCGCGGGAAACGGCGGCGGCCAAGGATTCGGCGACCGCCGCGTCCCAGGCGGCAGGCCGGGCGGCGGATGCGGCCGGGCGGGCCGCGGTGGCCGCGCGGACCGCGATCGGCGCCGCCGCCACCGCCAACCAGGCGGCCAGGGTGGCGGCCGGCGCGGCCGCCCGCGCGGCGAGTGCGGCGGTGCTGGCCAGCCAGGCCGCCGCCCGCGCCTACCAGGCGGCGGCCAACGCGGCCACCGACAACGCCGCGGCGGGTGTGGCCCGCCGGATGGCCGAGGAGGCGGCGCAGGTCGCACTGGAGGTGGACGCCGCGGTGGTGGCCGCCGACGCGGCGGGCCGGGCGGCCACCGCCTCGGGTCAGGCCGCGGCGGCCGCGGGCGGTGCCTCAGCCAACGCCGAACTGGCCGCGGCGGCCGCGGAACAGGCCGCCGGAGGGTCCAATGTGGCCGGTGCGGAGGCCGAGCAGGCCAGGCGCGCCGCGGCCACCGCGCGGGCGGCGGCGGGTGCGGCGAAGCGGGCCGCCAACGACGCGGCCGGGCTGGCCTCGGAGGCGGCCAAGGCCGCGTTCGCGGCCAAGGCGCACGCCATCGACGCCGCCGCGCACGCCAGGGCGGCGGCCGCGGCGGCAGCCGACGCGGCCGAACACGCCGGGGACGCG
Organism: Crossiella sp. CA198; assembly: GCF_052078295.1. Taxonomy (NCBI): domain Bacteria; kingdom Bacillati; phylum Actinomycetota; class Actinomycetes; order Pseudonocardiales; family Pseudonocardiaceae; genus Crossiella; species Crossiella sp. CA198. The sequence goes on from NZ_JBQJIM010000004.1 coordinate 87,407, forward strand.
GCCACCGCGGCCAGGAAGTCCACCGAGCACGCGGGCAACGCGAGCAAGGCGGCCGAGACCGCGGCGAAGGCGGCCAGGTCCGCCGCCGAGGTGGAGAAGACCGCGCGGGACGCGGAGGCGAACCGGCTCACCGCCGAGACCGAGGCGAAGAAGGCCGAGGCCAGGCTGGCCAAGGAGAACTGGCTCAACCGCAAGGAACACGAGGACTGGGCGAGCGTCGAGGGCAGGCGGACCGAGGCCGAGACCAAGCGGCTGCTGGCCGAGGCCGCGGCGCCCGGCACTGAGCTGGCCGTGGTCGCGGCCAAGGGCAGGCAGGCCGCCGCACACCTGACCCGCTCCGGCGGCGCGTGGACCAGGGCCTTCGCCTACAGCGCGCTGGGCGGCACCGAGTACGAGGTGCGCGAGTTCGTCACCAGGCAGCGGCAGCTGGCCGCCGAACTGGATGACCGGTCCCGGGTCGAGTACCTCGCGATGAACGCGCCGAAGACCGCGCAGCGCACGGCCGCGGCCACCGCGCTGGGTGGCGATCACGTGGCGGTGCTGGACTTCGAGCGCACCAGGGCCTACCCGGGCAAGCAGGACGACGACCGGGTCGCGATCGGCGTGCTCATGCACAACGGCGGCTCCGCGACCAAGGACGCGGGCAACCGGGCGCTCAACGGCACCGACGCCGACCGCACCGAATTCCTGTTGCGCGGTCAGCACATCGCCGCCGAGCAGGACAACCGGATCCGGGTCGCCCAGCTGATGACCGCGGGCAAGGAAGAGGTCAAGGCGGCCGGTGCCATCGCCCTGGAGGGCCCGCCGAGCATGCTGGTCGACTTCCTCCAGGTCGAGCACCTGCGGGCGCAGCGCCGGGACCAGGACACCGCGGCGCACGAGGCGCGGGTCAAGGGTTACGTCGCCGACGCGGCCCGGTTCGCCTCGACCGCCGGGGCCGACGCGGCCGAGGCGCAACGGGTGGCCGCGGTGGCCAACAAGGCCGCGGAAGCCGCCGAGGAGTACAAGCGTCAGGCCGCGGCCGCCGCGGCGCAGGCGCAGGTGCACGCGGACGACGCGGCCAGGTCCGCCCGGGACGCGGAGGCATCGGCGGCGCAGGCCGCGCAGTCGGCCAAGGAGGCCAGGGCCGCGGCGGCTTCCGCGCAGCGGGCGTCCTGGTCGGCGGACAGCTCGGCCGCGGCCGCGTCCACCTCGGCGGCGCAGGCCAAGGCGTCCGCTGCCTCGGCGGCGGACTCGGCGGCCAGGGCACGTGCCTCGGCGGAGGAGGCCAACGAGCACGCCGCCGCCGCGGCCAAGGCGGCGAGTGACGCGCTGGAATCCGCGCTGAGCAAGGAGAAGGGCGCCAGCGGCAGCGGCATCAACGCCGATGAGGACGGGACGGACATCGGTCCGCCGCCGGGTCCGAACCAGGCCAAGGCCGATGCCATCACCGAGTTCCTGGCCGCGCACTGCACCGAGCACACCATCGAGTGCGCCCAAGTCGACGGGCGGGCCAGGGACAAGGCGATGGTGGTCACCGTCGCCAAGGCCTGTCTGAAGAGTCCGCTGTGCCGGACCCGTGCGGACCTGGAATGGCTGCTCAACACGCTGGCCACCAAGTACCAGCAGGAGATCAAGGAGATCTTCGATCAGGGCCTGGACATCGTCGAGAAGCTGAGCGACCTGGTCAACAAGAAGGCCTTCCGGGAGCTGAACGAACGCGTCCGGGAGAACGCGCCCGAGACGCCGCCGCTGGACGGCTGGCTGGACGCGCGGGCGCTGACCAAGGTGCCGGCCACCTTCGGGCTGCCCGGCCCCACCAAGAAGGGCGTAGGGGTCCGGTGGTTTGACGAGAAGAACCCCAGGGGCAACTTCATCCGCATCGACAAGGGCAACCCGGCCAGCGACTTCCCGTCCCAGCGGGTCGACCACGTGCGCATCACCGACAATGGCCGTCTCGTCGACCGGAACGGGAACAAGCTGCCGCAGGGGACGAAGGTCTCCGACGACGGTCTGGGTACCCACATTCCGCTTGAGGAGTGGTTGCGGTGGAAGGCGTGGAACGAGAAGTGAGGCAGGTCAGATACCCCGGGCTGCGGTTCCAGGTGCTGGCGGCGGTGCGCGCGCTCGCCGACCGCGAGTACCAGGAACGGGTGTGGCTGGACCGGAGCAACGTGGAGAATCTCGACGAGTGCGTGCACGTGCTCTTCGACGACACCGAGGTGCTGTCCGACCCGGCGGCCGCGGTCGGGGAGATCCTGCGCGCCAACGAGGTCGAGCCGCTCCGGCAGGCCGGGGTGGTCTTCGACGCGCTGATCACCGACCTCGGTGACGTGCGCGACGAGGTCTACCTGGCCGATCCGCGCTGGCCCGGTGTGCTCGCCAAGGCCGAGGCGGCCAGGGCGGTCATGGCGGCCAACGAGGCCGTGCTGCCGGTCGACCTGTCGGACTGAGCATCGGGCGGTGGTGTGTTCCGGCACGCCACCGCCGATGTCAGTGCGGCGGTTAGGGTGATGACCGTGCTGACCATCCGGGCGCTCAACCGCGCCACCCTGGCCCGCCAGCTCCTGCTCGACCGCGCCGACCTGCCGGTGCTGGACGCCGTCGCGCACCTCGGCGGGTTGCAGGCCCAGGAACCCCAGGAGCCCTTCATCGGCCTGTGGTCGCGGCTGTCCGCCTTCGATCCCGCGGTGCTCTCCGACCTGTTGACCGGTCGGCAGGTGGTGCGCACCCACCTGATGCGCGGCACCGTGCACCTGATGACCACCGCGGACGCCCTGGCCTGGCGGTCCCGGCACAACGCCATGCTGAGCCAGCGCATGCTCGGGGTCTACCGCGCCGAATTGGCCGAGGTGGACCTGGCCGAACTCGCCGCCGCGGGCCGGGCGGTGCTGGCCGACGGCGAACCCCGCTCCAGGCCCGATCTGGCCAGGGCGGTGCTGGACCGCTGGCCCTCGGCGGGTCACCGGGCCCTGGGCGAAATGCTGGTCACCGCCCTGCTGCCGATGGTGCAGATCCCGCCGCGCGGGTTGTGGCGGGCCAAGGGCGGCGCGCGCAACGCGCTGCTCGCCGACTGGGTGGGCCGGGAGATCGACCCGCTGCCGGAGGACCCCGCCGATCCGGTCGGCCAGGTCCTGCTCCGCCGCTATCTCGCCGCCTACGGCCCCGCCGCCCCCGCTGACCTGCGGGCCTGGAGCGGGCTGGCCGGACTGCCCGCCGCGGTGGCCGCGGTCCGCCCCGAGCTGGTCAGCTTCCGGGACGAGCGGGGCCGGGAACTCCTGGACCTGCCCGAGGCCCCGCGTCCCGACCCCGGCATCCCGGTCCCGGTGCGCTTCCTGCCCGCCTTCGACAACGCGATCCTCGGCTACCAGGACCGCACCCGGATCATCGACGACGAGCACCGCAACCTGTCCGTGGCAGGCGAACGGGTGGTCCTGGTGGACGGCCGGGTCGCCGCGACCTGGAAGGCAGCCGAGGGCACCGTGCTGGTCACGCCGCTGGGCAAGCTGGCCAAGGCGGACCGGACCGCGGTGGCCGAGGAAGCCGAGCAGGTCGCGTTGTTCCTCTCCGACAAGGAAAGCACCCGGGTGCAGTTCGGCTGAACCAGGCCAGGCCCCGATCCGCCGGCGTGTTGGCCGTTGTCGTACACAGTCTTGGCCGAACTGGTACGCCCATTTCGGCCAACACACCGCCCAGAACGGCCAACACACCGTACGACAACGGCCAACACGGTGGCGGGTGGGTGCTCAGGCGTCGCGGTGGCGCAGGCGCAGGGCCGCCACCGCCACCGCGGCCGCCACCCATCCGGTAAATACCAGCGCGCCGGTGGCCGGGGTCAGCAGCGCCGGGTCCTGGACGCTGTGCGTGAACGCCTCGATCGCCTTGGCGGGCAAGAACTTCAGCACGGTTTCCTGCCAGGACAGCGGCAGCAGGTCGCCGACGTTGGGCAGCAGGAACACCACCGCGATCACCGCGGTGACCCCGGCCGCCGTGCCGCGCAGGATGGTGCCCAGGGCCACGCCGAGCACCCCGATCCCGGCCAGTGACGCCGCTGTGCCGACCACTCCGCGCAGCGCGCCCGGATCGGTCAGCGCCGTGGTCGCACCGCCGTGGGCGGCCAGCACACCCATCCCGGCCAGGAAGGCCGCGGCACTGGCCACCAGCATCACCGGGAACACCGCCAGCACCACGGCCGCGATCTTGGCGAAGAGCACCGGCAGCCGGGCGGGCACCGCGGTGAAGACCACCCGGACCAGGCCGGTGGCGTACTCGGTGCTGACCAGCAACACCCCCAGCACGCCGATACCGAGTCCGGCGAACTCGGCGCCGCTGAGCACGGTCGCCACCGGATCCCGTTCCACCTTGGCCATCTGCATGGTGCTGCGAATGGAGAGCAGCAGCACCGCGGAGAACATCGCGACCACCGCGTTGAGCAGGCACACCGCACTGGAGCGCACGCTGATCAGCTTGATCCACTCCCCGCGCAGCACTCCGGCGGCGCTGAGCCGGATCCGTTGCGCCGGAAGGACTTCGAGCAGTGTCGTGGTCATCAGGCGGCCTTCCCGGTCAAGCTGCCCTGGTACTGCACGGCCTCCGCGGTCAGCTCCAGGTACGCCTCCTCCAGGGATGCCTGCTGCGCGGTCAACTCGAACAGCGGGATGCCGGATCGCGCCGCGCGCTGGCCGATCTCGGCCGCACCCAGCCCGGTCACGTGCAGCACACCGTTGCCCTGCGGGGTGATCGTGACGCCGGGGCCGTCCAGCGCCGCGGCCAGCTCCCCCTGCCGCGGCGTGCCCACCCGGACACCGCGGGCCGCCGCGGCCACCAGTTCGGCCACCGGCAGATCCGCCACCAGCCTGCCCCGGCCCATGATGATCAGGTGGTCGGCGGTGAGCGCCATCTCACTCATCAGGTGCGAGGAGACGAACACCGTGCGGCCCGCCGCGGCCAGGTCGCGCAACAGGTGCCGGATCCACCGGATGCCGTCCGGGTCCAGGCCGTTGACCGGCTCGTCCAGCAGCAGCGTCCGGGGATCGCCGAGCAGCGCGGCGGCGATGCCCAGGCGCTGTCCCATGCCGAGGGAGAACTCACCGGTGCGCCGGCGGGCGACCTCGCCCAACCCCACCAGTTCCAGCACCGCGTCCACCCGGCCGGTCCGGATGCCGTGGGTGGCGCCGAGAGCGAGGAGGTGGTCCCGCGCCGAACGGCCGGGGTGGGTGGCGCGGGCGTCCAGCAGCACGCCGACCTCCCGCAGCGGCGCGGGCTGGGTCCGGTACGCGCGGCCGTTGAGCATGGCCGCGCCCGCGGTCGGGGTGTCCAGGCCGACGATCATCCGCATGGTGGTGGACTTCCCGGCGCCGTTGGGGCCGAGGAACCCGGTGACCACGCCGGGCCGGACGGTGAAGCTGAGCCGGTCCACCGCGGTGGTCTCGCCGTAGCGCTTGACCAGGTCGGTCACCTCGATCACCGGGTGCTCCCCTGGATGGCGCGGTCGCCGGTGAAGGCGATCGACATCATTGGCGCCTTGGCGCTGCCGGTCATGGTGTCGCCGTCCAGGGAGGCGATGCAGCTGAACCTCATCGGGAACGGCGCGGTGAGCCGGGCGGTGAAACGCAGCACGCCGTCGGTGAGGGTGCCGTGCTCGATCGGCACGCCGTCAAGGGTGCCGGTGGGGTGGGCGGTGCCGGTGTCGAGCACCAGCGCGAAGGTCCGTTCCCCGCCAGGGGTGCGGAAGCGCAGGGTCCAGGCGGTGGCCACCGGGTGCCTGCGGCGGTACTCGGCCGCGGCGGCCAGTGCGTGCTGGTGCTCGGCCAGGGTGTCCGGGATGTCGGCGGGGTCGAACTCCTTGGTGGCGAAGAACCCGTCCATCGCGTCGTTCGCGCCGACCGCGTGTTCGCCGCCGCGTGGCAGCATCACGGCTTCGTACCGCTGGATCGCTGTGTCCACAATGGACTCCTCGGCCACCGCGCGGGCAAGTTCGGCGCCGTCGAGCATGGCCAGGTTCACCCCGAACCCGCCCCACGGGGTCATCAGGTGCGCGGCGTCGCCCAGCAGGGTCACCCCGGGCCGGTGCGTCCAGGTGAGCGGGGCGGGCAACGCGTAGAGCGGCCGGTTGACAAAATCGCCTTCGCTGTCGGTGATGAACGGCAGCAGATCCGCGGACCAGCCGGCGAACTCGGCGAGCAGGAACCGTTGCACCGCGGCCCGATCCGCCAGGTCCAGCCCGGCCTCGGCATGCCAGTCCAGAGCAGTGCGCCGCGCCACGTAGCCGCGCACGTGCCCGTTGCTGTTGCGCTGTCCGATGATCGCCCGCCCGGCGTTGTCGGTGGCGAACATGTGCCCGTCGCCGACCAGCTTGGCGATCCGCGGATGCCGCTGGTCCACCTCGTCGAATCGAACCTCCACAAAGGACACTCCGCGATAGTCCGGAGTGGCCGGGCTCAGCAGCGGCCGAACCCGCGACCAGGCCCCGTCCGCACCGATCAGCAGGTCGGTCTCGGCGAGCACGCCATTGGCGAACTCCAGGCGGTGCGTGCCCGCGCCGAGCGGGGCGGCGGTGCGCAGTTTGTGGCCCCAGCGCACGGTTCCCGGCTCCAGGTGCGCGGCGAGCATGGCGCGCAACTGGCCGCGGTCGATCTCGGTGGCGGCCTCATCCTGCTCCTGCGGGACGAAGGCGGCCAGCACGGCGCCGTGCTGGTCCAGCCGCGTCTTGGCCTGACCCTCGGGCCGGGCCAGCTCCCGGAACTCGGCCAGTAATCCGGCGTCCTCCAGGGCGATCTGCCCCGAATCGGCCTTGAGGTCCAGGGTGCCGCCGGCGTCGCGGGCGTACGGGCCGGGGTCGGTGTCGTACACGGCGACCTCGATGCCGCGCCGTTGCAGCACCCGCGCACACAGCAGTCCACCGGGCCCCGCGCCGATGATCGCGATCCGGGTCTTGGTCATGCCCAGCCTCCTAGTTTCAGTAGCTATAAAATTACCGTAGCAGAAAAAATGCAGGGGCTGGACTATGCTGCGGTCATGGAGGCGCGAACGGTGAACTGGACGGCGCTGCGCGGCCCGGCGGATCAGGCCCCCGCCGCCGAGGGCCTGCGCGAGCGCAAGAAGCGGCAGATGCGGCAGCAGCTGTCCGACACCGCGACGATGATGTTCATGGAGCGCGGCTTCGAGGCGGTCCGGGTCACCGAGATCGCCGAAGCCTGCGGCGTCTCGGAGAAGACCGTCTTCAACTACTTCCCCACCAAGGAATCCCTGGTCCTGGACCGCTGGGAGACCACAACCGCCTCACTGCGCGCGGCACTGGCCGACCCCGCGACCACCCCCGTCGAGGCAGTGCGACGGATCCTGGCCAGCGAACTCGACGACCTGCTCGGCTGGCTGGACGCCCAGGCCGACCCGGCCCAGACCCGGGTCCTGATGCGCCGCTTCTTCGAGCTGGCCGGGGCCACTCCCGCGCTGCGCGCCCACCAGCGGGACGAGCTGGACAAGGTGGTCGCGGTGGCCGCGGAGATCCTGGCCGAGCGCTCCGGGCTGGCCGCCGAGGACCCGGAGCCGCTGATCGCGGCCACCGCGTTGCTCGGACTGTGGGAGGTGCACACCCGCGCGCTGCGGCGCTATCTCCAGGGCGAACATCCACCGGCGGAGATCCGGGCGCGGGTGACCGAGGAGGTGGGCCGCGCGGCGCGGGTGGTCGAGTCAGGCGTCAGCTCACTGCGCGGCTAACGCACCACTTGGGCCAACCGGTACGCCCACTTGGGCCAAACCGGCGTACCAGTTGGGCCAACTCGCCGTCCACAACGGCCAACTCACCGTACGACAACGGCCAACACGATGAATGCCGCATCGGGGTGGGGAGGTGAATCGCCACCCCGATGCGGATCTATTGTCGGGGGACTATCCGCACATGGACGGCGCCATCACCTCCTGCGCACTGCCCCAGCCCGCGCAGCGGAAACCTGAGTGCCCGAACCAGTTGTGGCCGAATTCGTGCGCGGCGAGCAGCGCGCCGTCCCGGACACCGCGCATGAACAGCGAGATCCGCTGTCCGCTGCCCCAGTTGCAGCCGACGACATTGGTGCCGCCGCCACAGCCGGTGATGTAGCTGTTGGTGCAGGACACCGGCGTGCCCGCACCCTCGGTCAGCCCGGTCCACGCGGCCGCGCCGCGCCGGATCGCCGCGGCGTAGGGCTGACAGGAGCTGGTGATGTGGTAACTGCGCCTGCTGGGCGTGGGCCAGGCCTGGATGCCCAGCACCGGCTCGGCTGCGGTGTCACGCTGACCGGGCTCGATGGTGATGACCGAGGTCGGGTGACCTAACGCGGCCACCGCCGGACCCGACTGGTCGCCGACCGAGACGCCCGCCTGGGTGGCCGGCCCCAGCAAGGCCATCGCCGAGACCGCCGCGGCTATCACGCCATACCGCAGGAAGAGACTTCTGATCATTGTCATGTCCTCACTTGCAGGGAAGTAAGTGCAGGACCTGGAAGCCTCCAACAATGATCCCGGAGCGTCCACCCGCGAAAAGTCGGGAGATATTCGACGACTACGCGAAAGAAGCGCCCCGAGCAGACCCGGGTAATCAGCGGGGGCGGGTCAGCCGGTCGCGCTCCGGTCGGCCTTGGTGAGCAGGGCCAGCAATGGCGTGTCCTGGAACGGGAACTCGGCGAGTTCCTTGGTCAGGCCCCGTTCGGCGGCCGCCTGGCGTGCTCCACTGCGGTGCGCGACCAGGCTGATCACCTCTTCGCTGAAGTGCCCGCCGCCGTAGCCGCGCAGGTGCCGGGCGGCGTCCAGGGGCCGGAAACCGGTGGGGATGTCCGACCTCTGCGGGCCGATGTCGAGCACCCAGGCCGCGGTGATCAAGGTGTCCCGGTCCTGCTCCGACAGGGACGCGGCCAGCTTGGTGACCCGGCGCACGACCTCCTGCACCCGCCGCCACCTCGGGTCGTCGCCGTGCGCGTTGTGCTGCCCCAGCCAGGCCGCCTCGCGCACCGACCTGGTCGCCATGGCCGTGTCCCAGGCCAGCTGTGGGTCATCGCCGACCACTTCCCGGCAGTAGAACTGCGGGGTCGCCTCGGTTCCGGTGATGGTGGCCAACCGGTCGGTCGGGCGGACCGCGCCACCGTAGTGCAGCGTGCCCCTGACCAGCACCGCGACCGGGCGGTCCTGGCAGGTCACCAGCCACGGGCGGTGCAGGGTGGGCAGGTAGTGCGGCAGGTCGATGGCGGCGAGGGCGTCAGCGACCCTGGGGTCCGCGGCGACTTGGACGGTGCGGTTGTGGTACTCCGCGTCGTCACCCATGTTGATCGAGCGACGGTCCACGACGATGTCCATCCGGTGAGTATCGCTCGCATCTCAATCCGCCCCAACGGCGGCCTCCCCGACTTGACCAGCTAAGTTAGGCCGACCTAACCTGCATTAGGTTAGCCTAACCATCCTGGGGGATGACTGTGAACGGGTGGAACACGAGCGGTGTGGCCGTGGTCAGCGGCGCTGGCCGGGGCATCGGCGCCGCCGTCGCCGATGCCCTGGCCGGCCGCGGGGCCAGGGTCGCGCTGCTGGATCTCGACGGGGACGCCGTGCGGGAGCGGGCCGCCGCGCTCGGCGACCGCGCCACCGGGTATGCCGTGGACGTGGCCGACGCGGCAGCGGTGGAAACCGTGGTGGCACAGGTGGAACAGGACCTCGGACCCGTTACGGCCCTGGTCAACGTGGCCGGGGTGCTGCAGGCCGCACCCGTGGCCGAGCTGGACCCGGCGGTGTGGGCGCGCACGTTCGCGGTCAACGCCGACGGGGTGTTCCACCTCTCCCGCGCGGTGACCCGGCGGATGGCGGCGCGGGGCGCGGGCGCGGTGGTCACGGTGACCTCCAACGCCGCCACCGTGCCCAGGGCCGGACTGGCCGCCTACTGCGCGTCCAAGGCGGCCAGCGCCATGTTCACCAAGGTGCTCGGGCTGGAACTGGCCGGGCAGGGCATCCGCTGCAATGTGGTCGCGCCCGGCTCCACCGACACCGACATGGGCCGCGCGCTGTGGGGCGCGGGCGGCCAGGCCGGAGTGATCGCGGGCGCCCAGGACGCCTTCCGGGTGGGCATTCCCCTGGCCAGGGTGGCCGATCCCGCCGACGTCGCCGACGCGGTGCTCTTCCTCCTCTCCCCCGCTGCGCGGCACATCACGATGCAGGAGTTGTGCGTCGACGGTGGCGCCACGCTCGGGGCCTGACCGCAACCGGAGATCGACAACCATGTGGCCAGACGAGTTCGCCAGCCGCTACCGCGAGCTGGGTTACTGGCGCGGCGAGACCTTCGGCGGGCTGCTGCGCGACTGGGCCGGGCGCTGGGGCGAGCGCACCGCCGTGATCGACGGCGAGCACCGGGTCAGCTACGCCGAACTGGACCGGCGGGCCGACCGTCTCGCCGCCGGCCTGCACGGCATCGGCGTGCGCGCCGGGGACCGGGTGGTGCTGCAACTGCCCAGCACCGCCGCCTTCTTCGACGTGATCTTCGCCTTGTTCCGGCTCGGCGCGCTGCCGGTGTTCGCGCTGCCTTCACACCGCGCCAACGAGATCGGCTACTTCTGCGCGCACAGCGAGGCCGTCGCGCTGGTGACCACCGCTGTGCACGAGGGCTTCGACCACCGCAGCCTGGTCGCGGTCGCGGGCAACGCCAAGGTGATCATCGCCGGTGATCCCGGCGAGCACACCGCGCTGGCCGACCTCTACATCGAGCCGATCCCGTTACCACCAAGGGATCCGGCCGAACTGGCGTTCCTGCAACTCTCCGGCGGCAGCACCGGCAGACCCAAGCTGATCCCACGCACCCACGACGACTACCTCTACAGCGTCTGGGCCAGCGCGGACATCTGCGGCCTGAGCACCGAAACGGTGTACCTGTGCGCGTTGCCGGTGGCGCACAACTACCCGCTCTCCTCCCCCGGCGTGCTCGGCGTGCTCTACGCGGGCGGCACCGTGGTGCTGTGCCCGCGCCCGGATCCGGCCACCGCGTTCGCGCTGATCGAGCGGCACCGGGTCACCATCACCGGGGTGGTGCCGCCGATCGCGTTGGTGTGGCTGGAATCCGCCCGCCGCGGCACCCGCGACCTGTCCAGCCTCCAGGTGCTCCAGGTCGGCGGGGCCAAGCTCGCCGAGGAGGTCGCCCGCCGCGTGCGACCCACCCTGGGCTGCACCCTGCAACAGGTCTTCGGCATGGCCGAGGGCCTGGTCAACTACACCCGCCTCGATGATCCGGAGGAGGTCGTGGTCAGCACCCAGGGCCGACCGATCTCCGCGCACGACGAGGTCCTGGTGCTCGACGAGGACGGAAACCCGGTGCCAGACGGGGAAACCGGGCACCTGCTGACCAGAGGTCCTTACACCATCAGGGGTTACTGGCGCGCGGAGGAACACAACGCCCGCGCGTTCACCCCCGATGGCTTCTACCGCACCGGCGACCTCGTGCGGCGGCACCGCAACGGCTACCTGGTGGTGACCGGCCGGGCCAAGGACCAGATCAACCGCGGCGGGGAGAAGATCGCCGCTGAGGAGGTCGAGAACGAACTGCTCGCCCACCCCGCGGTGCACGACGCCGCGGTGGTGGCCATGCCCGACCGCTACCTGGGCGAGCGCTCCTGCGCGTTTGTCGTGCTGCGGCAAGGGGTGCCCGTCCCCGAGGCCGGCACGTTACGCGAATTCGTCCGGGATCGCGGCCTGGCCGGCTACAAGGTGCCGGACCGGGTGGAGTTCCTCGACGAGTTCCCCACCACCGCGGTGGGCAAGACCAGCACCAATGATTTGCGCGCCGCGTTGCGTGCGCGCCTGGAGAGGGGATGAACACCATGGGCCTGCCCGCGATCAAGCCCTACGCCTTACCCGAGCCCGAGGAACTGCCGCAGAACCGGGTGGACTGGCGGGTCGACCCGGCCCGTGCCGTGCTGCTCGTGCACGATATGCAGAACCACTTCCTGGACGCCTTCCCGCGCGCGGACTCACCGCTGCCCGCGGTGCTGGCCAACATCGACGCGTTGCGCAAGCACTGCACGGCCGCTGGCATCCCGGTGGTCTTCACTGCCCAGCCCGGCGGCCAGAGCCAGGACGAACGCGGGCTGCTGCTGGACTTCTGGGGCAACGGCCTGCCATCGGAGCGCCGCGCCGAGTCCATTGTGGACGAACTCGCGCCGACGCCGAGTGACATCGTGATGACCAAGTGGCGCTACAGCGCGTTCGTGCGCACCGACCTGGCCGAGTTCCTGGGCGAGCGCGATCAGCTGATCGTCACCGGCGTGTACGGGCACATCGGGGTGCTGACCACCGCGCTGGACGCGTTCATGCGCGAGGTCAAACCGTTCGTGGTGGCCGACGCGGTGGCCGACTTCTCCCGCGCGGACCACCTGGCCGCGCTGCGGCATGTGGCCCAGCGCTGCGGTCAGGTGCTGACCACCGCGACCCTGGTCGACGCCCTGCTGGGGGTGGCCTCGTGACCACCGCGGCGCTGCGCGAGCAGGTGGGCGAACTGCTGGGCCGCCCGGTCACCGACGAGGAGGATCTCCTGGCCGCCGGGCTGGACTCGATCCGGCTGATGGTGCTGGCCGAACGCTGGGAGTCCGAGGGCGCGGACGTCTCCTTCGTGACCCTGCTGGAAAACCCGACGGTCGCGGCCTGGGCGCGGCTGGTCGGCAACTGAGCGAACCGGAGGTCGGCGGCACCCGCCGACCTCCGGGAAGCGCTCAGCCGCACTGCATGGTGCACCGCGCTGCCTCGAACCGGCCTGCGGCCAGATCCTCGGCCCGGATCACCCAGTACAGCATTCCGACGTCGCCCCAGCACATGTCAGCTTCCTGGCAACTGTCGATCTGCGCGAGCAGCACCCAGCGGGCCGCCTCCGCGGCGAAGCCCGGGTCCCGCCAGGAGTCGGCGAGCACCTCGGCGGCAACCTCGTTCTCCACCGGGCCCTGGACCGGGCTGGCGAACCCACCGATCTGGTGGAACGGGCCTTTCTCCATGTCCCAGCGCAGTTCACCGAACACATCGGTGCCCGATCGCCCTGGACCGAGCACGGTCTGAACGGCCTCGGCCAGGGTGGCGCCACTTGCCGTCCGGGTCTGGTCCAGCAGGAGGTGCTCGCGTTCCGGGGCGGTCGCGACCACCTCGGCGAAGAGGTCAACGCTCGGGTACGGGTCCAGGTCGGCAGGCGGCGTGCGTTCGGTGACCGCCGTGCCCGCGGGCACGAAGATCACCCGGCTGCCCTCGATGTTCTCAAGCAGGGCCGGGTCGGGATAGCCGGGCTGGCGTTCGCCGTCGAAGTAGAAGAACAGCAGCGTGCCCTCGGCCGGCAGCGGAATGCTCAGGAACTCCCGCGGTAGCGCCGCGCAGTCCACCTCGGCGATGAAGTTGAGCGGCCCGTTGTCCGGCCAGCCCGGCCACTCCATCTCGGGTGGCAGCGCCGGGTTGCCACCCAGCCGCGCCACCCGTGGCCCCGGCCCGGAGAACGCGAGCCGGATGCCCGGTTGGAACAGCTCGATCCAGGTTTCCGCGGCCTCAGCGGGCAGGCGGTCCTTGGCGAGCGCGCTCAGTCGGTCTTTCCACATCGTCACAGCGCCCAACGTACCCACGCCCACCGACAATCGCGGCGATCTTGGCCTGCGCGGCCGGACTGGCCAGGTCGTGGTGGCCGAAGTCCAGGTCGTGGTTGACGATCTCGCCGGTGACGTACGCCGCCCAGTCGGCATGGGTGGACAGCAGTTCCGCCCGGTCCCTGGTCGCGGTGCCGAACACCAGATCCCCTTGGTGCACACCGAATTCCGCGCCCGCGATCACTTCGGCGGCCGCGCGCACGTTGGCGGTCACCACCGCCGGGTCCAGGCCCGGCGGCAGTGGCTGGTCCAGGTGCCGGTTCAGGTCCGCGACCGGCGGTTGGCCGCGCCAGCGGGTGCCGGGGTAGGCGTCCAGCAGCACCAGCTGGGCGACCTCTTCGCCCTGGGCGTGCAGGCGGACGGCCAGCTCGTGCGCGATCAGGCCACCGAGGGACCAGCCGAGCAGGTGGTACGGGCCGTGCGGACGCACCTTCCGCAAGGCCGCCAGGTGCTGCTCCGCGAGGGAGGCCAGGGTGTGGCCGGTCAGGTCGGGGCATTGCAGGGCAAACACTTCGCGGTCCAGGTGGGCGGCCAGACCGGCGTAGCACCAGCCGAGGCCGCTGGCCGGGTGCACGCAGAACAGCGGCTCGCCGCGCCCGCCCGCGCGCAGTGGCAGCACCGGCGCGAACGGGTCTGCCGCGGTCTCCTGGGCGAGCAGACCGGCGATCGTTGGGGCGGCGAGCACATCGGCGACGGTGACCGGGCGGCCGAGCACCTCGGCCGCGCCGGCGGCGAATCGGGCGGCCAGCAGGGAATGGCCGCCCGCGGCGAAGAAGTCCTGGTCCACGCCGAACTCGGCCAGGCCGAGCAGTTCGGCCGCGGCGGCGCACAGCTTGTGCTCGACCGGGGTGCTCGGCGCGCGGGCCGGGCCGCGGTCGAGCACCGGGTCCGGCAGTGCCGCCAGGTCGAGTTTTCCGTTGGGGGTCAACGGAAGTGCGGGCACCGGAAGTACCGCGACCGGCAGCATGTGCGCGGGCAGGGAGCGGGCGGCGTGCGCGCGCACCTCGGGTCCGGTCACGCCGGGGTCGGCGAGCACATAGCCCACCAGGTGCGGTCCGGCCGCGCCCTCGCGCACGGCCACCGCGGCGGTGCGCACGCCGGGGCAACCGACCAGCGCGGCCTCGACCTCGCCCAGTTCGATCCGGAAGCCGCGGATCTTGACCTGGTCGTCGGCGCGGCCCAGGTAGTCCAGCACGCCGTCCGGCCGCCAGCGCACCAGGTCCCCGGTGCGGTACATCCGGGCGCCGGGTGCGCCGTGCGGATCGGCCAGGAACCGTTGCGCGGTCAGCGAAGGCCGGTCCAGGTAGCCTCTGGCCACGCCCTCGCCGCCGAGGTACAGCTCGGCCACCACCCCTGGCGGCACCGGGCGCAGGCGCTCGTCGAGCACGTAGGCCCGCACACCGGGGTCCGGGCGGCCAATCGGCACCGGGCCCGGCTGAGTGGGATCGCAGTCCCACAGGGTGGCGTTGACGGTGGTCTCGGTGGGGCCGTAGGCGTTGACCACGCGATGCCTTGCACCCCAGCGCCGAACGACCTCCGGGGGCACGCGTTCGCCGCCGACGACCAGGGTGAGTTCCGGCGGCAGGGTGATCTCCGGCGGGAACATGGCCAGGATGGACGGCGGCAGTCCGGCGACCGAGATCCGTTGCTCGCGAAGGTAATCGGCGAGTCCGGCGCTGGGGGCGCGTAGTTCGGCGGGGATCACCGCGAGGGTGCCGCCGCCGAGCAGGGTGCCGACCAGTTGCCAGAACGCGGCGTCGAAACTGGGTGAGGCGAAGTAGAGCACCCGTTGACCTGCGGCCGAGCCGAAGGCCTGTTCCTGGGTGGCCACCAGTTTCGCCACCCCGCGATGCGGCACCACCACACCCTTGGGCAGGCCGGTGGATCCGCTGGTGTAGATGACATACGCCGCGTGATCGGGACTCAGCGGGACTTCTGGCCCGGTGCCGGGCAGGGTGGCCAGGCGACGCGTCACCTCGGGGTCGTCCAGCAGGATCGTGGGCAGCTCGGCGGGCAGGCGGGCGGCCAGTTCGGTGGTGGTGAGCAGGACTCGCGGGCGGGCGTCGGTGATCAGGTGCGCGAGCCGGTCGGCCGGGTAGTCCGGGTCCAGGGGCAGGAACGCGCCGCCCGCCTTGAGCACGGCGAGCTGGGTGGCCACGATGTCCAGGGTGCGCGGCGGCGCGATGGCCACCACGGTTTCCGGGCCGATCCCGTGTTCCCGCAACAGGTGCGCGATCCGGCTGACGCGGTCGTCGAGTTGGGCGTAGCTGTGTTCGGCGCCGTCCACCGCGACCGCGATCGCCTGCGGGGCAAGGCGAACCTGCGCGGCGAACAGCTCGGGCACAGTGCCGGGTGTCAGGGTGCGCGTGGTGTGGTTCCACTCGTGCAAGATCCGCTGGTGCTCGGCCTCGGTGAGCAGCGGCAGGTCGGCGATCGGGCGGTCCGGTTCGGCGGTGAGCAGGGCTAGGAGGTGGGCCAGGCGTTCGCCGAAGCCGCGGGCGGTGCCGGCGTCGAAGAGGTCGAGGCGGTGTTCGACCAGTCCGGACAGGCCGTCCCGGCCGGGGGTCTCGCTGAAGGCGAAGGTGAGGTCGAATTTGGCCGCGCCCGCGCTGATCGGGGCCAGCCGGGCAGTGAGGCCACGGTCCAGGACGGTGTCCGCGCCGGTGTCGGTGCGGTGGCTGAGCATCACCTGGAACAGCGGGGTGCGGCCGGGTGTGCGCGGTGGGTTGACCGCCTCCACCACGCGGTCGAAGGGCACCTCCTGGTGGTCGAAGGCGGCCAGGGTGGTCTCGCGGACCCTGGCGAGGAGTTCCCGGAAGCTCGGTGCGCCCGCGGTGTTCACCCGCAGCACCAGGGTGTTGACGAAAAACCCGACCAGGTCGTCGAAGGCGCTGTCGCCGCGCCCCGCGACCGGGGTGCCCAGTGGGATGTCGGTGCCCGCGCCGAGCCGGGTGCACAGGGTGGCCAGGGCTGCTTGCAGCACCATGAACGTGGTCACGCCCGTCTCGCGGGAGAGTGCCCGCAGTGCGCGGTGGGTTTCCGGTGGCACGGAAAAAGTCACCACGCCGCCGAGGTCGCCCTGGCCGCGCGGGCGGTCGGCGGGCAGGGCGAGTTCGGCGGGCAGGTCGGCCAGTTGCGCACGCCAGAACGCCAGCTGTTCCTCGGCTTCGTCGTCGAGCAGTTTCTCCTGCCAGGCCGCGTAGTCCGGGTAGCGGATCCTCAACTCGGTCCACTGTGGACTGTGTCTGGCGCGGCGGGCCTGGTAGGCGGCGGCCAGGTCGTCGAGCAGTGGGCGCAGGGACCATTCGTCGGCGGCGATGTGGTGCAGCAGGAGCAGCAGCACGTGCTCCTGCTCATCCAGGCGGAACAGGCTGGGTCGCAGCGGGGCGTCGGCGGCCAGGTCGAATGGGCGCCGGGCCGCGGCGACTAGTGCGGAGTCCACATCGGACACTGTCTGCGATTGGAGGTCGAAGTCCAGGCGTGGCAACACGTTCGGGGCCGGTTCGCCGTGTACGGCTGGCAGCAGGGTGCGCAGTGGCTCGTGTCGTCCGGCCACATCGGACAGTGCGGCGGCGAGTGCGGGCACGTCCAGGGGGCCGGTCAGGTGCAGGGTGAGCGGCATGTTGTAGGTGGCCGCGCCGGGGTCCAGGCGCTGCAGGAACCACAGGCGGCGCTGGGCGTGTGAGAGCAGGTGCCGGTCCGGCGCTGACTCCGGGCGGGGGCGGGACCGGCCGCCGTGGTCGGCCAGCCAGGTGGCCAGGGCGGCGGGGGTGGGGGTGTCGAAGAGGATGCGCAGCGGCACCTCGACGGACAGGGTGGCGCGGATCCGACTGAGCAGCCGGGTGGCCAGCAGGGAATGGCCGCCCAGGGCGAAGAAGTCCTCCTCCGGCCCCACCTCGGTGGCTCCGAGCACCTCGGCGAACAGGTTGCTGATCAGGTCCTCGGCGGCCCCGCGTGGCGGGCGGGTGGCGGTGATCGCGGCGGCGGGTTCGGGCAGGGCGGCGTGGTCGAGTTTGCCGCTGGGGGTCAACGGCAGGGCGGGCAGGGTGAGCACGGCCTCGGGCACCAGGTGGCCGGGCAGGCGGTCGGCCAGCCAGGCCCGCACATCGGGCAGGTCGCCGTCGGACAGCGCGCCGCGGGACAGACCGTCGCCGAGCGGACCGCCGCCGGGCAAGTCACCGCCGGGCGGCTTGCCCGCGGGCCGCTCGCCCCCAGGCAGCTCACGCGCGGGTCGCTCGCCCGCGGGCAGGTCAGCCCTGGGCACGACGTAGGCGAGCAGTCGCTGGCCGCCGCGGCCGTCCGGCCGGGCCAGCACCGCGGCCAGCGCGACCCCTGAGCAGGCCAGCACGGCGGCCTCCACCTCGGCGGGCTCCACCCGGAAGCCGCGGATCTTCACCTGCCGGTCTGCCCGGCCGGCGAACTCCAGTTGCCCGCCGCGCAGCCGGACCTGGTCGCCGGTGCGGTACATCCGCTCGCCCGGCGCGCCGAAGGGGTCGGCGAGGAAGCGGGTCGCGGTCAGTCCCGGTTGACCCAGGTAGCCGCGGCCCACGGTCGGCCCGGCCACATATAGCTCGCCGAGCGCTCCGGCCGCCGCTGGGCGCAGTGCGGCGTCGAGCACATAGGCCCGGAGTCCGGGAAGAGGGGTGCCAATCGGCGCCACGGCATCGACCATGGCTGTTAGGTTAGCCTAACCAAAATCTGGAAGGTGCTGGTATGGCCGAGTTCCCCAATCCGCGACGACTGCCCGCGGTACCGCCGCACAACCGGCGGCCGACCCCGCCGCCGCTGGCCGAGAGCCCCCGGGTGCGGGCGCTGGCCGGTGCGGACGCGGCGGCGCTGGCCGCGTTCTGGCGGCAGGTCGAGGCGGAGGGCACCCCGCTGGTCGAACCGGCCGAGGACGCTGCGCACCGGATCGTGACCTTCCTGTGGCGGGATGCCGGGCAGGGCGCGGTGTTGTTGCACGCCAACAAGCTCACCGACTACAACGACCTCGGCCCCAGCCTGCTGCACCTGCTGCCGGGCACCGATGTGTGGCACCGGAGCTACCGGCTGCGGGCGGACTGGCGTGGCACCTATCAGCTCGCCCCGCTGCCGGAGCCGCCCGCCGCACCGGAGGTGTGGCGCGGGCCGGAACGGGCGCGGTGGCGGGAACTCCAGGCGCTCGCGGTCACCGATCCGCTCAACCCGGGCACCCTGCCCAACAAGTTCGGCGGCCCGGCATTGTCCCTGGCCGCGCTGCCGGACGCACCTCCGCAGCCGTGGCTTTTTCCGCGTCCCGACCGACCGGTCGGTAGAGTGACGGAACACCGATTTGACAGCGCGGTGCTGGGCAACGAACGCGAGGTCTGGCTGTATCAGCCACCGGGCGAGGACCACGCCGATCTGCCGCTGCTGGTGCTCTTCGACGGCGAGGCGTGGGTGCACGACCTCGGGGTCACCCACACCCTGGACAACCTCATCGCCGAGGGCGCGATCCCGCCGATGGCCGCGCTGCTGGTGTCCTCGCTGAACCTGCCCGCCCGGGTGGTGGAGCTGGCCTGCGACGAGCTGTTCCTGCGCATGCTCACCGAGGAACTGCTGCCCTGGGCCGGGCGCCAGCTGCCGCTGACCACCGACCCGCGGCGCACCGTGGTGGCCGGGCAGAGCCTGGGCGGGCTGACCGCGGCCTTCGCCGGACTGCGGGCCCCGCACCGCTTCGGCAACGTGCTGGCCCAGTCCGGTTCGTTCTGGTGGCCCAGCGGCACCGCCTTCGAGGCCGGGGCCCAGTGGCTGACCCAGGCCCTGGCCACCGAGGACAAGCTGCCGGTGGCCTTCGACCTGGAGGTCGGACTGCTGGAATGGGAACTGCTCGAACCCACCCGGCGGCTGCGCGATGTGTTGCGCGCCAAGGGTTATGACCTGTCCTACCGCGAGTTCCACGGTGGTCACGACTCGGCCTGCTGGCGGGGCGGACTGGCCGACGGGCTGCGCGCGCTCACCTCCCGCTGGGCCACCGTCAACAAGGAGGCCA
This sequence comes from Crossiella sp. CA198, assembly GCF_052078295.1. Taxonomy (NCBI): domain Bacteria; kingdom Bacillati; phylum Actinomycetota; class Actinomycetes; order Pseudonocardiales; family Pseudonocardiaceae; genus Crossiella; species Crossiella sp. CA198. Next base: position 107,015 of record NZ_JBQJIM010000004.1, read on the forward strand.
CCCGTGCCTGAGTCCCCCCGCCGTCCGCTCACCGCCGCGCAGCGCGGCATCTGGTTCGGCCAGCAGCTCGCCCCGGACAGCCCGGCGTACAACACCGCCGATGTGGTGGAGATCCGCGGCGAACTGGACACCGCGCTGCTGGTCGAGTCGATCTACACCTGCCTGACCGAGACCGAGGGCCTGCGCGCGGTCTTCGGCGTGGCCGAGGAACCCTGGCAGGAAACCGGACCACTCCCGGTGGTGCGGGTACTGGACCTCTCGACCGAGGCCGATCCCCGGGCCACCGCGGAGAAACTCCTGGCCGAGGACCTGGCCACCCCGGTGCGCCTGGAGGCCGGCCCGCTGACCGCCCAGTTCGTGCTCCGGGTGGGCCCGGCCGAGCACTGGTGGTGGCAGCGGGCGCACCACATCGCGGTGGACGGCTTCTCCTGCGCGCTGCTGCTGCGCCGGGTCGCCGAACTGCACACCGCCCAGGCCGAGGGCCGCGAACCCGCCCCGCCGCTGACCTCGGTGACCGCCGCCCTGACCGCCGACGCCACCTACGCGGACTCGCCGCAACGGGAGCAGGACCGCGAGTTCTGGCTGTCCGAACTGGCCAATGCCCCCGCCCCAGCCTCACTGTCCACTATGGACTTCAACGTCGGCGCGGGCCTGGCGCTGCGGCTGGCCATCCCGGTGCCCGCCGACCTGGCCGACGCGCTCAAGGCCACCGCCTCCCGGCTGTCCCGGACCTGGCCGGAACTGGCGATCGCCGCCGTGGCCGGGCTCACCGCGCGCAGGCTCGGCGTGGACGAGGTGCGCATCGGCCTGCCGGTGCTGGCCCGCTCCGCCGCCGCGGACATGCGGATCGCGGCCACCCTGATGAACATCGTGCCGCTGCGCCTGCCCACCCCGCCAGGGGTGAGCCTGGCCGCGCTGGCCGGGTCGGTGGCCGAGCAGCTCCGCCGCACCCGGCCGCATCACCGGTACCGGCATGAGGACCTGCGCCGGGACACCGGCGGCGCGAGCCTGTTCGGGCCGGTGGTCAACGTGCTGCCGTTCGCCACCACACTGCACTTCGGCGCGGCCAAGGCGTTGGCGCGCAACGTCTCCGCCGGTCCGGTGGAGGACCTGTGCGTAGCCTTCCGCCAGCAGCGGGACGGGCTGTGGCTGGAACTGGACGCCCACCCCGAGCGCTACACCCAGGCCGAACTCACCGCCCTGCAAGAAGAACTGCTCACCCTGCTGGCACACAGCGCCGCCGAACCGAAGACACCGCTGCGTCCGGCGGCCGGACCGGGGGCCTGGCGGCTGGACTCCCCCGCGGTGCCACCGCTGTACCCGCTGGCCGAGGTCTTCACCCACGACCTGGGCGCGATCGCCGTGGTCGAGGGCGACCGCGAATGGACCTACGGCCAGCTGTGGGCCGGGATCTGCGGGGTGGCCGAGGCGTTGCGGCACCGGGGGGTGCGCCGCGGCGACCTGGTCGCGGTGGACCTGCCGCGCGGCGGTTCGGCGGTGATCACCTTCCTCGGCGTGCTCCAGGCCGGCGCGGCCTACCTGCCCCTGGACCCCGCCGCGCCCCCGGCGCGCAGGCAGGCCGTGCTGGCCGACGCCAAGCCCGCCCTGGTGCTCACCGCCCCGGAGGTGGCCGCGCTGGCCCCCGCGCCAGCGCGTGCGCCGTGGTGCCCGGCCCCGCACGACCTGGCCTACGTCATCTACACCTCCGGCACCACCGGCACCCCCAAGGGTGTGGCCATCGAACACGGCGCCCTGTCCGCCTTCCTCGGCGCGGCGGCCAGTCGCTACCGGATCACCGCGCGGGACCGGGTGCTCCAGTTCGCGCCGCTGCACTTCGACGCCAGCGTCGAGGAGGTCTACCTGGCGCTGGGCGCGGGCGCCCGCCTGGTGGTGCGCACCGAGGGCGTGGAGTCGGTGGCCGCGCTGCTGGCCGAGTGCGCGGCGGCCGGGATCACCGTGCTGGACCTGCCCACCGGGTACTGGCACGAGCTGGCCTACGCGGTGTGCGCGGGTGAGCTGACCCTGCCGCCGTCGATCCGCCTGGTGATCATCGGCGGCGAGGCGGCCGCGCCGGAGTGGGTGCGGCGGTGGCGGACGAGCGTGCCAGGGGTCGCGCTGGTCAACAGCTACGGACCGACCGAGACCACGGTCGTGGCCACCACCGCGGTGCTCAGTGGCCCGGCGTGAGCGCGGGCAGATCGGCCGGGGTGCGCGGGTAGGCGTAGAGCGCGGCGCGCTTGTGCGGCAGGTCGACCTCGCCGAGCAGTCCGCCGCCGGTCACCACGGCCACCGCGGCGTCCAGCCTGCGGGCCACCCGGTGATCGGCGGCGGGGTCGGTCACCATCCGGCGGCAGTCCGGTTCAGCCGCGAACACCGCCGGGATCACCTCCAGCCAGAACTTGTAGGCCAGACCCTGCCCGGCGACCTCCGGATCGCCGATCGCGCCGTGCAGACCGACATCGTGCGGCAGCGCCGGATAGTGCGCGGCCACCACATCGCGGGCCGCCCGGTACAGCTCGACGTAGCCGATCGGGCGGCCGCCCAGCCGCAGGATGAACGGGCGGCAGTAGGTCCCGGCCAGCTGCGCGCGCAGGGTCGCCGCCCAGCGCTCCCGCGGCCAGGCCTGGTCCCAGAACTCGGCCACGTGCGGCAGGTTCATCCACTCGTGCACCAGGTCGAGATCCTCGCCCTCGGGCCGGACCAGCGCCATCGACCAGGGCGCGGTCAGCACCGGCAGCGGCGGCGGCCCCGCTGCCAGCGCCGCCGCGGCCAGACCGGTGTGGATCTCCCGTGGGCAATGTGTCCGGATGTCATCCACTGTGCTCACTCGCGTCCCCTCAGTTTGGTTAGCCTAACCTAACTCGAAGGAGCCAAAACGGCCACCCGATCGGAGGACAAGAAACTGTCAGGTGACCTGCGGGACCGGTCGCAGCGCCGGGTGCAGCCAGACAAAAGCCGTGGCCAGCGCGCAGGCGATCACCGAGGCCAGCACCGGGAACACCGGATTCACGCCGTAGAGCGCGGTCCCGGCGAGGGGCCCGATCACGAACGTGGATCCGGTCACCGTCTGCACCAGCCCGGCCACCCCGCCCTGCTCCTCCGGTCCGACCAGCAACGTCGGCGCGGTCGCGTACCCCGGCACGGCCAGCCCGATCCCCAGTGCCAGCAACGCCATCGAGCCCGCGATCATCCACAACTGCCCCGCGCCGAGCAGGGTCAGCAACGCGAGCAATCCGATCGGCGCCCCCACCCGCAACAGCCGGGCGGCAGGCCAGCCCAGCCTGGGCACCACCACCCCCTGCACCAGGATCAGCACGACCCCCGCGCCGAAGGAGACGATCCCGCTCGCGGTCACGGTCTGCGCCGCGGTGAGCCCGAGCCGGTCCTGCACCAGGAATCCGAGCAGCACCAACACCATGCTCAGCGCCAGGTAGAGCCCGAACCCGCTGGCCAGCACCGGCCACAGCCGCCGATCCCACGGCCGCAACGCCGTCCGCCTACCCGCCGGCCGGGTCCGCGCGGCAGGCGGCCCACCGGGAATGGCCACCGCCACCACGAGCAACGCCACCGCGGCCACCGCTGGCGCGGCCCACACCGGCCCCAGCAACCCGGCGAATCCCAACGCTCCACCGAGTGCGGGCCCCAGCGCGATGGCCAGGCCCTGCATCGCGCCGACCTGGCCGATCCCCTTGGTACGGGTCCGCTCGTCCTTGGTGGCCGCCGCGATGAGCGCGACCGCGGCCACCGGCACCGCGCCGACCCCGGCGCCGAAGATCACGCTGCGGGTGAGCAGCATCAGCGCCAGCGTGCCGCCCGGACTGAGCGCACCGGCGAGGGCGGCCTGGGTGACACCGGCGAAGCCGACCAGGCCGAGCACCGCCAGTGCCGATCCGGCCAGCATCACCGGCCGGTGCCCGAACCGGTCCACCGCCCGCCCCCACCACAGCGCGGTCGCGGTGAAGATCACCGCGGCGCCGGTGACCACCAGGCCGATGGCGATCTCGGCCAGCCCCACCTCGCGGGCCAGCGGCGCGAGCACCGGGCTCAGCGCCTGCTGCGCGGTGAAGACCGCCAGCACCCCGGACAACAACACCGGCAACCGCACGCCCCGGTCGGCACCCTGCACGTCCACCCGCAACCCCAGCCCCTCGGCAGGCGCCCGCCCCCAGCAGACGAGACACCAGGGGTTAGGCTTGCCTTACCTTCCCCGCGCTGTCAAGGAGTCTGCCCGGACTGACGTTCCCGGAACGCGATCATGTTCATCCGGTTCCCGCAGCGCACCGTGCAGAACCGCTTGAGTCCGTTGCGCGAGAGGTCCAGCAGCAGTCCGGTGCAGTCCGGCGCGGCGCACACCCGCAGCCGCCCCATCTCGTCCATCCGGATCACGTCGATCAAGCCGAGAGCCGCCTCCACCCGGATCCGCTCGGCCAGGGGAGCTTCCGGCGCGGTCGCGTGGATGTGCCAGTCGAGGCCGTCGTGCCGGGTCAGGTAGGGCAGCGCCCGCGCCTCCCGGAGCATCCGGTTGACCACCTCGACCGCGTCGTCCCGGTCCAGGGTCCACACCTGGCGGAGCAGTTCCCTGGTGATCCGGACCTCGCGGAGTTCGGCCTCGTCGTGGTCGATGCGGCCGGAATAGGTGTGCCGGGCCAGCAAATCGGCCAGCTGCTCGACTGTCGCCAGCTCGTCCGTGCCACTGCGGGAGGCGCCGGGGGCGGTGTTGCCGAGTAGGGCGACGAACTCCAGCGCCTCCTGTGTGTCAGGGGCAAAATGCAATTTGACTCCTCACAGCCAGCGAGCTTAGCGTCAGGGGCGTAGCAACTTTAGCCCATGACAACCTGCCGGGAGGCGCCATGCAGCTCGCTCCGACGTCCGCGGGACTGACCGCGGCGGTCGTCTCCGTCGTCTCCTTCGGCACCTCTGGCGCGTTCGTGAAACCGCTGCTGGCCGCGGGCTGGTCGCCAGCCGCCGCGGTCGCCGCCCGGGTGCTGGTCGCCGGGCTGGTGCTGCTGCCCTTCACCCTGGCCTCGCTGCGCGGCCGCTGGGATGTGCTGTGGCGGGGCCGCTGGCGGGTGCTCGGCATGGGCGTGGTCGCGGTCGCCTTCACCCAGCTCGCCTACTTCGCCGCGCTGACCCGCATCCCGGTCGCCCCCGCCCTGCTGATCGAGTTCCTCGCGCCGCTGCTGCTGGTCGGGGCCACCTGGGCGCTCACCCGGCGCAGGCCGGGCGCGGCCGTGCTGGCCGGTTCCGCACTGGCGGTCGGCGGCCTGGTGCTGGTGATCGGCCCCGGCGCGGTGCAGGCGGTGGACCCGCTCGGCCTGCTCTTCGCCTTTGGCGCGGCCATCGGCTGCGCCGCCTACTTCGTCATCGCCGCCCGCCCCTCAGACGGCCTGTCCCCCACCGCGCTCGCCGGCACCGGACTGCTGCTGGCCGCGGTGCTGCTGCTGCTCGCGGGCGCCCTGGACCTGCTGCCGTTCACCGCGCACTTCGGCGAGGTCACGGTGCTGGGCGAGTCCGCGCCGTGGTGGGCGCCGCTGCTGGTGGTCGCGATCGTCGGCACCGCCGTCTCCTACGCCACCGGCATCGCCGCCTCCAACCTGCTCGGCTCCCGCCTGGCCTCCTTCATCGGCCTGCTGGAGGTCGTCTCCGCCTCGATCTTCGCCTGGCTGCTGCTCGGCGAGGAACTCACCCTGCTGCAACTGGCCGGCGGCGCGCTGATCCTGGGCGGGATCGCCGCGGTCCGGGCCGAACCGGCCCCCGAACCCGTTCCCGCGGTGGTCAGCCCGGCGGTTCAGAGCGCGGCCAGCACCGTGGCCCGCTCTTCCGCCGACAGCTGCAATCCCACCTGAGAGCTGTCGGCGAAGACCAGCCGCAGGTAGGGCACATCGCCGCCGACGTCCTCGGCCCCTGGCCGGGGATCGGCCGCGCTGTGCCAGCGCAGCGTGAAGTCCGCGCCGTCCTCTTCCACCACGGCGACCGCGGCGCCGTCGCTGACCACCCACCGCTCCAGCTGTTCGATCTCCTCGTCGAAGCCGACGAACCGGCCGGCGTCGGTGTGGATGAAGCCCTCCGGCCGCGTGTGCCGCCGCTCCTCGGCCTCGCCGCCCGCACCGCCGAGCACACTCTCCAGCAAGCCGTACGCGACCGTGAACATCGTGCCCAACCGGCGCCGCAGGCCATGTCCGCGGTCCACCACCTCGGTGCTGGGCACCACGGTCAGCGGGGCCAGCACCACCGGTGAACCGAAGGTGGGCACCAGCTCCGCCAGAGCGGCACGTACCCGCTCCTCAGCCCGCTGCGATTCCATGTCACCATCCTGCCGGTGCCGCACACTCGCGCCAGCGGACACCCCGGCCAGCGGAGGAACAGCAGACATGAGCCCCGACGGCATCGCCGACGCCTACAACGACAGCAGCGTGCTTTTCCGGGTGCTGGGCGCGGTCGGCTGGGGCGATCTGGTCAACGTCGGCTACCTGACCTGGCCGACCCTGCCGCTGGCGATCGGCGGCCTCGGCCGGTTCCAGCGCAGGCTGGTCCGCCGTTCGCTCGGGCTGCTCGAAGCCCAGCCGGGCGAGGTCGTGCTGGACGCCTGTTGCGGCCGCGGGCTCACCACGGCCTGGCTGGCCCGGCAGGGTTGTCAGGCACTGGGCGTGGACATCCAGCCCGAGCAGATCGCCGAGGCCGGCGCCCGGTTCGGGCAGCAGCCGGGCGCCCGCTTCGCCGTCGCGGACGTCACCGCGCCGCCGCCCTCAGCCGCGGAGATCGACCTGTCCGACGGGGCACTGGACCGCATCCACTGCCTGGAAGCCGCCTTCCACTTCGGCCCGGCGGGCAGGCGCGCGTTCCTCACCCAGGCCCACCGCCTGCTCCGCCCCGGCGGCAGGCTGGTCCTGGTCGACTTCACCTGGCGCGAGGCCGATCCCAGCACCATCGAGACGCTCGACCCGGACCGGCTGGTCCGCGACACCTGGCACTTCGAGCAGTTCGAGCCCCTCAACCGCTACCTCAGCACCGCCGTGGCCACCGGTTTCACCGTGCGCGCGGTGCACGACTGGACCCCGCATGCCCTGGCCCACTACGGCCGGGTGGCCCCGGTGCTGCGCCGGATCCTGTCCACCAGGGCCGGACGGTGGGCGGCCCGCCGGTACCGGCCCGCGCTGGCCGGGCTGACCGAGGCCGACTGGCGACAGCTGATCCGGATCATGGACGCGCACCTGACCGGCCTGGTCGCGCCGTGCCGGTACACCGCGCTGGTCCTGGACAAACCCGCCTGACTACCCCGTCAGGCAGTGCTGCACCAGCGGACCGAACCGGGCCACCAGCTCATCGACCGGGGCTGACGCGATCGGCTCGATCCGCACGATGTAGCGCGCCACCGCCAGCCCCAGGATCTGCACGTTGACCATGCCCGCGCGCAGGGCGGCGTCCGGGGTGTCGAGCAGGGCCGCGAGCCGGTCGGTGATCTCCCGGTCGATGAACTCGCGCAGCAGCGCCTCGGACTGGTTGTCGGTGGGCGCGGACCTGGTCAGCATCACCAGTGGCGTGCGGTCGGACTTGTCCAGGTTCTCCAGCAGCGTGCGGACAACGCGCTCGCCAATGCCGTCGAGACCCGCGGTGAAGATCGACTCGATGGCGGGCGGGACGGCGCCGGACATCTCGACCGCGGCGGCGAACAGGCCCTGTTTGTTGGTGAAGAAGTAGAACACCATCGCCGGGTCCACCCCGGCCGCGGTGGCGATCGCGCGCACGGTCGTACCGCCGTAACCGTGCTGGCCGAACAGATCGCGGGCCGTCCGCAGGATCCGCTGCTTGCTCTCCGCGCCGGACCGCCAGCGGCCGGGACGACGGTGGGTGCCTGGTTCTGTCATGACCGAGGCAGCCTAACACCCGTTTCTTCATCACCTGGTGGCGTTTCACTCCCCTCGTCCGTAGGGTGTTCTTCATCAGGCGATGAAGAAAGGTGGCTGGGACATGAGGGTGATCGTGGTCGGCGCGGGAGTGGGCGGGCTGACGCTGGCGCACGGGTTACGCCGGGCGGGGATCGACGTGGTCGTGTACGAGCGGGACAGCGCTCAGGGACGTCCACAGGGCATCAGCCTGCACATCGACGAGCGCGGCGCCTCGGCACTGCGGGCCTGTCTGCCACCGGCACACGCCGCGATGGCCGAAGCCACCATGGGCGGACCGCGCGAGCAGACCCTCGCACTGTCCGAAGTGGACGGTTCGCTCGCCGTCGAGAGCACGCAGCCATCCGACGGCTTGGCCGGTCGGGCGCGACCCGGTCGGCAGGCTCATCGCCCGTTGCTGCGCGCGGTATTGCTGACCGGACTGGAAGAGGTGGTGCGATTCGACTCGGAGGTCACCCGGTTCGTGCAGCGCGGCGACGGCACGGTCCGGGTGTGGTGCGCCGACGGCAGCGTGGACACCGCGGACGTGCTGGTCGGCGCGGACGGGATCGGGTCGGCGATCCGCCGCCAGTACCTGCCGCACGTGCAGGTGGTCGACACCGGACGGCGCATGCTCATGGGCGCGACCCCATTGCGAGCGGTGGCCGACACCGGGTTGCCCGACCTGATCGGCGACAGCCCAGCCAGCATGCGGGCAGGCGGCACGATGCTGGCGCTGGGCCTGCTGCGATTCACCGAATCCCCTGCCACCGCAAGGAATCGGTGGCTACCGGCCCTGTCCCCCAGCGCGGTCGCCGAGGTCGAGGACTACCTGATGTGGGCCCTGCCCAGCACCCAGGATCGGCTCGGTTCAGCCGAATCACCGGCCGCGGTCTGGCACCGGGCCACGGAGTTGATCTCGGACCTGCCCCCGGCACTGCGGTCGGTGGTGGCGCGGGCCTGGCCGGACGCTACCGTTGCCCTGCGCATCGGGATGATCCCGCCGCCACTCCCCTGGCAGGCCAGTCCAGTGACCGTCCTCGGTGACGCCATCCACCTGGCCCCGGGCTTCGGCGCCAACCTGGCCATGCAGGACGCACACCACCTCCGCGACGCCCTGGCCGAGGTCGATCGCGGCCGGATCACCCTGCTCGACGCGCTCGCCGCCTACGAGAACACCATGCGCCGCACCAGCTTCGTCCCGGCGAAGGCGAGCGCATGAGCCTCGCTCTGCTGACCCAGAAATCGGTGTCGCTGTTCGCCGCGGTCGGCGGCTGGCGCACGGTCGCCGAGGGCGTCGCCTCCCGGGTGCTGTTCCTGATCGCCTACCTGCTCTCCGGCCAGGTGCTGACCTCCGCGCTGGTGGCGGTCGGCGGTGTGCTGGTGTTCGCGGTGGTGCGGGTGTTCACCGACCGGAAGTACTGGCAGGCAACGCTGGGACTGGGCATGGTCGGGCTGTCGGCGCTGCTGGCCGGGAGCAGCGGGCACGCGGTCGACTTCTACCTGCCTGCTGTGCTCATCCAGTCGGCCGGGACCGCGGTGTTCCTGCTGTCCATGCTGGTGCGGTGGCCGGTGATCGGCCTGGTCGTCGGGGCGGCCCGCGGTGAACGGTTCGGCTGGCGGCGAGATCCGGTGCGGCGGCGGCGTTATCAGCTGTGCACCGCGATCTTCGCGGCGAAGTTCGGCCTCGCCACGGCCGCGCTGGTGCCGCTGTACCTGGCCGATCAGGTGACGCCGCTCGGCATCGCCGCCACGGTGCTGGGCGGCGCACCCGCGGCCGGCGCCTGCGTGTACCTGTGCTGGCGGATCCTGCGCGGCCAAGCGGAGCAGGCGCAAGCACCTCGACGGGCCCGCGTCAACGTCCGACCGACGGATTGACACTCCTGGTCCCAAGGTTTGCACTGGTACTCCGCCGCCAGCGAAGAGAGCGCTCCCACTGGAGGTTGCTATGCCACCGAGGGCACCCCGCCTGCGCAGCCTGCTCGCCGCGACGCTGGCCATGGTCTGTGTTTCCGCTCCGCTGTCCGCCGCCGCCGCGCCCACCGGGTGGGTGCAGGTGTGGGCGGATGAGTTCAACCAGCCGCAGGGCACCGGGCCGGATCGCAACAAGTGGAATATGGAGATCGGCAACGGGTCGGACGGGTGGGGCAACAAGGAGTTGCAGTACTACACCGACCGCACCAACAACGCGGTGGTGGACCAGGCTGGCAACCTGGTGCTCATCGCCTGGCGGGAGCAGTGGGGCAACTGCTGGCACGGCGGGGCCTGTCAGTACACCTCGGCGCGGATGACCACGCGCGGGAAGTTCGAGCGGGCCTACGGGCGGTTCGAGGCGCGGATGAAACTGCCGGTCGGGCAGGGCATCTGGCCGGCGTTCTGGATGCTGGGCAACGATATCGACACCGCGCACTGGCCCAACTGCGGCGAGATCGACATCATGGAGAACGTCGGCCGCGAGCCCTACACCGTGCACGGCACCATCCACGGGCCCGGCTACTCCGGCGCGCAGGGCATCGGCGCGTCGAAGAACTCCCCGGACGGGCGGCGCTACACCGACGGATTCCACAACTTCGCCGTCGAGTGGTCGCCGACGGACATCAAGTGGTTCGTGGACGGACAGCTCTACCAGCAGCGCACCGCGGCGGATCTGCGTGGCAACCGCTGGGTGTTCGACCACCGGTTCTTCATGATCCTCAATCTGGCCGTCGGCGGTAACTGGCCGGGCAGCCCGGATGGCAGCACGGTGTTCCCGCAGCACCTGGTGGTGGACTGGGTGCGCGTGTTCGAGTGGCGGTAGCACCCTGGTCGCGGGCCGGACACCCTTGTGCGACAAGGGTGTCCGGGACCTGGCAGGCTGAGCGGGTTCGATCCTCACTCCTTGGAGGTTCTGATGCGCGCAGGCGTCGTGGTCACCGCACACCCCGGGGTGGAGGACCTCGCTGTGCAGGCCGAGGAGCTGGGCCTGCACAGCCTCTGGATCTACGACACCCCGATGGTGCAAGGCGACCCCTTCGTCGCCTTGGCGCTGTGCGCGAAGGCCACCCGCCGCATCAAACTCGGCGTCGGCGTGACCTCCCCGGCACTGCGCTCGGCCCCGGCCACCGCGAGCGCGCTCGCCAGCCTCAACGCCCTGGCGCCGGGCCGGATCCGCTGCGGGGTCGGCACCGGGAACACCGCCCGGCGCACCCTGGGTTTGCCACCGACCACCGCGGCCGCGGTCGAGAAGTTCACCGCCGCGCTGCAGGATCTGTGCGCCGGACGCACCACCGGGTACCGCGAAGGCGACCGGGTCCGCGACATCCGGTTCCTGCACGCCGGCACGCAGGTGAACACCACGGATCCGATCGAGTTCGTGGTGGCCGCGCTCGGCCCGAAGGCCGCCGCTGTCGCCGGCCGCCGCGGCACCGGCCTCATCTCCTTCGGTCTGCTCGACCCCACCGCCTGGCAGGCACTGCACGACGCCGCTCAAGGCGCACACCGCGCCTCCTACTTGGTCACCGCGCTGCACCTGCTCGACGAGCACGAGGACCCGCACAGCGACGCGGCCCGCGACGCGACCGGCCACCTCGTCCTGTCCCTGCTGGCCTTCGCCGCCGACACCGCCGCCGAGAGCCCCGCTTTCGCCGACCAACTCGGCCCCGCGGAACGCGAAGCAGTGCAACGACTCCTCGACCGACGCGGCACCACTTCCACCGCACCGGACCGGTACACCAAGCTCTACCCCAACTACCTCGGCCGCATCGCAGCGCAGGACCGGGACCTGGTCCTGCCCTCGCTGATGACCATGCTGGCCCTGGTCGGCACCCGCGAGGATCTGCTCGCCCGCATCACCACCCTGGAACAGGCCGGCATCGACGAACTGCTCATCCAGCCGGTGCTCGACCCGTCCACCGAAATGGCCCAGCTCGCGAAACTCCTCGCCTGAAAAGCCAGGCCCTCAGCCGCGGGCCGCTTGCCGCAGCAGCCGGGTGACGACGAAGCGGGCGTCCGCGCCGACGCCGCGCAGGCTGGCCGAGGCCGGACTCCGCTGGAGTTCCAGGCCGACGAACCCGAGACCCGGGTACACAGTGGACAGTCCGGAACGGTGCAGTGGGCGCTGGTCGCCGTCCAGGGCGCCGAGTGGGCCGAGGTAGGCCAGGTTCGGGCGGTAGCCGGTGGCCAGGATGATCGTGTCGACCTGCTCCTGGTAGCCGTCGGCCCAGGTGATGGTAGAGCCGTCGATGTTGGTGAACAGGTCCCGGCGGTCGGGACGGCCCGCGGTCAGGGCGGCGCGGTAGGGGCCGTGGTCCAGGACCGGTTGGGTGAAATTCGGGGGGAAGAACCGACCGATCGGTAGGCGGTCGATCCGGGTGAGGTGGAACCAGAAGTGCAGGTCCCTGCCGAGCGGGCGCTGGTGGGTGAACTTGACCGGGGCGCGACTGGCGAGGGTGACCGTGGCGTGCTCGGCGAGTTCGGCGGCGATCTGGACGGCGGAGTTGCCCGCACCCACGACGATGACTCGTTTTCCTTGGTAGGCAAGGGGTTCGCGGTAGTCGGCGACGTGGCGCAGGGTGCCGGTGAAGGTGTCCAGGCCGGGCAGGGCGGGTCGGTTCGGGCGGCCGAAGGCGCCGGTGGCGGCGATGACCTTGCGGGCGTGCAGTTCGGCGCCGTCGGCGGTGCGCACGAGCAGGTCGGGGCCGTCGGCGGTCACCTCGGTGACCCGGGTGCCGGTGCGGAGGTCGACGTCCAGGCGGGTGGCGTAGCGGGCGAGGTAGTCGACGACCTCGTCGCGATGCGGGTAGCGCTCGGGGTCGCCGCCGAAGGGCAGGCCGGGCAGGGCGCTGTACCTCGCCGGGGAGAACAGGGTGAGGCTGTCGTAGTAGCCGGGCCAGGAGCCGACCGGGCGTTCGCCTGCTTCCAGGAGCAGGGGGCGGGCGCCGCGGGCGCGCAGGGCATGGGCGGCGGCGAGGCCGGACTGGCCGCCGCCGATGACGATGGCGTCGTGGATGGTCACGGCCGCAACATATCCTCATTTCATGAAATGACGCAACATGTGGGATGATGGCGGCATGAGCGAGACCGAATCCGCCTGCGGCGGGGCCGCTGACCTCAGTGACGCGACCCGCCGCTTCCTGAAAGCGCTGGCCAGCGAGCATCGACAGCAGACGATGATGCTGTTCCAGGGCGGCATCGAGCTGTCCGTCGGCGAGGTCGCGCAACGGCTGGAGGCCGGGCAGTCCACCGCCTCCCAGCAACTCACCATGCTGCGCGAGGCAGGCATGCTCACCTCCCGCCGAGAAGGCAAAACGGTCTACTACCGCGCAGACCCAACAGGCATCAGCGCAGCCCTGACCGACCTACAGACCTACCTCGCGGTCTGCTGCCCATAACCCCCCGGCGTGTTGGCCGTTGTCGTACCCAGTCTTGGCCGAACTCGTACCACTTGGCCCAACTGGTACGCCCACTTGGGCCAAACCGGCGTACCAGTTGGGCCAACTCGCCGTCCACAACGGCCAACACGACGGCGGGTGGGTGGCTAGCAGGTGGTCTGGGTGGAGCCGCTGCGGCGTTCGATCAGGGCGGTGTCCCGCCAGCGGCCGTCGAGCTGGGCGATACGTTCGCGGATGCCGACGGTGCGGAAGCCTGCCGAGCGATACAGCGCCAGGCCGGGCTTGTTCTCGGTGAGGATGGTGGTCTGCAGGGTCCACAGGCCCGCGGTGTCGGCGGCGGTGACCTGGCGGTGCAGCAATGACTTGCCGACGCCGCGGCCGCGGAAGTCGGCGCCGACGTAGAGCGAGGTCTCGGCGACCCCGGCGTAGCACTCGCGGGGCGAGACCGGGCTGAGCGCGCTCCAGCCCGCGACCTGGCCGTCGACCTCGGCGACCCAGCGGTGGCCGGGCAGCCACCTGCGGTCCAGGATCTCCCGGCGCGGGACCTCGGTCTCGAAGGTGGCCGCGCGGGTGGCGATGCCCTCGCCGTAGACGCGGCGGACCGCGGGCCAGTCGGCCTCGGTCAGCGCGCGCACGGCGACGTCGGAGGGGAGGTTCTCCGGGCAGCACGGGCGGGCGGCCAGGGCGCCCATGACCACGTCGGCGGCGTGCGGCAGGCCGGTGCAGCAGGCCTCGTTGACCGAGACCAGGGTGGTGGTCCCGGCCTTGCGCAGCCGGACGAAGCCGACGTCGGCGAGTTTGCGGACGTGGTGGGAGCAGGTGGGTTGCCCGATGCCGATCTGCTCGGCCAGCACACCGACCGCCACCTCACCGGCCACGGCCACCGCATGCAGCAGCCGCACCCTGGTCGGGTCGGCCAGGCAGGCGAACCAGGTGGCGTAGCGGGCGGCCGCCCCAAGGTCGAGCGGGTCTGCTGCGGTCTCCTCCATCGCGGTCACCCGGACAGTATTGACGAGAATCGATGCTTGCGTCCATTCATCGACGTTTGTAGATTGACCACCTGTATCGACAGTCATCGATCAAAGGGGTGCACGTGAGCGACTTCCCGGTAGTCGTGGTGGGAGCCGGGCCGGTGGGCCTGGCCGCAGCCGCCGAACTGCTCGAACGCGGTCTGCCGCCGCTGGTCCTGGAAACCGGGGCCACCGCGGGCGCCGCGGTGCGGCAGTGGGGGCACGTCCGGCTGTTCTCCCGCTGGGCGGAGCTGGTCGCCCCGGCCGCGGCGCGGTTGCTCGCGCCCACCGGCTGGCGGCACCCGGCGCACGCGGACTACCCGACCGGCGAGGACTGGACCCGGCATTACCTCGAACCGCTGGCCGCGGCGCTGGGCGAGCGGGTCCGCTGCGGCGAAACGGTGATCGGGGTGACCCGGCGGGGCCGGGACCGGATCGTGGACGCGGGCCGGGACACCGAACCGTTCGTGCTGCACACCCGTTCCGCCGACGGCACGGAGCGCCGGCTGCTCGCCAGTGCGGTGATCGACGCCAGCGGCACCTGGACCACCCCGAACCCGGCGGGCGCCGACGGCCTGCCCGCGGCCGGTGAACGCACGGCGGCGGAACTGGTGACCTACCGCGGCACCGCACCGGAACAGTTGCGGGAGCGGCACGCGGGACGGCACACCGTGGTCGTCGGCAACGGGCATTCCGCGTTCACCGCACTGATCGACCTGGCCGAACTCGCCGAGCGCGAACCCGGCACCCTGGTGACCTGGGTGCTGCGGCGCGGCGTCACCGACAGCACCTTCGGCGGTGGCGAGGCCGACCAGCTGCCCGCCCGCGGCCGCCTCGGCCAGCGCGCCAAGGACGCGGTGGCGGCCGGGCACATCACCGCGGTTCCCGGCTTCCGCACCGAGACCGTCGAAGGCCACGGCGACACCGTCGTACTGGTCGCCGACGACGGCCGCCGACTGGCTCCCGCGGAATCCGTGGTGGTGCTGACCGGGTTCCGCCCTGACCTGTCCTGGCTGTCGGAGGTCCGGCTCAACCTGGACCCGGTGTTGCAGGCGCCGGTGGCACTGGCCCCGCTGATCGACCCGAACGTGCATTCCTGCGGCACGGTCTATCCACACGGCGTCGCCGAGCTGTCCCACCCGGAGCCGAAGCTGTTCCTGGCCGGGATGAAGAGCTACGGCCGCGCCCCGACCTTCCTGGCCATGACCGGGTACGAACAGGTCCGCAGCATCGCGGCCGAACTCGCGGGTGACCATGCGGGCGCCCGCCGGGTCGAGCTGTCGCTGCCGGAGACCGGGGTGTGCGGCGGCTCCGGGCTTTACGACACGCCCGCGGACGCGGGTGGTTGTTGCGGCGACCCGGCAGCGGTGGCCTGGTCCGATCGGACCGCCCACCGCCCGCGCAGCCACAGGCTGAGGTAAACCAGGCCCACCAGCACCGGCACCTCGATCAGCGGCCCCACGACTCCGGCCAGGGCCTGGCCCGAGGTGACCCCGAAGACGCCGATGGCCACCGCGATGGCCAGCTCGAAGTTGTTGCCGGCGGCGGTGAACGCCAGGGTGGTGGTGCGTTCGTAGCTCAGTCCGGCGGCCTTGCCCAGGGCGAAGGAACCAAGCCACATCAGCGCGAAGTAGACCAGCAGCGGCAACGCGATCCGGGCCACGTCCAGCGGGCGGGAAGTGATCGTCTCGCCTTGCAGCGCGAACAGCACGACGATGGTGAACAGCAGGCCGTACAAGGCGATCGGGCCGATCCGGGGCAGGAACTTCGACTCGTACCACGCGCGGCCCTTGCGCTGCTCGCCCAGCCTGCGGGTGAGGTACCCGGCGGCCAGGGGGATGCCCAGGAAGATCAGCACGTACTGGGCGATGGTCCAGGCGGAGACTTCCAGGCCGGTGGTGGTCAGGCCGAGCCAGCCGGGCAGCAGGTCGAGGTAGAACCAGCCGAGCAGGCCGAACATCACCAGCTGGAACACCGAGTTCAGCGCCACCAGCACGGCGGCGGCCTCGCGGTCGCCGCAGGCCAGGTCGTTCCAGATGATGACCATGGCGATGCAGCGGGCCAGGCCGACGATGATCAGGCCGGTGCGGTACTCGGGCAGGTCCGGCAGCATCAGCCAGGCCAGGGCGAACATCAGCGCGGGCCCGAGAATCCAGTTGAGCACCAGTGAAAGCACCATGGTGCGGGTGTCGCGGGTGACGGTGTCCAGGCGGTCGTACCGCACCTTGGCCAGCACCGGGTACATCATCAACAGCAGGCCCAGCGCGATCGGCAGCGAGACCTCGCCGACCTTCACCGCCTCCAGGATCCCTTGCAGGCCAGGGATGAACCGGCCCAGCAGGATTCCGGCGAGCATGGCCGCGCCGATCCACACCGGCAGGAAACGGTCCACAAAGGACAGTCGAGGCAGGACGTCGGCTTCGGCGGGCGCGGTGGCGGTCATCAGCAGGGCCTCCTGGCCTGGGGGTGACGCTCGGCCCGGTCGGCCAGTGCGGTCAGCGAGGCGGCTGCGCCCCGGAGTGCTTCGGGGCGCAGCGAGTAGTAGGTGAACTTGCCGCAGGGCTCGGCCTCGACCAGGCCTGCCTCGCG
The DNA here is from genome assembly GCF_052078295.1 of Crossiella sp. CA198. NCBI lineage: Bacteria > Bacillati > Actinomycetota > Actinomycetes > Pseudonocardiales > Pseudonocardiaceae > Crossiella > Crossiella sp. CA198. The sequence goes on from NZ_JBQJIM010000004.1 coordinate 123,866, forward strand.
CAGGGCGCGCAGGTGGTTGGAGATGTTGGCCTGTTTGGCGCCGGTCTCCTCGATCAGGTGGCAGGTGCACAGGGCTTCCGCCGCCAGCAGTTCGAGGATGCGGGCGCGCAGTGGGTCGGCGATCAGCCGCAGGATGTCCGTGTCCAGTCGCATCAGTTTGGGATGATATCCCATTCGGGAATGATGCGTAAACCCGAGGTGCTGTTCGTCTGTGTGCACAACGTCGGTCGATCACAAATGGCCGCCGCCCTGTTGCGGCACCACGCCCTGGGCCGGGTCGCCGTCCGCTCGGCGGGCTCGGCACCCGCGGACCAGGTCAACCCGGCCGCCGCCGAGGCGCTGGCCGAATGGGGCCTGGACATCACCGCGCAGATCCCGGCCCGACTGTCCACTGAGGACGTTGAAGCCGCGGACGTGGTCATCACCATGGGCTGCGGGGACGCCTGCCCCGTGTTCCCCGGCAAGCGGTACCTGGACTGGGCGCTGGAAGACCCTGCCGGACAAGGGCTCGCGGCGGTGCGGCCGATCCGGGACGAGATCGATCGGCGGGTGCGCGGGCTGCTGGCGGAGCTGCTCGACGGGTGAGGCCGGCGGGGACCGGAGGAGGTTGACGCGCGCTGAGCGGTCAGCCTCCTCCGCGTGCACCCATCAGGCCGACTGCATCTGGTTCGGTTCGTAGCTGGACGGGGCGCCCGCGCTCAGCGTGTGCGACTCGTGGCCGCGCAGTGGCGGGTTGAACACGCACACCAGGCGCATGCCGTCATCGGAGCGCAGGATGTGCGGTTCGCCCTGATCCGGGCAGTACATGGTGCCGACGGTGATCTCGTGCACCTGGGTGGCGGTGACGACCTGGCCGGAGCCCTCCACGCAGTAACACGCCTCCAGGTGGTGGTCGTACTGCAGGTGGGCCTCGGCGCCGGGCTGGACGTAGGTGTCGGTCAGGGCGTAGCCCTTGCCGTCGGCCTCGACCAGCAGGCGGCGGCTGCGGCCGTCGCCCCAGGCGACGTCGCGCTCGGTGCCGATGACTTCTTCCAGGGTGCGAATGAGCATCGCGTACTCCTCCTCGGGCAATGGGGTTGTGCGGCCGGGGTCAGCCGAGCGGGGTGAAAGTGCGGTCGGCCAGGTACTCGGGACGGCGCGCGGGCGCGGCGAACGGCTCGACCAGGGTGTTGTGCACGCTGTTGAAGACCACGAACAGGTTGGCGCGCGGGTACGGGGTGATGTTCTCCGCCGAGCCGTGCATGCAGTTGCAGTCGAAGGCCACCGCCGAACCGGGGGCGCCGACGACCTGGTGCACGCCGCCGTTGTCCTCGGCGATCCGGTGCAGGATCTCCTCCTCGGGCACGCCGACCTCCTGCTTGCCAAGGGAGGACTTGTGATTCTCCGGCGGGGTCGGCGCGGCGGAGGAGACGAACCACTGGTGCGAGCCCGGGATGATCATGAGTGGGCCGTTGTGCGGGAAGTTCTCGGTCAGGCCGATGGAGAAGCTCAGCGCGCGCACCCGCGGCATGCCGTCCTCGGCGTGCCAGGTCTCGAAGTCGGAGTGCCAGTAGAAGCCGCTGCCGGTGAAGGCGGGCTTGGCGTTGACCCGGGTCTGGTGGATGTAGACCTCGGAGCCGAGCAGCTGCCGGGCCACCGACACCAGGCGCGAGTCCTTGATGATCCGGTCGAACAGCGGGCTGACCGCGTGCACCTGGAAGATCGAGCGCACCTCGTCGGCGGCGGGCTCGACGATGTAGCGCTCGTCGGTGTGGCGCTCCGGCCGCTGCACCAGCCGCGCCACCTCCTCGCGGCATTCCCGCACCTCTTCGGCGGTGAGCAGCTGATCGAAGGTGTGGAAACCGTTGCGCTGGTAGCCATCCAGCTCCGCCGCGGTCAGCGGCCCGTCCTCGGCCCCGCCGTAGACCACCGGGTCCTGGCGGGGGCGGATCTCACCGGGACGACCGTCCCTGGTGCGGTACACCTGCACGTCCTCAGACAGCACGTGACATCGTTCCTTTCCTTGCGGCACTGCATGAATCGGGTCAGCGGAGGGCGTCGGACCAGTCGTGCACGCCGAAGACCCGGTAGCGGTTGAGGGTGCGGGCGGGCTTGGGCAGCCGCCCCGCGCGCTCCAGTTCGTCCGCGGCGCGGATCACGCCGGGGTACTCCTGGGCGCAGTAGTCGTCGAAGACGACCACGCAGTCCTTGTCCAGGTGCGGTTCGATGGCCTCGAAGTCGGCCATGGTGGCCTCATAGGTGTGCAGCGCGTCGATGAACAGCAGCCGCACCGGGCCGTGCACCCAGTTCTTGCCTGCTTCCGGGGCGTCGGTCTTCTCGATGTCGACCAGGTCCAGCAGGCCGAGGCGGCGGAGGTTGTGCAGCAGCAGCGGGTAGGTGCTGGCCTCGGCGTTGGGGTCCTCGGAGTCGATGTCCCCGGTGCCGCCGCGGTGCGGGTCGATGGCGACCACCCGGCCGGTGCCGCCCGCGGCGCGCACGCCCAGGGCCATGATCGCGGTGGAGCGGCCGAGGAAGGAGCCGACCTCCACCGCCACGCCCTTGCCGGGGGTGTTCTTGGCCAGGGAGTACAGCACCAGGCTGTCCGCGCGCTCACGGTTGAAGCCCGCGATCGAGTCGACCGCGTCCCAGACGCCGTGCCGGAACTCGGCGGGGCCGCGCAGTTCCTGCAGCGCGGAGTTGACCTCCTTGCCCACCCGCTGCCCGATGTCCTGGACGGCGCGGGCGATGGTGCTGGCGTACCAGACGAGGTCCTTGTGTGTGGTGGTCATGGTGTGGCTCCGAAGGTCGGCTGGTGGTTGTGGCGTTGGGCGAGCACGCGGCGGTCGACCTTGCCGCTGGGGGTGAGGGGGAAGGCGCCGGTGCGCTCGGTGCGGCTGGGCAGCATGTAGGCGGGCAGGCGCGGGGTGAGCCAGGCCAGTACCTCGTCGTGGCCGGGTTCGGCCTCGCCTGCCGGGATCAGCACCGCGATCAGGTGCCGGTCTTCGGCGGTCCCGGCCGCGAGGACGGCGCAGTCGGCCAGGCCGGGCATGGCGGCGAGCGCGGCCTCGATCTCGCCGAGTTCCACCCGGAAGCCGCGCACCTTGACCTGACTGTCCAGTCTGCCAAGGCATTCCAGCAGGCCGTCGGCGTTGCGCAGGCCGAGGTCGCCGGTGCGGTAGGCCCGCACCGAGGGATCCAGTGGGTCGGGCCGGTAGCGCTGCGCGGTGGCCTCCGGCAGTTTCCAGAAGCCGGGTCCGACACTGTCGCCGGAGACGACCAGTTCGCCGATCTCCCCGTCCGGCAGCACCCGGCCGTCCGGGTCGCACACGTGCACGGTGGTGTTGGCCAGTTCGCGGCCGATCGGCGGCAGCACCGGCCAGCGCTCCACTTCCGGGGGCAGCCGGTGGGTGGTGGAGATGAAGACCTCCACCGTGCCCCAGTGGTTGAGCAGCGAGCAGTCCGGCAGGGTGCGGAACAACGACCGGATGTGCTCGTTGATCTGCAACTGCTCCCCGCCGGCGAACACCTCGCGCAGCGGGTGGGTCTCCGGGCCGACGCCCTCGGCGTAGGTGGCCAGGCCCTGCAGGGTGACGAACGGGATGAACAGGCGGTTGACCTGTTCGGCCGCGATCAGCTCCCAGAGCAGTTCCGGGTCGTAGCGGACCTCGTCCTCACAGCAGATGAGCGTGCCACCCGCGCACAGGGTGGCCAGCACCTCCAGGTAGGAGATGTCGAAGGACACCGGGGCGAACTGGAGGGTCCGCGCGCCGGGGCCGCACACGCTGTCGGCGACCTGCCAGGTGATCACGTTGTCCAGGCCGCCGTGCTCGTACCGCACGCCCTTGGGCCGCCCGGTGGAGCCGGAGGTGTAGGTGAGGTAGGCGAGATCGGCCGGGCCTGGCTCCACAATGGACTGTGCTGGTCGCGCGGGGCGATCCGGCCAGGCGCCGAGGGCGAGCGTGCCCTCGGTGGCCACCGTGGTCAGCTCGCCGAGGCGGGCGAACTCCCCGGCGTGCCCGAGGACCAGGTCCAGTTCGGCGTCGGCGCGCATGAAGTGCAGCCGGTCCACCGGGTAGGACAGGTCCAGCGGCACGCACACGCTGCCTGCCCGCAGCAGCGCGATGATCGCCACCACCAGGTCCGCGCCGCGCCGGGCGTGCAGACCGACCGGCACGCCGGGTCCGGCGCCCGCCGCGGCCAGCATGGCAACGATCCGGCCGGATCGTCGCCACAGCTGGTGATAGCTCACTTCGGCGCCGTCGTCCCGGATCGCCGCCGCCGCGGGGGCGGCGGCGACCCGTTCGGCCAGCATCGTCAGCACCGGCCGGGTGCTCATGGGCGGGCTCCCGCGGCGCTGAGCCGGTCCTGGATGGCCTGGCTCAGCTCGACCACGCTGGGGTGGTCGAAGAGCAGCTTGACCGGCAGCCGGGCGCCGACCGCCGCCGAGATCGACTTCATCACGCGCACGGCGAGCAGTGAGTGGCCGCCGACGCGGAAGAAGCTCTCCTCGTCGATGAAATCGTCCCGGCCGAGTGCGGCGGCGAAGGCCGCCCGCACCGATTCCGGATCGCAGGAATGTTTCATCAGTCATTTCCCCAGTGGTCCCGAGAACGAGCCTGGTGGCCTCATCCGGTGACGGTGAATTCCAACAATGCCAATGCTGGGTACTCCAGCTGCCGCACCGAGTCAAGCCGCAGACCGGCCTTCGCGGCGAGTTCCCTGAAGTCCTTCTCGGTGCGCTCCTTGCCGTCGAGCAGCACCATCATCAACAAATTCGCGTAGGCCGCGAACAGTCCCTCGCGCTCTTCGTCGAGGAGCCTTTCCACCAATACCACGCGACCGCCGGGGCCCGCAGCCTCGGCGAGGCGGCTGAGGATTTTCACCCCATTCTGGTCGTTCCAGTTGTGCACGCAGTTGGCGATGAGGTATACGTCGCCGCCGGTGGGCAGCGGGTCGAAGAAGCTGCCGCCGACGATCTCGCAGCGGTCGGCGACCCCGGCCGCGGCCAGCACCGGCGGGGCGTCCGCGACCACGGTGTCCAGCTCGACCAGGGTGGCCTTCAGCTCGGGGTGGGCGCTCAGCAGTTCGGCCACCAGTGCGCCGGTGCCGCCGCCGACGTCGACAACGTGCTTGACCGAACTCCAGTCATAAGCGCTGGCCACCTCGGGTGCGAAGCCGTTGACGTGCACCGCGAGCGAGCCGTTGAAGGACTCGGCGAGTTCGGCGTCGGCGTCGAGGTCCTGCCAGAAGCTGCGGCCGTAGACCTCTTCGTAGTTCGGGCCGCCGGTGCGCACCGAGGTCAGCAGCCCGGCCATGGCCGGCTCCATCCTGGCCTCGATGCGGCGGCCGGGCTGTTCCAGGTCGAGCCAGCGGCGCATGCCCGCGCCGTGCTCCTCGGTGAGCACCCGGCCCACCTCGGTGACCGCGTAGGTCTGCGGTCCGGTTTCGGTGAACAGGCCGATCAGCACGAGGTAGTGCATGGTGCGGCCGAGCGCCTCGACGTCGGTTCCGCTTTTCTCGGCGAGTTCGGTGAGGGTCGTCACGCCGGATTCGATGAGATCGGGCAGCCGGAGCGTGGCGGCCACCCGGATCGTCGACGGGGTGAGCATCGAAGCCATCCGCACCAAATCGGACAGCGGGTCAACAGTGGTCACTTATCCCCCAGGTTCAAGGTGTGTTCGAGAAAATGTGGAATTGCGGTGTCGCGTTCCCAGGCTGAGGCTTACTGTTGGTTGCAGTCATTGGCAACAACTTGGGGAGAAATTTGATGAACGAGTCCGGTTCACGGGTCAGCAAGAGCGTGGCGGAGGCCGGGCGGGAAGCGCTGGGCGCCGACGCCCCGATGGCGGGCGCCAACTTCTTCGAGCTGGGTGGCGACTCGCTGGCCGCGGCCAAGATGGCCGACGGACTGAGCACCGACCTCGGGGTCGAGGTCCCGGCCGAGCTGATCTTCGACGCGGATGACCTCCAGGACCTCGCGGCCAAGCTGGCGGCCCGCCTCAACGAGCCGGCCCCCTAGCGCAACTCGCTGGCGTGTTGGCCGTTGTCGTACCCAGTGTTGGCCGAACTGGTACACCCTTCGGCCAACACACCGCCCACAACGGCCAACACACCGCCCACAACGGCCAACACGGCGCCCACAACGGCCAACACGGCGTCCATAACGGCCAACACGCCGTACGACAACGGCCAACACGGTGGCGGGTGGGGGCTTAGGGGTCGGGCACATCGGCCACCGTGAGGTTCGGGTTGTCGGGGGTGCAGGTGCGCAGCACAGTGGACATCCGCTCGACCAGGCGGGCGGCCGTCGCGGCCGGGACCACCTCGTCGTTGTAGAACACCCCGAGGTAGACCTCGGTGGCGAAGCCGACGATGAAGATCACGTCGTAGGCGTTGTAGCGCACCTGGGTGCTGAACGCGGACAGGTCCACCGGCTCGACGGACAGCGAAGCGTCCACTGTGGACGGCACGTTGCCCTCGCCGGGCAGGAAGAACTCGAAGGCCACGTTGAGCGCCCGGCCGCCCTCGCCGGTGCGGATGCGGTGCAGCTGCGCCGCAGCCCCGGTGTGTTCCTCCCCCGCCAGTTCGGCGAGCAGCCGGGTGTAGCTGTAGGGCGCAGCGGCCTGCCGCGTGCTGTCCATTGTGGACCGCATAGCAGCGCGGGCCAGTTCCCGCAACGGTTGCCCGGCGAGCACGTCGACCCGGATGTCGGCCAGGCGGTGGAACACTCCGGCCAGTTCCCGGCTGCCCCGGCCGTCCCGGCCCAGCAGCGCGGTGGTCAGGCGCAGTGCGGACTGGCCCCACTCCCCCGCCACGGCCGCCGCGGCCGCGGCCAGGGTGAGCGCGAACGGGGTTGCCTTCGACTTGGCCGCGAAGGCCCGTACCGCCGAGGTGGTCCCCGTGTCCAGCATCGAGTCCAGCCGGGTGAGCACCCCCTCGTCGCGCCGCCGCGCCGGATCGACCACGTCCACCGATGACCCGGTGAACGCGGTGCGCCAGAAGGAGAGTTGCTCCTCGGTCAGGTGCTCCCCCGCCGCGGCCTGCTCGGCGATGTGCCCGGCGAAGGTGCCAGGCACCGGCTCCAGGGCCGGTCCGCCGGCGACCCGGTGCCGGTAGGCGGCGAGGATCTCGCTGAGCACCAAGGCGCTGGACCAGCTGTCCGCGGCGATGTCGTGCTCGGCCATGGCCAGCAGGTGGTCGTCCTCGGCCAGCTGCACCAGTTCCACCCGCAGTGGACCGTCCGCGGCGACCGCGATCTCCGCGCTGACCAGTCGCCATGCCTCGGCGATCGCCTTGTCCAGCTCCTCGGCGGAGAAGCCGGTCACCACTCGGACCGGGAACTCCTCGATCGGTTCGCCGAGGTGCTGCACCGGTTCGCCGCGCCGGTCGACCCGGGTGCGCAGTGCGTCGTGCCGGTTGACCACCTCGGTGACCGAGGCGGTGAACGCGGCCAGGTCCAGCACGCCGCGCAGCCTGCGCACGGTGGTGATGGTGCGGTGGCGGTAGTCCGCCGCGCACATGTCGAAGTACAGCTGTTGTTCCAGCGAGAGCGGCGTGCTCATGCGGACTCCTCGGCGGGTGCGGGGGCGCCGCCCATCGGCTTCTCCTTGACCATGGCCATGAACACCACGGCCAGGGCGAGCACCGGCGCCAGGTACAGGAAGACCTGCGGCAGCGCGTCCGCGTAGGACTGGGCGACTCCGGCCCGCAGTTCCGGCGCCAGGCCGCGCACCAGTTCGGGGGTGACCGAGACGCCCTCGGGCAGGCCGCCGACGGGCAGTCGTTCGGCCAGGCTCACCGCCAGGCGTCCGGTGAACACCGCGCCGACCAGTGCCACGCCGAGTGAGGCGCCGATCTCGCGGAAGTAGGTGTGCGCCGAGGTGGCCGTGCCCAGGTCGGCCTGCGGCACCGAGTTCTGCACCGCCACGACCAGGACCTGCATCGCCAGGCCCATGCCCACGCCGACCACCGCGGTGTAGACCCCGCTCAGCACGAGTGGGGTGGTGCTGTCCATCAGCGACATGAGCACAAAGCCGAGGGTGATCACCGCGGTGCCTGCCACCGGGTAGACCTTGTAGCGGCCGGTCTTGGCGATCTGCTTGCCGGTCCAGGTGGACACGATGATGAAGGCCACCACCATGGGCAGCATCAGCAGCCCGGACTCGGTCGCGTTGACCCCGTTGGCCATCTGGAAGAACGTGGGCAGGAAGCTGGCCGCGCTGAACATGGCCGCGCCGACCAGCAGGCCCACCGCCGAGGTGAGCACGAACACCGGATCGCGGAACAGGTGCGGCGGGATGACCGGCTCGGCCGCCCGGCGCTCGGCCAGCACGAACAGCACCGCGCACACCAGCACCCCGGCGATCAGGCCGAGGATCACCGGCGAGGTCCAGCCGTAGCGGGTGCCGCCCCAGCTGGAGACCAGCACGATGCCGGTGCTGGCCAGCGCGAGCAGCGCGGTGCCCGCGTAGTCCAGCCGGAAGGCCCGCCCGGTGCTGTTCGACTTGAGGAACAGCGCGACGAAAATGATGGTCAGCGCGCCCACCGGCAGGTTGATGAAGAAGCACCAGCGCCAGGACACCGCGTCGGTGACGATTCCGCCGAGAAACGGTCCGGCCACCGAGGCGACCCCGAATACCACACCCAGGAAGCTCATGTACCGGCCGCGCTCCCGCGGCGGCACCACATCGGCGATGATCGCCTGCGACAGCACAAAAAGGCCGCCGCCGCCAATGCCCTGGACTGCGCGCGCGACTATCAGACCGGTGCCGCTCTCGGCAAGTCCGCACAGCACCGAGCCAAACAGGAAGATCCCGATCGCGACCAGGAAGACGTTCTTGCGGCCGGCCAGGTCGGACAACTTGCCGTAAATCGGCATGCAGATGGTCGTGGCTAGCACATAGCTGGTGACCACCCAGGCCATATTGTCCACTTCGCCCAGATCCCCGACGATCGTCGGGAGCGCGGTGGACACGATGGTCTGATCGAGCGAGGCCATCAGCATCGCCAGGACCAGACCGGTGAAGACTATTCGGATTTTCCGGGCATCGGGCTCGATGTCCGGATTCGCCGCGTTGGGCACGGCACTTGACTCGGTTGTGCTCACCTGTGTACGTCCTCATCACACGCGAAGTGATGCGCGCGGGAAATCCTCAGTGTGGAAACAGGTCGGCGGTGCCGACGTGAAGCCCCCAGGCGCGATTCGGCTGTTCCTTCCTACCACAGCCCCGCGCAGGCGCTGTCAACCCGACAAAATCCCTGCCCAGCGCCCCTGAATCAGGTGACATCAAATACAACATATTCGAAAGGTGTTTGCGCCCGCGCGATGCCGCTCTACGCTCCGCTGCGGCCCGAGGGAGGGGTTCACATCCACGAAAACCAGGGCAAGCCAGGCTTGCCACAGCCCTACACGTATGCCCGGCGGGAGCTGGTGGAGCCGGACTGGCGCCGCTTTCCCGCCTGGCGCGAGGTGACCGAGCAGCAGTGGCGGGACGCCCAGTGGCAGCGGGTGCACTGCGTGCGCGACGCCCGGCAGCTCAACGAGGTGACCGGCGGCCTGCTCAGTGCGGAGTTCCTCGCCGACCTGGCCACTGACCAGGAGCGACTGGCCACCATGTCCATGCTGGTGCCGCCGCAGATGCTCAACACGATGGCCCCGGACGCGGCCATGCGGCCCGCCGAGTTCACCGCGGCCTTCTACGCCGACCCGATCCGCCGGTACATGATCCCGGTGGCCTCCGACCGGGACGCCGAGTGGCCCTCGCATCCGCACGCCGAGCGCGATTCGCTGCACGAGGCGGAAATGTGGGTGGTGGAAGGTCTCACCCACCGCTACCCGACCAAGGTGCTGGCCGAACTGCTCTCGACCTGTCCACAGTACTGCGGGCACTGCACCCGCATGGACCTGGTCGGCAATTCCACGCCCACGGTGGACAAACACCGCCTGACGTTGAAGCCGGCCGACCGGCAGGACCGCATCATCGACTACCTGCGACGCACTCCCGGGGTCCGGGACGTGGTAGTGAGCGGCGGCGATGTGGCCAATGTGCCGTGGCCGCGACTGGAAGCCTTCGTTTCACGGCTGCTGGACATCGACTCGATCCGCGATATCCGGCTGGCCTCCAAGGCCCTGGCTGGATTACCGCAACACTGGTTGCAGCCTGCCTTGGTCGAGGGTATGACCCGGGTGGCGGGACGTGCGCGCGAGCGCGGAGTAAACCTCGCCATCCACACCCATGTCAACCACGCGCAGTCCATTACCCCACTGGTCGCCGAAGCGGCAGGGGCAATGCTGGACGCCGGTGTGCGGGATGTGCGGAACCAGGGGGTGCTGATGCGTGGGGTCAACACCACGCCGGAAGCCTTGCTGGACCTGTGTTTCGCCTTGCAGGGCGAGGCGAACGTGCTGCCCTACTACTTCTATATGTGCGACATGATCCCGCATGCCGAGCACTGGCGGGTGGCGGTCTGGGAGGCGCAGGAACTGCAGCGCGCCATCATGGGGTATTTGCCCGGTTTCGCCACACCGCGAATCGTGTGCGACGTGCCCTATGTCGGGAAGCGGTGGGTGGACCAGGTCGCCGAGTACGATCGCGAACTCGGGATCTCCTACTGGACGAAGAACTATCGAACCGGTATCGAGGCCGATGAGGCTGGTGTACTGGCCCGCCGCCACACCTACTACGACCCGGTCGGGACCCTGCCCGAGTCAGGTCGGGCCTGGTGGCGGAAGCAGCAGAATTCTTGAACAAGTCTTTACCTGCCACCGCAAAAACTTCGATCGGACCGTGTGCAGGCCGGAAGAAATGCGTGGTACGGTCCCACCGGGGAATCATGAAACTGGGGAAGGTTCGACATGAGTCCGCACGAGAAACGTGTGCTCAATCCTGGGGAAAGCAATCCGCAGCTCTCCTACGCCTACAACACGGGCAGCCACTACGAGGGCGTGCTCAACCTGACCGCCGCACTGGACGCACTCATTCCGGAGAATGACGTGCTGCACCCGGAGCAGCCTTTCTTCCAGGTCACGCACCTGGTGACCGAGTACTCCTGGGCGCATGTGCACTACGAGCTGCGCCGGGTGATCAAGCACCTGGACGAGAGCCGCTACACCGCCGCCGCCCGCCTGATCGACCGATCCACCGAGGTCAGTCGGATGGGCAACATGGGGGTGAAACTGCTGCTGGAGCACCTGCCCCAGCACAGCCTGCTGACCATGCGCAACACGCTGCCGCAGGATGCCACCGGGCTGGACTCGCCGGGCTACCGCAACCTGCGCCGCATCGCCAAGGTGCTGTGGAAGCAGTTCGAGACCGCCATGCTGCGCGAGAGCGTCGACCTGGCCGGACTCATCCAGCTGCAGAACGACACCGCGGGCGGCGAACCGGCATCCTCGCAGGTGGAGGCGCTCGCGCTGGTCCGGGAGGCGCTGCTGCGACTGGACGCCTGCATGATGGAGTGGAAGCAGACGCACCTGCGCATGGTGTGGTCCCAGCTGGGCGGTCTGCCCAGCCTGCGGGCCGGTGAGTCCGGCGCCCGCACCGAGGACGAGACGTTGCCGGTGAGCCTGGGCGGTCGCCCGATCTCCGGTGTGCAGCACCGCTCGGACAAGGCCCTCTTCCCGGCCCTGTGGAGCGCGGCCGAGGACGCTTACCACCGTCTCTCGGTGTAATTCCGGCAAGACAATTCGCCGATCGCCACTGCGGCCGTTCCCGCCGAAGAATCGCGATCAGCGCACAAGAATTCCGTCACTGGGGGCGGTTTCTCACATCATTTTTCCGGCGGGCACCACACTGCCGCAAACCGGAGAAATCGGACGCTTGGAGTACGAGAATGACGCGGCTCATGCCCGTCGCCGACGTGGACGTCGTGCGCGATGAGGTCAAGGCGGAGATCGAGGGACACACCGTCCTGAGCGGGTTCCTGGACACCGTCGAGCGGTTGGGCGAGGCCGACTCGATGCTGTGGAAGGAAGGCGACGAGTGGAAGTCGCTGACCTGGAACCAGTACCGGGACGCGGTGCGTGAGGTCGCGCTGGGCCTGGAGCTGATCGGCTTCCGGCCCAAGGAGTTCGCGCTGCTGATGTCGCGCAACCGGCCCGAGCCGCACATCGCCGACCTGGCCGCGCAGGCCGCGGGCGGCGTGGCGACCTCGATGCACACCACGCTGTCCCCGAGCCAGGTCGCCGAGATCGCGGACAACTCCCAGGCGACCGTCGCGTTTGTGGAGAACCGGGAGCTGCTGGCCAAGTTCGAGGAGGTCCGGGACCGGCTGCCGCACCTGCGCACCGTGGTGCTGCTCACCGGCGAGGTCGCCCCCGAGGAGGCGGGCTGGCTGCACACCTGGGAAAGCCTGCGGGCTCGGGGCGCCGAGCTGGTCCCCGGCCGGCCGGACTTCTTCACCGAGGCCACCACCCGCCTCAGCTCGGACGATCTGGCCACCGTGGTCTACACCTCCGGCACCACCGGCGCGGCCAAGGGCGTCATGCTGGCCCACCGCAACGTCCGCTGGTCGATCGCGGCCGGCTTCCGCGAGCCCGACGGCAGCAAGCCCGCCGAACCCGAGCAGGGCACGCTGCCCACCCAGAACCTCAAGATCATCTCCTATCTGCCGCTGGGCACGGTCGGCGCGCGCATGGTCGATCACTGGGGTCACGTGATCATGGGTGGGGCGGTCATCAACTTCTGCCCCGACCCGGCCAAGTTGTTCCAGTACCTGCGCGAGGTCCGGCCCTCGCTGCTGATGGGCGTGCCGGCGATCTTCGAGCGACTGCACTCCGAGCTGAACGCGGCCATCGACAACGATCCGCAACCCGGCCGCACCGCGCTGGTACGGCGCTGCCTCCAGGTAGGCAGACAGCTCGCCAGGTTCCAGGCGCGCGGCGAGGAGGTGCCCGAGGACCTGCGCGGGCCCGCCGAGCAGGTCAGACCGGTGCTGCGGGCGATCCTGGCCAAGGCCGGGCTGGACGAGTGCCTGCGCGCGGTCAGCGGTGGCGCGCCGATCGACCCGGAGATCATCGAGTTCTTCCAGTCGCTGGGCCTGTCCATGACGCAGTCCTGGGGCATGACCGAACTGACCACCTCGGTCACCAGCGACGGACCCAACGGCAGCGTTGGCAAGCCCTACCCAGGTGTGGAGATCGGGCTCGCCGACGACGACGAGATCATCATCCGCGGCGGCATGGTGATGCAGGGCTACTACCGGGATCCCGAGGCCACCGCCGAGGTGCTCTCCCCGGACGGCTGGTTCCGCACCGGGGACATCGGCGCCTACGACGAGCAGGGCCACCTGCACATTGTGGGCCGCAAGAAGGAACTCATCATCAACACCGCCGGCACCAACATCGCGCCGACGAAGATCGAGTTCCTGTTGCAGCGCCATCCGCTGATCGGCGCGGCCTGCGCCATCGGCGACCGGCGACCGCACGTCACCGCGCTGCTGACCCTGAACGCCGACCGGGTCGCGGAGTGGGCCGCCGAACGCGAACTGAGCCCGGAGCTGGCCGAACTGAGCCGGCATCCGGACCTGCTGGCCGAGATCGGCGAGGCGGTGCGCAAGGCCAACGGCGAACTGGCCGTCAGTGAACAGGTGCGCGCCTTCCGGGTGCTGCCCGCGGTGTGGTCGGTGGACGGCGGCGAGCTGACCGCGAACTTCAAGAAGCGGCGCAACCCGATCGCGGCCAAGTACGCCGAGGTCATCGAGCAGCTGTACGGGGAAGGGCGATGACCTCGCGACCGGCCAGCGCCACCCAGCTGGAGATGTGGCTGGCGGTGCAGGGCGAACCCGAGTCCGGCCGGTACAACGCGAGCATCGACCTGGAGTTCGGCACACCCCCGGACGTGCCGGCGCTGCGGGCCGCGCTGGCCGACGTGCTGGCCCGGCACCCTGAGTTGCGCAGCAGTTTCCAGCTCGACGGCGGCGAACTGCACCAGGTGGTGCGACCCGACCTGCCCGTCAGCCTGGCCGATCTGCCCCGTTCCGGGCCCTATTCCCGGGACGCGGCGCTGGCGTGGGCTCGGGCGGAGGGCGATCGGCCCTTCGACCTGGCCTCCCCGCCGTTGCTGCGGGCCGGGCTGCTGCGCTGTGCCGACGGTGCGCTGCTGGTGCTGACCGTGCACCACATCGTCACCGACACCTGGTCGATGGAGCTGCTGGCCGACCACCTGTTGCAGGCCTACCAGGCCCGCCTGGACGGCGTGCCGGCCAATCTGCCCGCACAGTCCACTGTGGACAGTGAGGACACCGCCGCGGAGGATCTGGCCTACTGGGCCGAACTCACCGCGGACGGGTGGACGGCGCTGGCCGTGCCCACCGACCTGGTCCGCCCGGAATCCGGTGCGGGAGCGGGCGGCACGCTGGTCTCCGAGCTGTCCCCGGCCGCGCTCACCGGACTGCGCGAGCTGGCCGAGGCGGAGCGGGTCTCGCCAGCCACCGTGCTGCTGGCCGGCTGGGGCCTGCTGCTCTCCGCGTGGAGCGGTGAGCCGGACGGGGTGCTCGGCATGCCGTTCAGCGGCCGCAGCGATCCCCGGCTGGACCACGAGATCGGCCTGCACACCCGCGTGCTGCCGGTGCGGGTGCGCCTGGGCGAGCAGGACACCTTCCGGCAGCTCCTGGGAGCCGTGCGCGAACAGGTGCTCGACGGGCTGGAACACGAGCGGGTGCCGCTGGACCAGTTGCGCACCGCACTGGCCCGGCACGGCGCGGAGGCCGGGGTCTACCGCGCGGTCTTCGACCATCGCTCGGCCGAACCGGTGTCCTGGACCGTGGCCGGTGCGCCGGTGCGGCTGCTCGATCACGAGGTGGAGGGCGTCAAGTACGACCTCGGCCTGGCCGGGATCGAGCGCCCGGACTCGTTGCGGCTGCGGGTGGACTACGACACGGCGGTCTACCACGAGGCCACCGTGCGCCTGGTGCTGGACCAGCTCACCGCGCTGCTCACCGCCGCGGTCGCCGACCCCGGCCAGGACTGCCGGGACCTGCTCGGCACCCTGGCCGACCCGGCGCCCGCGTCCGAGGCGGCCGAGAGCACCACGGTGCTGCTGCCCGAACTTGTGCTCGGCCACGCCCAAACCCGGCCGGACGCGCTCGCGGTGCGGCACGGCGAGCAGAGCCTGAGCTACGGCGAACTGGCCCACCGCGCGGGTGCGCTGGCGAACTGGCTGCGCGAACGCGGGGCCGGTCCGGAGCGGATCGTCGCGCTGATGCTGCCGCCGGGAGTCGACACCGTGGTCGCGATGCTCGCGGTGGCCCTCTCCGGCGCGGCCTACCTGCCCCTGGACCCGGCCTACCCGGCGCACCAGCGGGCACTCGTGCTGGCCGACGCCGCCCCGGTGCTGGTGCTGTGCGCGGCCGAACAGGCCGAGGAGGTCGGCGGGCACGCCCTGGACGCGGCGCTGACGCAGGCCGCTGAGCTGCCGGGCACACCGCCGGTGGCCCAGATCCGGCCGGAGTCCACGCTCAACGTGCTCTACACCTCCGGCTCGACCGGCCGACCCAAGGGCGTGGTGCTGCCGCACATCGGCATGGCCCGGCTGATGGGTGCGGATCGGTTCCTCCGGCTGGAGCACACCGACGTCATCGCCAACCTGTGCCCGCTGAACTTCGACGGCGCGACCTACGAGATCTGGGGCGCGCTGGCGCACGGCGCGGCGCTTCTGGTGCTGGACAAGGACATCGTGCTCAGCCCGGTCGAACTGCGCACGCAGGTGCGGGCGCACGGCGTGACCACGCTGGTGATCACCACGCCGCTGCTCAACCGGATCATCGAGGACACCCCGGACCTGCTGCAGTCGCTGCGCCGGGTGTACTTCGGCGGCGAGCGGATCTCGGTGCCGCACGTGCGGCGCGCGCTGCGCTGGTGCGCGCCGGGCACCCTGGTGCACAGCTACGGGCCGACCGAGAACTCCTTCACCTCCACCTACTGGCCGATCGAGACCGTGCGCGAATCCGATCGCACGGTGCCGATCGGGGTGCCGGTGCCGGAAACCGAGCTGCACGTGGTGTTCGAGGGCAGCACCAGCCCCGCCCCGGCCGGGGTGATCGGCGAACTGCTGCTGGGTGGCCCCGGCGTCGCGCACGGCTACCTCAACGACCCGGAGCGCACCGCGAAGGTGTTCGTGCCCAACCCGTTCGGGCCCGGCACGCTGTACCGCACCGGGGACCGGGTGCGCTGGACCGCCGAGGGCCTGCTGGAGTTCGTCAGCCGCGCCGACAACCAGGTCAAGATCCGCAGCCAGCGGGTCGAGCTGGGTGAGGTGGAGGCCGCGCTGCTGGCGCACGACCTGGTAGAGGCCTGTTTCGTCACCACCGCGCAGAACCAGCGGGACGAGCGGGAGATCGTCGCCTACGTCGTCTACTCCGGACAGTCCGATGTGGACACTCTGCGGGCACACCTGCGCCGGGTGCTGCCCTCCTTCGCGGTGCCCACGCACCTGGTCGAACTGTCCGAGCTGCCGCTCAACCGCAACGGCAAGATCGACCGGCCCAAACTGCCCAAACCCACGGCGGCCGGTCCAGTTGGCCCAACCGGGCGTACGAGTTTGGCCAACGGGGCGTACGAGTTTGGCCAACTCGGCGGTGGGGCTGAGCCCGTACGCCCGCTGGGGGCGCTGGAGCAGGTGCTGGCGGCCTGGCGGGAGGTGCTCGGGGTGGCCGAGGTGGGCGCGCGGGACAGCTTCTTCGACGTTGGCGGGCACTCGCTGCTGGTGGTCAAGCTCCAGGAGGCGCTGCGCAGCCGGACCGGGGTCACCGTGTCCATCGCGCAGCTCATGGGCAACCCCTCCGCGGCCGACCAGGCCGAGTTGCTCTCCGGGGCGGCGCCGGTGACCGCGCTGCCCGTGGTGCTGCGCGGGGCGGACGCGGCCGAGGACATCGCGGTGATCGGCATGGCCGGTCGCTTCGCCGGAGCCCGCGATGTCGAGGAGTACTGGGCGAATCTGCGGGCCGGGCGGGACTGCCTGACCACCGGCCGCGCGCCGGTCGAGCACGCCGACGGGTCGCGCACGGTGTACCGCTACGGCCTGCTCGCCGACGGACTGGCCTACGACGGCAGCCTGTTCGGCATCGGCGCGGACGAGCCGCGCCCGGTCGACCCGCAGCACGCGGTGTTCTACGAATGCCTGTGGGCCGCGGTGGAAGACGCCGGCTTGCGCATGTCCGACCTGCGCGGGCGGACCAGCCTCTACGGCGGCCGCGCGGTGCCCGGGGTCAAGCCGGCGACCGACGGTTTCCTGCCCGCGGGCGAGGTGGTCTTCACCGAGGCCACCTTCATGAACACCTGGTTCTCCTACCACCACGACCTGGGCGGCGAGTCCATGCTGGTGGACTCCGGCTGCTCCACCGCGCTGGTCGCGGTGCACCTGGCCGCGGAGAGCCTGCGCCGGGGCGACTGCGACTACGCGCTGGCCGGTGGCGTGTCCATCCAGGCCAACGCGGAGGGCTCCTACGTCTGGGAGCCGGGGCAGGTCTTCGCCGAGGACGGGGTGTCCCGGCCGTTCGACCAGCGCAGCACCGGCGTTGTCGCCGGGGACGGGGCGGGTGCGGTGCTGTTGCGGCGCCTGTCCGACGCCCGCCGCGACGGGGACCCGATCCACGCGGTGATCAAGGGTTCGGCGATCAACAACGACGGTCTGCGCAAGGTCGGCTACACCGCGCCGGGCGTGGATGGTCAGGCCAAGGTGCTGGCCAGGGCGCTGGCCCGCGCCGGGGTTCCGGCCGCCGAGGTCGACTACGTGGAGACCCACGGCACCGGCACCCGGCTCGGTGACGCGGTGGAACTCGGTGCGCTGACCCAGGTCTACGGCTCGGGCGGACCGCTCGCGCTCGGCTCGGTCAAGGCGGCCATCGGGCACACCGACACCGCCGCGGGCATCGCCGGGCTGATCAAGGCCGCGCTGGCCGTGCGCGAGGGTTTCCTGCCAGCCACGCCGAATGTGGCCGAACCCGTGGCCGACCTGGCCGAGCAGTTCGAGCTGTTGCCCGCGGGCCGGACCTGGACCCGCGCCGACGGACCTCGCACCGCCGGGGTCAGCTCGTTCGGGCTGGGCGGCACCAACGCACACCTGATCATCCAGGAGCACCGCGAGGAGGACCGGTGACCGAACAGACCTGGCTGCTGCCGCTGTCCGCCGGGCACCCGGCGGTGCTGGCGGCCATGCGGCAGCGGCTGGCGGACTGGCTGCGCGAGCACCCGGACGCCGACCTGCGCGATGTGGCCTTCACCCTGGCCAGGGGCCGGGAGGAGTTCGACCACCGCTGCGTGGTGCTCGCCACCGGCCACGCCCAGGCCATCGAAGCACTGACCGCGCCGGTCAGCGAGCAGCGGGTGCACGGGCGGGTCGGGGCCTCCTTCCTCGGTCCCGAGGCGGCCGATCCGGCGGTCAGCCTGGCCGATCGCTGGTGCCAGGGCGTGCCCGCCGATCTCACCCAGCGGCGCTCCGGGCGGCGGATCCACCTGCCCGGCTACGCCTTCCGCCGCGTCACCATGACCATGCCGGTGATCGACCCGGCGGCGGTGGCGGAACTGGCCGGGCTGACCGACACGGTGCTGGCCACCGCCTCACCGGCCGAACTGGACCGCTGCCAGCACCGGCTGCGCCGCCTCACCGGGGTCCGCCCCGACCTGGCCGGAGCGTCCACTGTGGACGCTGTGGTCAAGTCGCTGGCCGACGCGCTGGCCACCGACGGCGCGGGCGCCGACCCGGACCTGGAGTCGGTGACACCACTGGCGCCGGTGCCGCTGCGGCTGGTGTTCACCGACCAGGTGCGCACCGAGGGCCGCGCGGACAACAACGTGCTGGCCACCGTGTCGCTGGGCGAGAACCCGGATGTGCCTGTGCTGCAACGGTTGTTCACCGAACTACAGGCCGCCGAACCCGCGCTGCGCACCATCGTGCACCGCGACGGCGACCGCTGGTTCGCGCACGTCCGAACCCGGCCGCTGGCCGAGTTGACCGTGGCCGAGGCCACCACCGACGAACACAGCCGGGCGGCACTCACCGAATGGGCCACCACCCCGTTCGAGCTGCTCGACGCACCACTGGTCCGCGCCCTGGTCACCACCCGAGGGGACCTGGCCGTGCTCGCCTACCGCGCGATCACCGGACCCGAACAGCTCAACGCCATGCTCGGCCGCCTCCACCAGGAGTACCGGGCTGGTCGATCCCGAACACTGGAGGGGAACTTCGCATGACCGTCACCGACGTGACCAGGACCGACCGCATCGAGGACAACCCGGTGCTGGCCCAGGACTGGCGCGGCCGCGCGCCGCTGCCGATGAGCGCCGACAGCGCGTTCAACGGCTACATCGCCGCCAACGTGCTCTTCGCGCTCAACCGCCTCGGTGTGCTCGCCGAGTTCGAGTCGGCCGGATTCGTGGACGTCTCCGCCTTCTGCGCCGAGCACTCGGTGGACGAGCCGATGTTCCGCTCCTTCGTGCACGCCGCCCGCTCCTTCGGCCACGTCAGCGTGGACGGCGACAAGGTCACGCTGACCGAGGCCGGGCGCGAGGTCGTGCGCATGCACGGCTTCTTCACCTGGGCGGTCGGCGGCTACAACGAGGTCTTCGCCAACGCGGGCCCGCTGGCCCTGGGCGAGCGCACCTACAGCCAGGACGTGCTGCGCGATGAGGGCATGGTGGCACTGGGTTCGGCCCAGTGCGACCGCGAACTGATGGCGCACATCCTGGACGGGGTGCTCGCCGAGGTCGACTTCAGCGTGCTGGCCGACCTGGGCAGCGGCACCTCCGCCCGGGTCAGCCGGGTGGTGGGCGGACGCCCCGGCGCCCGTGGACTCGGCCTGGACATCAGCGGTCCGGCCACCGAGATCGCACACCGCACCATCGCCGCGGCCGGTATGGCCGAGCGGGTCAGCGCGATCCAGGCCGACGTGCTGGACGTGGTGCTGGCGCAGGAGCACCGCGCGGCCATCGCCGAGGTGGACGCGGTGATGAGCTTCTTCCTGCTGCACGACCTGCTGGCCAACCCGGCCACCCGCCGGGACATCCTGCCCCGGATGCGCGAGGTCTTCCCCAAGGCGCGCACGTTCCTGCTGGCCGACACGGTGATCCGGCCGCGCCGCGACGACGACGCCACGCTGCCGGTGTTCTCCACCGGGTTCGAGCTGGCGCACGCGCTGATGGGCGTGCCGCTGCACACCAAGGAGGCCTACGAGCAGCTCTTCGCCGAGGCCGGCCTGCACCTGCGCCGCGCGGTGCCCTTCGGCGCCCCGCACTCGTGGCTGTTCGTCCTGGAAGCACGGTGAGCTGAGATGGCCGAGATCCACACCAACCTGCCCATCCCGCTGGCCGTGGCCGGGCACCACCAGCCCGCGCCGTTCTACCTGACCGCGGACATGTTCGGCGGCCTGCCGGTGCAGCTGGCCGGTGGCGAACTGAGCGCGCTGGTCGGCAAGCCGGTGGCTGCCCCGCACACGCACGAGGTCGACGAGATCTACTTCCTGATCTCGCCCACCCCCGGCGGCGCCCGGATCGAGGTCCAGCTGGACGGGGAGAAGCACGAGCTGACCTCGCCAGCGGTGATGCGCATCCCGGCCGGTGGCGTGCACTGCTTCCTGACCCTGGAGGCCGAACGTGGCAGCTACTGCTTCGGCGTGCTGATCGGGGACAAGACGTGAGCGGCGGCCTCAACGCGGCCCACGCCGACGGCCTGACCCGGCTGCACTTGAGCGAGAGTGTCTACGGCACCAGCCCGGCCGCCCTCGCCGCCGCCGCGGCCGCGCTGACCCAGGTCAGCGTCTACCCCGACCCTGCGCGGGCCGGGGTGGCCGAAGCCATTGCGGCGCACCACAAGCTGCCGGTCGAGCAGGTCGCGGTGGCCAACGGCAGTGACGAGCTGGTGTTGCTGACCAGCCTCGCCGTTGGCGCGCCGGACCGGCCGGGACTGACCACGGCCGGCACCTTCCCCGGGTACCAGACCTGCCTGGAAACCAGTGGCCGCGGCTGCACCGCGCTGCCGCTTTCCGGTGGGGCGCTGGACGTCGAGGACTTCGCGGAAGCGTTGCCGCAGCACGGTATTGGCTACGTGTGCAACCCGCACAACCCCAGCGGCGGGGTGCTGAGCCGGGCCGAGCTGGACCGGCTGGTGCGCGCGGCCGAGGAGTCCGGGGTGCCGATCGTCTTCGACGAGGCCTACCTGGACTTCGCCGACCCCGGCACGCCCCAGGTGCGCGACTACCTGGACCGGGGCGCGCCGATCGTGGCCCTGCGCACGCTGTCCAAGGCCTACGGGCTGGCCGCGCTGCGCATCGGCTACGCCATCGGCGCGGCCGAGCAGCTCAGTGCGTTGCGGGCCGCGCAGGGCACGATGCCGTTCAGCGCCAACACGATCGCCCAGGCCGCGGCCATCGCGGCACTGGCCGATCAGGACCACCTGGCAGGCGTTCGAGCGTCCAATGTGGAGCGTCGCGGCTGGTTCTGCGACCAGCTCACGGCCAGGGGCCGGGGCTGGCTGCCCTCGGTGACCAACTTCGTCGCGGTCGCGGTGGCCGACTCCCGCACCGCCCAGGACCGGCTGGCCGCCGAGCACCGGATCCTGGTCCGCGACGCGGGCCTGTTCGGCTTCCCCGGCCACCTGCGGGTGTCCATGGGCACGCCGGCGGAGCTGCTGCGGTTGCTGGACGCGCTGGACGCGATCGAGTCTGTGGAAGGGAAGTGAGCGAGATGTTGCGACACTGGCCGATCGCGGGCCTGCGCCTGAGCACCCCCGAGGTGGAGCTGCGCTGGCCGAGCCTGGCCGACCTGGACGAGCTGGCCGAGGTCGCCGCCAGGGGCGTGCACGATCCCGGCGAGATGCCGTTCTTCTCGCACTGGACCGACGGCGACCCGGAGGTGGTGGCCCGCCGGGTGGTGCAGCGGCACTGGAACTCCCTTGGCGCCTGGACCCCCAACGACTGGACGCTGTATCTCGTTGCGGTGCACCAGGATCAGGTCATCGGCTGCTACAGCATGGGCGCCAGGGACTTCCACCTCACCCGCGAGGTCCTCGGCACCGCGTGGCTGGGCCTGCCGTTCCAGGGCAAGGGCGTGGGCACCTACGCCAGGGCCGCGATGCTGCACCTGGCCTTCGAGGGCCTCGGCGCGGAGTACTCCTTCTCGGTGGTGCAGCGCAGTAACACCGCCTCGCAGACGGTGTTCAAGAAGCTGGGTTTCCAGCCGGACGGCATGCAGGTCAACCAGGTCCGCGGCCGCCAGGTCCTGAGCGACCGCTACCGGATGGACCGTCAGACCTGGGAGGAGAACCGCACCGTCCCGGTCGAGATCCACGGCCTGGCCCCGGCCCTGCCCCTGTTCGGCCTCACCCCGGACAACGCCGGGACCACCGCACCGCTGGCCGCCCGGCCGATGGTGACCGCCGAACTGCTCTCCGGCGTCCGGGTGGACTTCGACGGCGACAGCCCAGCGGCCTGACCCGGCGAGTTGGGCCAACTGGTACGCCAAGTTTGCCCAAGCGGGCGTACCAGTTGGGCCAAGTTGTACCCGCGGTGCGGTTCACGCCACCGCGGGCAGCCGGGTGCCGCGGGCGGCGCGGATGGCGTTGAGGATCACCAGGACCTCGGCCAGCTCGTGTACGAACACCACGGTGGCCAGGCCGAGCACACCGAAGGCCGCCAACGGGATCAGCACCCCGATGATGGCCAGGGACAGCCCGACGTTCTGCAGCATGATCCGGCGGGCGTGCCGGGCGTGGGTGAGCAGTTGCGGAAGGTGACGCAGGTCCTCCCCCAGCAGCGCGACGTCGGCGGTCTCGATGGCCACGTCGGTGCCCATCGCGCCCATGGCGATGCCGACCTCGGCGGTGGCCAGCGCGGGGGCGTCGTTGACGCCGTCGCCGACCATGGCGATCCGGCGGCTGCCACGAAGCTGGGCCAGCAGGGCGGCTTTGTCCTCGGGCAGCAGGTCGGCGTGCACGGTGCTGATCCCGGCCTGGGTGGCCAGGGCGGTCGCGGTGCGGGCGTTGTCGCCGGTGAGCATGGCGACCTCGATGCCGAGCTTGCGCAGCTGGGCGACGACTTCCGGGGCTTCGGCGCGGAGTTCGTCGCGCACGGCGATCGCGCCGAGCAGGGTGCCGTCGCGTTCGATGAGTACGACGGTGGCTCCGGCTTCCTGGAGCCGTTCGACCTCGGCGTGCAGTGGGCCGGAGGTGATCCAGCCGGGTTTGCCCAGGCGCAGGATGGAACCGTCGAGGACGCCGTGCAGGCCGTGGCCGGGCACCGCGGTGACATCGGTGGCCGCGGGCACGGTGTCGGTGGCGGCCAGGATGGCGCGGGCCAGTGGATGTTCGCTGCGGGCCTCCAGCGCGGCAGCCGCGGTCAGCACTTGGTCCCGGGTGATGCCGTCAGCGGGGCGGATTTCCACTACTCGCGGGCTGTTGCGGGTGAGGGTGCCGGTCTTGTCCAGCGCCACCACGCCGATCCGGCCCAGTTCCTCCAGTGCGGCCCCGCCCTTGACCAGCGCGCCCTGTCTGCTGGCCGCGCCGACGGCGGCGACCACGGTGAGCGGGATGGCGATGGCCAGCGCACACGGCGAGGCGGCGACCAGCACCACCAGGGCTCGTTCCAGCCACAGCAGCGGATCGCCCAGCAGCGCGCCGAGTCCGGCGATCAGCACCGCCAGGATCATGATCGCGGGCACCAGCGGGCGGGCGATCCGGTCGGCCAGCCGCTGCCCGCTGCCTTTGCGGTCCTGGGCCTGCTCGACGATGTGCACGATCCGGGCCAGCGAGGAGTCCTTGGCCAGCGCGGTGACCTCGACCTCGATCGCCCCGCCGCCGTTGATCGCCCCGGCGGGCACCACCTCGCCGGGCCCGGCCTCCACCGGCACCGACTCACCGGTGATCGCGGACAGGTCCAGGCTGGTGTGCCCGGCGCGAATCACCCCGTCGGTGGCCGCCCGGCCGCCGGGTCGCAACAACATCCGGTCGCCGAGCCCGAGTTCTTCCGGCGCCACCTGGACTTCGGCGCCCGCGCGCAGCACCGAGGCGGTCGGCGGCACCAGGTCGAGCAGGGCGCGCAGACCGTGCCGGGTGCGGGCGACGGCGTAGTGCTCCAGGCCTTCGGCGAGAGAGAACAGCACGCCGAGCAGCGCGGCCTCGGTGAGCTGACCGAGCGCGACCGCGCCGATCGCGGCGATGGTCATCAGGGTGCCGACCCCGATCCGGCCGCGCAGCAGGTCGCGTACCGCGCCGGGGACGAAGGTGACGGCCCCGGCCACGGCGGCGGCCAGCGTCAGCCCGGTGCCGACCGGGTCGTCACCGATCAGCCAACCGGCGGCGAGCAGGACCGCGGCGAGCGCGGCCAGCTGGAGTTCCCTGACCTGCCATAACCGGGCCGGTTCGGCGGCCGGGGAGGCGGTCTGAGGGCCGCAGCACGCGTCGGACATCGCTCAGCCCCGCACGATCGCGGGGGTGGCCCGCTCGCCGAGTACCGCGCCGACCAGCGTGCGGCCGCGTTCGGTGAGGGCGTACATGACCAGGCGGCCGTCCCGGCGCGAACCGACCATTCCGGCGTGCTTGAGCTGGCGCAGGTGGTGCGAGGTCAGGTTCTGCGCTTGGCCGACCACCCAGGACAGGTCGCACACGCACAGCTCGCCGCCGGAGTACAGCGCGGCGGCCATGGTCAGCCTGGTCGGATCACCCAGCGCCCGCGCGGCCGCGGCGGCTGGTTCGACCGCGGGCAGCTCGGGCAGTCCGGCCCGGATCTCCTCGGCGTGCGGCAGGTCCAGGCACAGCAGGTCGCACTCGTCACCACGATCAATACTCACATCGACAAACTAACAGACGTTGATATGACGGGCGAAGGTCAGGATGGCGGGGTAGGCTGCCGACAGGCGAGTTGGGTCGCCTCCGGGTCCGCGGAAAAGGCTGAGCCTGCCCATCGAAGGCGGGTAACCCCTGGTCAACCCACCTCCTTTCACCCCGTCACGCGGACCACGGGGACATGGAAGGAGGTCGTGATGACGACCGTCCCGCTGCCCGAACGACCCGATCTCGGCCAGCTCCGCAAGCAGGCCAAAGAGCTGCACCGGGCCACCCCCGGCGGCACCCTCGCCGACGCGCAGCGCACCCTGGCCCGCCGCTACGGCTTCGCCAGCTGGCCGCGACTGCAACGACACGTCGAGGCGCTCAACTCGCGCACCTGGGTCTACACCGAACCGGCCGGCGCGGAATCACCCGCCGCGCGCTTCCTCCGGCTGGCCTGCCTGAACTTCGCCGAGGACGCCCCCGACCGGTGGGTCGAGGCGGCCCGACTGCGGCACCAGCACCCGGACCTGCCCGCGACCAGCATCGCGGTGGCCGCCGCATGCGCCGATGTCCCCGCGCTGCACCAACATCTGGCCGCCGGGGCCTCGGCGGTCAAGCCCGCCGCCCCCTTCGACTGGCCGCCGCTGATGTACCTCGCCTACGCCCGCCTCGAAGTGAGCCAGGAGGACACCCTCGCCGCCGCGCGACTGTTGCTCGACGCCGGCGCCGACCCCAACGACGGCCGGTTTTTCCTCGGCCTGCCAACACCTTTCACCGTGCTGACCGGTGCACTGGGCGGCGGTGAGGAAGACCAGCCGCCGCACCCGCACAGCATCGCCCTGGCCCGCCTGCTCCTGAACGCGGGCGCCGACCCCAATGACGGGCAAAGCCTCTACAACCGCATGTTCACCGAACAGGACGATTTCGCCGAACTGCTCCTGGAATTCGGCCTCGGCCAGGGCGACGGCGGCCCGTGGCGACGCCTGGTGCCCGACCTGATCGGCTCGCCCGAGGAACTGGTGCGCGGGCTGCTGCACTGGGCGGTCACCCACGACCAGCGACAGCGGGTGGCGCTGCTGGCCGCGCACGGCGTCGACGTGACCAGCCCGCTCGCCGACGGCGCCACGCCACTGGAACACGCGCTGCGCAACGGCCACCGCAAGCTGGCCAAGCAGTTGCGTGACTTGAACGCGCCCGAACCGAAGCTGGACCCCGTGGACACCTTCGTCGCCGCGGCATTGGCCGGGGACCGGGCCGAAGTCGAGGCCACCCCAGCGCACATCGTCGACGCCGCCCGCGCCGCCCGGCCCGGCCTGCTGGTCTGGGCCGCGGCGCAACACCGTCCCGAGGCAGTGAAACTGTTGGTGGACAAGGGGTTCGATATCAACGCCCGCGGGCGCGGCGATATGCCGCTGGAGCACCCGTGGCAGACCGCGCTGCACACCGCCATCCAGGTCGGCGACACCGACCTGGTCCGGCTACTCCTGGAACTGGGCGCGGACCCCGGCCTGCGCGACTGCCGCTTCGACGGCGACGCCCGATCCTGGGCAGAACACTTCGACCGCGCGGAAGTGCTCGACCTGCTCGGTCCGTAACCCACCGGCGTGTTGGCCGTTGTCGTACCCAGTCTTGGCCGAACTGGTACCACTTGGGCCAACCGGTACGCCCACTTCAGCCAACCCGGCGTACCAGTTGGCCCAACTCGCCGTCCACAACGGCCAACTCACCGTACGACAACGGCCAACACGGTGCGGGTTTGCGGGCGCTGGCCTACTCGACGGCGCGGGCGTAGCGGCTGCCGAGGGTGCGGATGTGCTCGACCAGCTCGGGTGGTTCGGTGACCTGGAAGTCCAGGCCGAGCATGCCGACGTAGACCGCGAGCATCTCCAGGCTGTCCGCGCCGGTCACCAGCACCGAGGTGGACTCGTCCACCGCCTCGACCACGCCGACGGCCGGGTTGATGCGGGCCAGCACATCCTGCGCGGGTGCACGCACGGTGATCCGGGCGTGCACCCGCCAGCCCGCCACGGCCACATCCCGCAGCACGAAGCTCAGGTAGTCACCACCGGGCAAGGGAACCGGCGCGAACCGGCGGCCGGTCGGCATCCGCAGCGTGATCCAGTCCACCCGGTAGGTGTGCCACGCCCCGGTTTCCGCGCCCCGCGCCACCAGATACCAGTACCGCTGCCAGCTCACCAGCCGATACGGCTCCACCAGCACCGGCCAGTCCCCAAACGGCGCGGAGGCGTCGTTGCGCAGTGGCGCGTCGTCGTCGCGGGCCGGGGCGGTGTAGTCGAACCGGAGCAACTCCGTGTCCCGGACCGCCGCCGCGATCGTGGCCAGCACGGCCGCGTCCACCACCGGATCGGCCACATTGCTGCCGGTGTTGCCCGGCCCCTCGGACACCGCCGCGCGCAACGCGCTCACCTGTCGCCGCAACCGGTGCGGCAACACCTGTTCGAGTTTGCTGAGCGCCCGCGCGGCGCTGTCCTCGATGCCCGCGACCCCACGTCCGGCCCGCAGTCCGACCGCGACCGCCACCGCCTCCTCGTCATCCAGCAGCAACGGCGGCAGCTTCGCCCCGGCACCCAGCCGGTAGTACCCGGCGGGCCCGCGGGTGGCCTCGACCGGATAGCCCAGCCCGCGCAGCCGTTCGATGTCGTTGCGGATGGTGCGCCCGCTGACGTGCAACCGCTCGGCCAGCTCCGAACCCGGCCACTCCGGCCGGGACTGCATCAGCGCCAGCAGGGCGAGCAGCCGCGAAGAAGTATCGAGCATGAAGTGACCATATAGGAATCTAACGTGCCTAAAAGTTCTCTAGAGTCTGCGCCATGACGAACTCCACGGACATCCGCCCCTTCCGGATCGACATCGCCCAGGCCGACCTGGACGACCTCAACGAGCGCCTGGCCCGCACCCGGCTGCCGCGGCCCGCGCCCACCGACGACTGGGAGTACGGCACCCCGAACAGCTACCTCAGCGAGACCGTCGAGCACTGGCGCACCAAGTTCGACTGGCGCGCCCAGGAAGCCCGGCTGAACGAATTACCCCAGTACCGCACCGAAATCGACGAGCAGACCGTGCACTTCGTCCACGTCCCGTCGAAGGAGGCGAACGCGACCCCGTTGCTGCTGCTGCACACCTACCCCGGCTCCTTCGCCGACTTCCTCGACCTGATCGGCCCACTCACCGACCCGGTCGCACACGGCGGCGACGCGGCGGACGCGTTTTCCGTCGTAGTCCCCTCGATCCCCGGTTTTGGCTTCAGCACACCGCTCGTCGGCCGCGGCTGGACCATGCGGAAGGTGGCCGAGACCTTCGACAAACTGATGCGCCGCCTCGGCTACGACTCCTACGGCGCGCACGGCAGCGACGGCGGCGCGATGATCTCCCGCGAGCTGGGCCTGCTGCAGCCGGAGGGTTTCCTCGGCCTGCACGTGCTGCAGCTGTTCTCCTTCCCCTCCGGCGACCCGGCGGAGTTCGAGAAGCTGGAGCCCAAGGACTACGCCGCGCTGGAACACCTCCAGTGGTTCCAGTCCGTCGGCGGCTACAACCAGATGAACGGCACCCGCCCGCAGACCATCGGCGCCGCCATCGCCGACTCCCCCGTCGGCCAACTCGCCTACAGCGAGCTGTTCAACAACTTCGGCAACGGCACGAGCCTGGTGACGACCGAGCAGATCCTGACCCAGGTGTCGCTGTACTGGTTCACCAACACCCAGGCGACCGCGGGCCGCTACCACTTCGAGGAGGGCAGGGCGGCGGCGGAACCGGCGGTGAACCCGTCCCGGACCGGGGTCGCGGTGTTCAAGGACGACTTCACCACGATCCGGACCTTCGCCGAGCGGGACAACTCGAACATCGTGCACTGGTCGGAGTTTCCCGACGGCGGGCACTTCGCCGCGATGGAACGGCCCGAGGTGCTCGCGGGCGATCTGCGGGACTTCTTCCGCGCCTGATCGCGGCTCCAGTGGCCACCCGCCGGATCCCGGCGGGTGGCCACTGGCTGGGTTACGCCTTCTCCCTGCCGCGCCCGCGCACCCGGCTGACCACGAAGTAGCCGAGCAGCACCAGCAGCACCGCGATCACGCCGTACTGGAAGACGTCCAGGTACGGCTCCACCAGTTCCCACTGCACGCCGAGCACGTAGCCGATGAGGATGAACACGGTGTTCCACACCAGGCTGCCCGCCGCGGTCAGTGCCAGGTACCGGCCCAGCGGCATCCGTTCGATGCCTGCGGGCAGCGAGATGACGCTGCGGAACAGGGGCAGCATCCGGCCGAAGAAGACCGCCTTGTTGCCATGCCGGTGGAACCAGGTCTCGGCGCGGTCGAAGTCGGTGGCTTTCATCAGTGGGATCCGGTCCACCAGGGCGCGGGTGCGGTCCCGGCCAAGCGATCTGCCGATGAGGTACATCGCCAGTGCGCCGGCCAGCGAGCCCAGTGTGGTCCATAGCAACGCCGAGAGCAGGCTGAACCGGCCCTGACTGGCCGCGAAACCGGCCATTGGCAGCATGGCCTCGCCGGGGAAGCCGACCACGAAGCTGTCCAGTGCGACGAACAACGCCGCGCCGGGAGCGCCGATGGCCTCCATCAGGTCCAGGGCCAGGCCGGGGATTCCGCCGATCCGCTCAGACATCCCGGCTCCGCAGCACCAGGGCGGCGCCGCCGACGGCGAGCACGAGGTAGCCGAGGAACACCGCGGCGCCGCCGGTCACGGACAGGAAGCCCTCGGGTGGGGTGATCCCGCCCATGGACAGGAAACCGGCGTTGGACGGCAGGAACGGCGCCACCGCCCGGCAGACCGGCGCCGGGGCGAGGCCGAGCAGCGAGTCGGCGATCAGCAGGGTGGCGTAGAGGGTGGCGGCCGCGGCGGTGGTGGCGCGGAACAGGATTCCGGCGGCGACGCCGAGCACAGCGACCCCGGCCAGGTAGAGCGCGGAGCCCAGGATCGCCCGTGGCACACCGGGATCGGTCAGCGCCGCGGTCGGCAGGCCACCGCCTGCCAGTACCGCCTGACCGGCGTAGAAGGACACCAGCAGGGCGAACAGGCCGACCAGGAAGGTGGTCAGGGCCAGGGCGGCCGCCTTGGCCCACAGCACCGGCAGCCTGCGGGGCACCGCGGCCAGGGTGCCGCGGATCGCGCCGGTGGCGTACTCGCTGGTCACCGCGAGCACGCCGAGGGTGCAGACCAGTAGCTGGCCGAGCACCGGGCCGGTGAGCGACTGCGCCACCGGGTCCAGGCCGGGGTTGTTCTCCGAGACCGCCGGGTTGAGCAGCACCAGGCAGTTGACCAGGCCGTAGGCCACGATGAGCACCGCGGTGGCGGCGAAGCCGAGCACGGTGGTGTGCACAGAGCGCAGCTTGACCAGTTCGGACCGCAGGATTCCGGTCCAGGACAGGGTGATCGTGCTCATGCGGTGTACTCCAGGGCCTCGCGGGTCAGTTCCAGGTAGGCCTCCTCCAGCGAGGCGCGCACCGGGGTGAGTTCGTGCAGCACGATCCCGGCCGCGGCGGCCCGTTCGCCGATCTCCAGCGCGCTCAGGCCGCGCACCTCCAGCAGTCGCGGGTCCTCGGCGTTGCGGGTGACCGAGATCCCGTTGCCCGCCAGCACTTCGGCCAGCCGGTCGGCGCCGGGTGCACGCACCCGCACCGAGGCGGCCGCGGTGATCGACTCGATCGCGGCGTCGGCGATGAGCCTGCCGCGGCCGACCACGATGAGGTGCTGGGCGGTCAGGGCCATCTCGCTCATCAGGTGCGAGGAGACGAACACGGTGCGGCCCGCTTCGGCCAACTCGCGCAGCAGGCCGCGGATCCAGCGGATGCCGTCCGGGTCCAGGCCGTTGACCGGCTCGTCGAGCAGCAGCACCTCGGGATCACCGAGCAGGGCGGCGGCGATGCCGAGGCGCTGGCTCATGCCCAGGGAGAACCCGCCCGCTCTGCGGGTGGCCACTGTGGACAGTCCGACCAGGTCGAGCACCTCGGCCACCCTGGCCCGCGGGATGCCGTGGGTGAGCGCGAGGGACCACAGGTGGTCCTGGGCGGATCGGTGCGGGTGCACGGCTTTGGCGTCCAGCAGCGCGCCGATCCGGTGCAGCGGCGCGGGTTCGGCTCGGTAGTCCCGGCCGCCGACCAGCACGCGGCCGGTGTCCGGGCGGTCAAGGCCGAGGACCATCCGCATGGTGGTGGACTTGCCCGCGCCGTTGGGGCCGAGGAATCCGGTCACCACACCGGGTTTGACGGTGAAGCTGAGTCCGTCCACGGCCAGGGTCGCACCGTGGCGTTTGGACACTTGGTCGACTTCGATCATGGCGCCGAGGCTAGGACCGTTGGGATGGCGGGCGAATCGGCGTGTGGGGGTGACCCGACCACTCCCCGGGGAGGAGGCCGGAACCGCTCCGCTGGGCGGATTCGGGGTCCTCGCCGACTTCCTAGGGTGGCCGGATGCGGTGGAATCGGGCGGTGGCCGATGGTGTGGTGGCGGGGGTGTTCCTGGTGCTGTGCTGGTGCACCCCGCTGTGGGAGCCGTGGGTGCGCTGGGGCCCGCTGGAACTGCTGCCTGCCGCTGCCGGGCTGGTGGTGCTGGTGGCGCGGCGGCGGGTGCCGACGGTGGCGGTGCTGGTGCTGCTGGCGGCGTTGCTGTCGGGTTACCTGCTGCGCACCGGCATCACGCCCTACCAGGTGGCGCTGGGGGTCGCCCTGCACTGCCAGGCGCAGCGCTATCCGCAGTGGCGGTCCCGGTCGCTGACCGCAGGAGTCGC
Organism: Crossiella sp. CA198; assembly: GCF_052078295.1. NCBI lineage: Bacteria > Bacillati > Actinomycetota > Actinomycetes > Pseudonocardiales > Pseudonocardiaceae > Crossiella > Crossiella sp. CA198. The sequence continues at coordinate 155,360 of NZ_JBQJIM010000004.1, forward strand.
GGTGGTGCTCGCCGCGGCCGTGCCCGCCGCCCCCGGGTTCGGCCTCTCCGACGCGGCGACCACCGTGGCCTGGGCGGGCCTGGCCTCGATCGCCGGTGAGGTGGCCCGGCACCGGCGGGCGTTGCTGGCGGCGGCCCAGGAGCGGGTGCTGCGCGCCGAAGCCGCCAGGGAGCAGGGGATCCGCCGTCAGGTCGCCGAGGAACGACTGCAGATCGCCAGGGATGTGCACGATGTGGTCGGCCACCGGATCGCGGTGATGAACGTGCAGGCCGCCGTCGCGACGCGGCTGCTGCCCACCGATCCGGCCGCCGCCGAGGCCGCGCTGGCGCACGTGCGCGCGGCGGGTACCGCGGTGCTCGCGGAGTTGAGTGGTCTGCTGACCGCGGTGCGCGCCCCGGTCCCGGAACTGGACGCGCTGCCCGAGCTGATCACCAGCCTGGCTGCGGCCGGGTTCCTGGTGGAGACCACCACCGAGGGAGTTCCCCGGCCGCTGCCCCCGCTGGTCGGTCGCGCCGCCTACCGGATCGTCCAGGAGGCGCTGACCAACGCGCTCAAACACGGGGCGGGTCACCGCGCCTGGTTGCGGCTGACCTACGGCGCGGTGGAGCTGGAACTGAGTGTGCGCAACGAGCTGGGCGGTCCGGGCCGGGGTCCTTCGGGCGGCAACGGGATTCCGGGGATGCGGGAGCGGGCGCGCAGCGCGGGCGGGTCGCTCACCGTCGGCCGGGACGATGCTCAGTTCGCGGTGGCGGCGGTGCTGCCACTGGGGTGAGCGCTGGTCCAGTCGGCGCCGAGCAGCGGGCGGAAGGTGCGGGCCGCGCGCACGCTGTTCCAGCTGAGCACCCCGGTCACCTGCCTGCCGTCGCCGTAGAGGCCGACGAAACGCCCCTGTGCCGGATCGCCGTCGACCACGGTGAAGGCTCCGGGTCCGGCCAGTCCGTGCACCTGGATGGTGGTGTCGTAGTGGTCGGTCCAGAACATCGGGACCGGGGCGAAGGGTTCGGCGGCGCCGAGCAGGTTGCGGGCCACCGCGGCGCCCTGCCCGGTGGCGTTCATCCGGTGTTCCAGCCGCATCCGGCGCTGATAGTCCGGGTGGTACCAGCTGGCCACGTCGCCCGCGGCGTAGATCTCCGGTGTCACGCGGCAGAACTCGTCGCACACCACGCCGTTCCAGACCGGGATTCCGCTGTCGGCCAGCCAGTCCACGTTCGGGGTGGAGCCGATCGCGATGAGCACGAGGTCGGCCGCCAGCACGCTGCCGTCGGCCAGTTCCACGCCGGTGACCCGGCCCGCCGCGGCGCGTACGCCATGCACGCCGATGCCCAGCCGCAGGGCCACGCCGTGCGCGGTGTGCAGGGTCGCGAGCCTGCCACCGAGGTAGTCGCCGAGCTGGCGGTGCAGTGGCGCCGGCCGCGGGTCCACCAGGGTGACCGAGTCGGCGCGGTCGTGCGCGGTGGCGGCGAATTCCGAGCCCAGTGGTCCGGCGCCGATGACCACCACCCGTGGGCGGCCTGCCAGCGCGGTGCGCAGGGCCAGGGCGTCGTCGAGGGTGCGCAGGGTGTGCACCCCGGCCAGGTCCGCGGTGCCGGGCAGGGTACGGGGCCGGACGCCGGTGGCGATGACCAGTTTGTCGTAGTCCAGGGTGCGGTCGCCGGTGAGCCGCAGCCTTCGGTGGCGCACGTCCAGGCCGAGGGCCGCCACGCCCAGCTGCCAGTCGGCCGCCAGTTCGGCCAGGGCATCAGGTGTGCGGAGTTCGGTGCGCTCGGCGGACCACTCGCCGGAGAGGAAGCGTTTGGTCAGCGGCGGCCGGTCATACGGTGCCCGTCGTTCCGCGCCGATGACGGTGACGCGGCCGGGGAAACCCTCGCGCCGCAACCGTTCCAGGGTGCTGAGTCCGGCGGCGGAGGCGCCGACGATGACGATGTGCTCGCTCATCTCACTCCTCGATGGTGATCGCGGCGGCCGGGCACAGGGTGGCCGCGTCCCGCGCCGCGCCGAACCCGGCGGGCGCGGGGGTGGCGTTGAGCAGCAGCACGATGCCGTCGTCGTCCTGATCGAACAGGTCTGGGGCGGCGAGCACGCATTGTCCGGCGCCGCAACACTTGTCGCGGTCAACGATGATCTTCATGGCGGCTCTCCTTCACCAGGTGACGGGCAGGCTGCGCAGTCCGAAGATCTGCGAGTCGGTCTTGAACTCCAGCTGCTCCACCGGAACGGCCAGGCGCAGGGTGGGGATGCGCTGGAACAGGCTGCGGTAGGCGATCTCCAGTTCGGCGCGGGCCAGGTTCTGGCCGAGGCACTGGTGCGGGCCGTAGCTGAAACCGATGTGGTGGCGCGGGTCGGAGCGGGTGATGTCGAACTCGTCGGGGCGGTCGAAGGCCGCCGGGTCCCGGTTGGCCGCGGACATGACCGGCAGCACGCCGTCGCCGGGGCGGATGGTGTGGCCGCCGAAGGAGAACTCGGCGGTGACCGCGCGGGAGACGTCGACGTCGCCGAGGGAGTGAAAGCGCACCATCTCGTCGGCCGCGGCCAGCGCCAGCTCCGGATTGTCCTGGAGCAGGGCCAGTTGCGCCGGATGTTCCAGGAAGGTGAGCACGCCAAGGGCGATGGTGCTGGCCGAGGTCTCGTGTCCGGCCAGCAGCAGCAGGACCGCGGTGTTGACCAGCATCTCGTGCGAGAGTTCGCCGTTGGCGCGGTGCTTGCTGATCAGGCGGCCCAGGATGTCCTCGGTGGGCTCGGCCTCCTTCTTGGTCACCACCTCATCGAGGAAGGCGTACAGCTCCTGGTAGGCGATCATCTTCTGCTCGGCGGTGGCGGTGTTGTCCAGGGTGATCTCGGTGCGGGACTGGAAGAACTCGTGGCTGTCGCCTGCCACGCCGAGCAGCTGGCAGATGACCGTGGACGGGATGGGCAGGGCGAAATCGGTGACCAGGTCGACGACCGGACCGCGGTCGAGCATGGTGTCGATCAGGCCGTCGACGAGTGCCTGGATGCCGGGCCGCAGGGCGTTGACCCGCTTGACGGTCAGCTCCGGGATGAGCATGCGCCGGTAGTAAGTGTGTTCCGGGGCGTCCATCTCGATCAGCTGCGGCAATGGGCGTTCGCCATCCTGCTCCGGCTCCTCGGCTGCCTCCGACGGGTCCGGCCAGGGCTCGGGGAAGCCTGGGCGGGTGGGGTCGGAGCTGAGTTCGGGGCGGGTCAGCACCTCGCGGACCCCGGCCAGGGTGGTGACCGCCCAGGCGGTGCCGCCACCGGGCAGTCCCACCTGGACCACCGGTCCGGCCTCGCGCAGCGCGGTGTAGGCGGTGGGCGGGGCGAACGGGCAGGTCCGGGCCACCGGAATCTGGGGAAGTTCGGCGTTGTCGGTCATCGGGACTGTCCTTTCCGGACAAACGAGCCGGGTGCGGTCTGACCAGGCACACCACAAAAGGTAGGTGACACACTTTTTCGTGTCAACAACCTTAATGGGCGAATGAGGTCACATCGCGGACAGCGAAAAGCGGGATGACCGCAAGGGCCATCCCGCTGCTGAGGTCGTGACGCTGGAGGTCAGCGCCTCCCGTACTCGCCGATACCGTCCCCGACCAGGTCGGCAGAGGTGTCCAGCCACTCGGCGAAGGCGGCGCGCCGCCGGGTCTTCGGCTTGGCGCGGATGTGGTCGAGCACCTCCTGGGAGGCCAGCAGCCGGTAGATGAGCACCAGCTGCGCGGCCACCACCCGCGGCCGCGGCGCGTACGGATGCAGGCCCTCCTCCTCGGCCAGCTGTGCGGCCAGCGCGCACTCGAACCGCTCCCACATCAGCCGCATCCGGGCCTGCAGGACCAGGCTGTCGCCGACCAGTCCGCGCAGCCGCTCCAGCTCGTCCACCGACCCGGCGCCTGCCGAGGTCAGCTCGGCGCGGATGACGCCGACCACGGCCTCCAGCGGCGACTCGCCTTCCGGGCGCTCGCGCACCGCGCCGACCAGCCGCTCGCACAGCTCGTCCTCGCCGTGGAAGACCAGGTCGTCCTTTGCCGGGAAGTAGACGAAGACGGTCTTGGCCGAGATGTTGACCGCGTCGGCGATCTCCACCACGGTGACGTTGTCGTAGCCGCGCTCGGCGAACATCTCGGCCGCGGTGTCCAGGATGGCCTGCCGCGTCATCAGTTTCTTGCGCTCACGCAGACCCAGCTGCGCGGCAGCGGCCCGATCAGCAGTCATGCCACGAGCTTAGTCGAGTCGACCGGAAAAACGAAAGTGAGTGAAGATTCTCAGTTAACACCCATGTTTGGCCGCGGGCCGCTCAGGCGGTCGACCCGCCGTTGACCGTCACGGTCGCCCCGTTGACGAATCCGGCCTCCGGCCCGGCCAGGAACCGCACCACCGCGGCCACGTCCGCGGGTGTGCCCAGGCGCCCCATCGGGATCCTCGGCAGCATCCGTTCGGCCATGTCCGGCGACAGCTTGCCGTTGTCCACCCCGCCGGGCCGGACCATGTTGACCGTGGTGCCGCGCCGCCCGAACTCGTGTGCCCAGTTGTGCCCGTAGGCCTCGACGGCGGCCTTGGTGGCGGCGTAGTCACCGACCGGGTAGCCGCCGCTGACGGCCGCGGAGTAGGAGCTGATCAGGATGATCCGCCCGCCGTCGCCGAGGTGCGGCGCGGCGGCCTTGGTCATGGCGACCACCGAGTGCAGGTTGACCGCGAACTGGCGGCTCATCACGGCCTCGTCCCGGTCCGGATCGGCCAGCTCGCCGTCGACGAAGTACACGGCGTTGTGCACCAGGATGTCCAGCCTCCCCAGCCCCGTCAGCACGCCCCCGACGGCGGCGGCCGCGGCGGTGACATCGGCCTGATCCACCTGCACCGGCAAGGCCCGCCCGCCCAGCCCGGTCACCTCATCGGCGAGCAGACCGGCCCGCTCGTGCGAGCTGGCGTAGGTGAACGCGACATCGGCACCTGCCTCGGCGAGTGCCCGCACCACGGCGCCACCCACTCCGCCGGTGCCGCCGGTGACCAGGGCAACCCGGCCCTTCAACGCTGTAGTAGTCATGCCATCCAGGCTAACATCAGTTGACACACTAAGGTATGTGACTAACCTAATTTATCCACTGAGACTTCCGACCTGGGACGGAGCCGACTGGTGATCCGCCTTCTGCTCGCCGACGACCACGACCTCATCCGCAGCGGCTTCCGCGTCCTGCTCGACGGCGAGCCCGACCTGGCGGTGATCGGCGAGGCACGCACCGGCGCCGAGGCCGTCGACCGCTGCCGCGAACTGCGGCCCGACGTGGTGCTGATGGACATCCAGATGCCCGGCCAGGACGGCATCGAGGCCACCCGCCGGATCCGCGCCGACCCGGACCTGGCCGAGGTCAAGGTGATCGTGCTGACCACCTTCGAGCTGGCCGAGCACGTCCTGCACGCCGTGCGCGCGGGCGCCGACGGCTTCCTGGGCAAGGGCTGCGCCGCCGTGGACCTGCACCACGCCGTCCGGGCGGTCGCGGCGGGCGCCTCCCTGCTCTCTCACCGCGCCACCCGCCAGCTACTCGACACCGTCCGCGATCTCCCGGACACCGGCCTCACCCCACGCCCGCCGCTGGCCGCCCTGACCACCCGGGAACAGCAGGTCGCCGAACTCGTCGCGCACGGGCTGTCCAACCAGGAGATCGCCGAGCGCCTGTTCCTGTCCCCGCTGACGGTGAAATCGCACGTGAGCCACGCGATGACCAAGCTCGGTGTGCGCGATCGAGCGCAGCTGGTGGCCTGCTACTACCGCGGGTCCGGCACACCGCGGAGCTAGCCGGAGCGCAGCCTCACAGCCTGATGTCGTTGCGGGAGGACACATTGAGCTTGCGGCACACCTTGCCCACGTACTCCTCCACCGTCCGCCGCGACAGGAACAGCGTCTCGGCGATCTCCCGGTTGGTGTGGCCGCCCGCCACCAGCCGGGCCACGTCCTGCTCCCGTGGCGAAAGCTGGCTGCCGTAGCCGCGTCTGCCCCGGGGTGACGGCGTGGCCACCCCGGTGCCACGCAGCCGGTGTCGGCAGCGAGCAGCGTCCACTGTGGCACCGAGAGCGTCGTAGGCATGGGCGAGCGCGCTGAGTTCGGTGACGCCCGGTGCGGCGACCCGTTCGGCGAGCTGGGTGGCGCGGTAGGTCAGGCCCAATGTCTGGTGCTGCTCGATCGCGGACTGGCGCAAGCCGTGGGACTCGTTGTCGCCGGTGGCGGCGGCGAGGGTGGCCTGGCAGGCGGTCAGGGTTGCCTGGGCGCAGGGCGCGTCGGTGCCGGTGAGGCCATCGGCCAGCTCGGCGAGGAGGTCCTGCACCGCGTCGACGTTCCCGGTGGCCAGGTGGCAGTCGACGGCCTGGGGCACCACATCGCCCGCCCAGGCCCAGGCGCCCTTGGCGCGCAACAGGGTCAGGCCGCGTTCGGCGTGTGGTGCGGCGGCAGCGGGGTCGCCGCGGCTGAGCCGCAGGGTGGCCAGTCCCCCGGCGGCGGCGATGCGCACCGGCATGGTGGCGGCGATCGGGTGCGGGCCGACGGCGGCGTGGAAGCCGTGCTCGGCGCGGGCCCAGTCGCCGCGGGCGGTGGCCAGCCAGGCCTGGGCCAGGTGCAGTTCGGTGGTCACCGGGGGCAGGTGGGCGTAGGTGCGGATCAGGTCGGTGATGCGTTCGTCGAGTCCGGACCATTGGCCGGTCAGCCAGTCCAGGCGGACGGCGGTGGCCTCGGCGGTGCCGGTCACGTACGGGGCGCCGACCCGGGCGGCCAGGGTCAGGCCGGTGCGCAGGTAGGCGCGGGCTCGCTTGTGGTGGCCTATCCAGGAGCAGGCGTCGGCCAGGTTGCAGTGCGCGCGGGCCAGCTGGCGGATCTCCTCCGGGTCGGTCACCTCGGCCGGGGAGGGCAGGCGGGCGGCGCGGGACCAGGCGCTGGGGTCGCCGGTGATCAGCCTGCCGCCGAGGGTGGTGGCCAGCACAGCGGTGCGCAGGGTCCGGGTGGGCAGCTGGTCCAGCACGCCGTCCACCCTGTCTAGGAGGGCCTGGTGTTCGGCGATGGGTGCGGTGCTGAGGTAGGGCACGGCCAGCACGGCCATGCCGCGCGCGACCCGGTCCGGCTGATCGCCGAGCTGGTCGATGGCGTGTGCGATCTCCGCCTCGGCGCGGTCCGGTTCGCCGGTGTCGCGGAGCAGCAACAGGCCGAACCACAGCCGCACCTCCCCGCGGACCTCGGCGGTCAGCCGCGGATCGGCGAGCAGGTCCTCGATCAGGGTGAGCACCGCGGGGTCGTGCAAGCCGGTCAGCGCGGTGGCGCACAGCTTGGTCGCCAGCCGGTTCACCTCCGGCGGGCGCACGTCCGCATCGGCTAGTACGGCGGAGAGCAGCTCGACCGCGGCGGGCAGGTCCCGGCGCACGATCGCGGCGTCGGCGGCCAATTCGCTGTAGTGCAGCCAATCCCCGGTCAGACCGGCCGCCTTGGCGTGGGCCGCCAACCGCGCCAGGGGCTTGTGGTCAAGGCGGGACAGCGCTCGCAGGGCGCGCTGGTGGAGTTCGACCCGGCGCGGGCCCGGCAGTGACTCGCGGACCGCGCGGGCCGCCAGTGGATACCGGAATCCGTAGCGGTTCAACGGAATCTCGACCAGCACGGCCGCACGCACCAGGGTGACCAGGTGCTCGGGATCCGCCTCGCCCGCGACCGCGGCCAGGGTGTCCCCCGGCTCCGGGACGTCCAGCACCGCGGCGGCCTCGGCGAGTGCACGTGCCGCGGCGGGCAGGTTCCGCAGCCGCTCCTGGACCGCCTCGGCCACCAGGACCGGCACCCCGGGCCCCTCCGCACGCAGCACCTGCTCCACCACGAACGGAATCCCGGCCGTCTCACGCAGCACGGCCTCCGCGCCGAGCCGCACACCCCGCATCGTGTTGATCAGCGCGCGCACCTGCCCGGCGTCGAAGGGGCGCAGCACCACGTGTGCCCCGGTCACGCCGGGCGGGACACGCAGGGCCCGGCCGAGCGGGGCCGCACCGGCGAGGTCCTCGCGCCGGTAGGTGAGCACCAGGGACAGTCCGGGCGGCGGGTCGGCGAGCACGAACCGCAGCACCTGCCGGGTCCGCTCGTCCGCCCAGTGCAGGTCTTCCAGGACCAGCACCACCCGTCCCAGCGCGCCGAGCAACTGCCGGAACGCGCGGAACACCCGGTGCCGTTCGGCTTCCGGATCACCCAGCGGCGGCGGGGCCGGGGGCAGCCGGTCGGCGAGTTCGGGCAGGTGGTCACGCAGTGCGCCGGTCACCGGTCCCGGCTCGCGCAGGCGGTCGCCGCAGTGGCTGAGGCAGTCCAGCAGCACGCCGTAGGGAAACGGGTCGGGCAACGGCTGACAGGCGGCCAGCACCACCTGGGCGGGTGCCAGGATGGCGAGTTCGGCGACCAGCCTGCTCTTGCCGATCCCCGCCTCGCCCTCCACAAAGGCCACCGCGGGCGGCTGCGCGATCGCGGCCCGCAGGGCGGCCAGCTCCGCGTCCCGGCCGATCAACGGCGCTCCGGTCATGGCTCGCAGCGTAATTCCGCGGCCGTCGACCTCAGAAGACCTGCGCCCAAGTTCAGTACCCCTACGGGGGTTTACCACGGTTGTTCCCCCTCCCCCGACGCCGAATGGTGAGGTCCGAGCGCTATACGAGAAGGAGGAACCAATGCGCAGACTACGCAGTACCGCGAGCCTGCTGGCGGTGGCCGCGGTCGCGATGGCCACCGTCACCGGGGTCGCCACCGCCGAGCCGGCGGGCACGGTCGTCCAGGCCCGCGAGCACCACACCGGACGTTACATCGTGGTGCTCAAGGAGGGCGCCCGCGCCGCCGCGGCCACGCTCACCCAGCGCTACGGCGGGGTGCTGGCCGAGACCTATTCGGTGACGCTGAACGGGTTCGCCGTCCGCGAGCTGTCCGAGGGACAGGCCAAGCGCCTGGCCGCCGACCCCTCGGTCAAGGCGGTGCACGAGGACGGCACGACCAGGGCGGTGGCCGGGGAACAGCCCAACCCGCCGTCCTGGGGCCTGGACCAGATCGACCAGCGGACCACCAGCCTGGACAAGAAGTACGCCTACCCGAACACCGCGGACAACGTCACCGCCTACGTGATCGACTCCGGAATCGGCATCCGGCACCCCGAATTCGAGGGCCGGGCCAGCCACGGCTACGACTTCATCGACAACGACAACGACGCCAGTGACTGCTTCTGGCACGGCAGCCACGTGGCGGGCACCATCGCGGGCAAGACCGTCGGGGTGGCCAAGAAGGCCAAGGTGGTCGCGGTCCGTTCGCTCAACTGCGGCGGTTCCGGGCCGGACTCGGCCACGGTCAGCGCCCTGGAATGGGTGGGCAAGAACGGGGTGAAGCCGGGGGTGGTGAACCTCAGCCTGGTCATGGACACCGTCGGCGTCGGCGACGAACAGATCAAGGCGTTGGTGGCCAAGGGATTCGTGGTCGCGGTCGCGGCAGGCAACAACGGCCAGGACGCCTGCACGGCCAGCCCCGGCCGCACCCCGGAGGCGCTCACCGTCGGCTGGATCAACCAGGGTGGCGGCCGCAGCGGGAACTACGGCCGCTGCGTTGACCTGTTCGCACCCGGCGGCAACATCTACTCCACCGACCACACCGGCGGTTTCCGTACTGGCAGCGGCACCTCGATGGCCTCCCCGCACGGCGCGGGTGGTGCCGCGCTGTACCTGGGCGCACACCCGGGCGCGACCCCGCAGCAGGTGCGGGACGCGCTGGTGGACAACGCCACCCCGGACCTGGTCACCAATCCGGGTGCCGGTTCGCCGAACAAGCTGCTCTACACCGGATTCATCGGCGGCAACCCGCCGCCCCGCTGCGGCGTCAAGACCAACGAGGAGGATCTGTCCATTCCGGACGCCGGGTCCGCGGTCGGCACCAGCGTCGTGCAGGAATCCTGCCAGGGCAAGGCTTCCGCGACGCTGCCGGTCCGGGTGGACATCGACCACGGCTACACCGGCGACCTGGCCATCGACCTGATCGGCCCGAGCGGAGCCACCTATCCGCTGCAGCGCGCGGGCGGGGTCGGCGAAACCGGTGGCGTGCACCGCAGTTTCACCGTGGACGCCTCCCGCGAGGACGCCAACGGCACCTGGCGGCTCTCGGTGCGCGATGTCTACCGCTTCGACACCGGCACCCTGACCGGCTGGTCGATCACCTTCTGATCAACATCCCTGCTTTTCCTTACCCTGCAATGTGAGGAGCACGATGAGAACACCACGTCTGGTCACCGCGATCTGTCTGGCCCTGGCCGCGCTGACCCTGCCGATGACCGCCGCCGCGGCCGCACCCGCCGACAAGATCAGCGACGCCGCCACCCCCACCGACCAGCTCAGGTCCGGGGACGCAGGCACCCAGGTGGTCAACGGGCAGCGCACCACGGTCAAGGAGAATCCCTTTGTCATCGCGGGCCTGCGGGCCGGCGGCGGTGGGCCGCAGGGCCAGTCCTGCACCGCCGCGGTGGTGGGCAAGCGCAAGATCCTCACCGCCGCGCACTGCATGATCGACGTCGGCGGCGCCAAGAGCTACGTCTACGGCGATGACGACCTCACCTCACCCGGCGGCGAGACCTTCCGCACCAAGGTCGCCTCGCACAAGGTGCACCCGCGCTACACCGGCCCGAACTCCTGGCAGACCGGCTACGACGTCGCGGTGATCACCACCGAGGACGACCTGCCCGTGCCGCAGAGCCAGTGGGCGAAGGTGGCGGGTTCCGGTGACAGCGCGCTGACCGCGCCCGGCAAGTCCGGCACCGTCGTCGGCTACGGCAAGACGGGGGCCAGTGGCGGTTCGGGTGTGCTCTACAAGGCCTCCCTGCCAGTCAACGACGCCAAGAACTGCCAGGTCTTCAACATCAAGGTCAACCCGGATGTCATGGTGTGCATCGGTTTCGACGACGGCCGCGTCGCCACCTGCTCCGGCGACAGCGGCGGTCCGTACATGGTGGACGGAGTGGTGGTCGGGGTCGTGTCCTGGGGCGCCAGCGGCTGCGACCGGTACAGCATCATGGCCCGGCTGACCAATGAGATGGGTGACTGGGCGAAGAAGGAGATCGGCGGCCAGCCCGGCGACGGCAAGTTCACCGTGGACCTGTCCCCCGCTTCCGGCAAGGTCGAGCCCGGCAAGCACGTCTCCACCAGCGTCACCAGCAAGGCGGGCGACCAGGGCCCGGAGAAGCTGGAACTCAGCGCCGCAGGCCTGCCCGGCTCCGCCAGCGCCACCTTCCAGCCCACCTCGATCAGCTCGGGCGAGGTCGCCAAGCTGACCATCGAGACCGCGTCGAGCACCCCGAAGGGCACCTACCAGATCACCGTCACCGCCAAGGGCACTTCCGGTGCCAAGACCGCCGGCTACACCCTCACCGTGGGCGAGGGCGGGTCCACCGAAGGCCCGAAGCCCGCCGCCACACCGGCTTCCGGCACCGTCTCGCCGGGCGGATTCATCAACAGCACCATCACCGTCACCGGCGGCACCGGCCCGATCAGCCTCAGCGCCACCGGCCTGCCGTCCGCACCGATGTTCCTGCCCTCCACCGTCAGCCCCGGCGGCAGCTCGCGGATGAGCATCGCCGCCCCGTTCCAATCCGGCACCTACAAGATCACCGTCGTCGCCACCGACAGCGCGGGCAAGACCGGCAGCACCGAGTACACCCTCACCGTCCAGTAGCTCCTCCCGTCGAGCCCGTGACGACCACCCACGTCACGGGCTCGACAGGCGGGAGCGCGGTGCGCGACTATGCTGCCAGCCAGGTCGGTGAGCGAGTCGAGGGGGAATTCAGTGCGCAGCAAGCGTCTGTCCACAGTGGCCGGTGTCGGGCTCCTGGTCGTCGCGTTGTCGGCGGTGGTCGTGCCGGGCACCGCGAGCGCGGCGGCCCCGGTGCCGATCTCCAACCCGGGCGGCTACGCGACCCAGCGCTCGGGCGCCACCGCCGCACAGAAGATCACCCGATCGCTCGGTGGCCGGGTCACCATCCCGGCCGGGCAGACCCGCTACCTCAACAGCAGGCTGACCGTGGACGACGTGGACGAGATCAGCGAGGTCTCGCACCTGGTCCTCTGCCGGCGGCCGGGGCAGACGACCAACGCCGCCCGGCTGGTGAGCGGGCAGAACGTGCTGGCCAACACCGCGACCACCCTGATCACCCGGGGCTTCGTGACCGCGCCCGCCGACAGCCTGCTGCACTGCGAGGTCTACGCGCAGTTCGTCAACCACACCGCGGACCGGCCCGGCCACCTCGAGGTGATGCCCTCCTCCTATCTGCAGGACGTCCACGGCGCCACCACCGCGGTGCGGCAGACGTTCAACGGCAAGGTCCTGGTGAACACCTCGGTGCGCGCGAACCCCGTATCGTTCACCGCCCCCGCGGGCGCCACCGCCGTCCAGGCGATCAGCGACCTGAACGTGACGGTCTGCTACGGCAAGGACGAGACCGACGAAGGGGACCTCTGCAAGCGCTCGCTCAAGGCCCGGATGGACGGCCGCAGCTCACTGGTGGGCACGCAACTGGTGATGGAGCAGCTCGCCGCGGACGGTTCGGCCTGCAAGACCACGACCAACGGCGACCTCGCCGGAGTCAACGTCACCACCACCATCCACCACTTCAAGATCAATAAGTACCTCATCAACGTGCCCATCGTGCCGAACTGCTCGCGCGACTTCGTCTTCTACACCAGGGCCACCGCGAACTCCGGCAGCAACTCCTTCGTGATCGAGGCCAACAACCAGAGCGTGGGCGCGGTGTTCATCCCCTGATCAGCGCGCGGTTACCCGATGCGTTGTGGTGGAACAGGACGAGGTTGCCATCCGGCACGGTGTCGCCCGGTTGAACCACAGTGGACAGTTCAGGGATCACCAGTTCGTAGTTGAACGTCATGGGCTCGCGGAGTTCGTCGACATAGTCGTCGGGGTCCGCGGGCGCGGTGTAGCGACTCGCTGTCCAGACGGTGTAACTGACCGGACCGGCCGGCAGCACCGACCGTGAGACCGGCAGCACCACGACGTCGCTGTCGAACAGGTTCGTGTCCACGTCACCGGCGCGGCCGTTGAGTGGCTGCTCGTCGATGACCGTGCCTTCCTTGTCCGTGGTCCGGGCAAGCCACTGGTCCTTGGTGACCTCGTCGTTCGCGTTGGTCGGTTTCACCGCCTTCGTGCTGAACTCCTTGCCGCCCACCGAGAACCAGACCTCCGGCGAGATGATGCTGCCGATGTTCGCCCAGGTGTCCCAGGTCGCGACGCCGAAGGCGAGCAGGGTGTCAGTCGAGGTCGCACCCACATAGCGCAGGTCCGCGCCACGGGCAGTGCGGTTCACCGCGCAGTCCTGTCGCACCTGGCTGGAACAGTCCGGCAGCCGCGGGCTGGTGCCGCCGAGCCTCAGCACGGTCATCCGGTTCCGGTACTCGTGCTGGTCAAGGTCACGACCGTTGACCCTGCCGTCGTCCTGCACGAACAGGGCCGATACCGGTTTCGGCGCCGCGTACACCGGCACCCGCAGCGAGGGTTCGCCCGCGCGCGCGAACTCGACCAGGCCCGAAGCCTCGGCCAGGAACTGTCTGCTCCCGGACAGGTCGACGGTGGGGTCGGGGGTCTTGCGCAGCTTGGTGTGGTCGTTGATCCGAAGCTCCACCTGCGTACTCGCGGTGTCGCCCGGTTGGAGCACCAGGACGGGCTCGGTCAGCCGGAACGTCACGCCGGGCACCGTGGTGATCGGCTCATAGCCGCCGGTGAGCCGGACCGTCTTGGTGCCCTTGTTGACCAGTTTGATCGTGTGGTACCGCAACAACGGGCGGTCGACCTCGATCGTGCCGAAGGAGGCCCCGACTTCGCCGTGCGGACTCTCGGCCATGGCCAGGATATCGGCGTTCAGCGCGTAGTGCGCGTCGACCCGGCCGGCGCCCACCCGCATCGGGGCCTCGCGGATCCCGGCATCGGACCGGACGTTGCCGCCGGCCGTGTTCATGATCACGGCCTTGATCTCCTCGACCGTCCAGTCCGGATGTGCCTGCCGCATCAGCGTCGCGATGCCCGCGACGTGCGGCGTCGCCATCGACGTGCCCCGATGGCTCACGCCCTGGTCGCGGGTGCCTGCGGCAGCGGAGAAGATCGAGTCGCCGGGCGCCGCCACGTCGGGCTTGCCTGCCCGGGAGCGCGAGGACGTCGACACGATCCTGTCCGTGAGCGACGGGGTCACGGTCGGCACCGATTTGCGCAGCGAATCCGTCATCCGGACCGTCAGCGTGCCTGCCTCCAGCGCCGGGCGCACCGCCTCGGTCGCCGCCGCGGTGAACTGGAACGCTGGGATGTGCGCGTTGCCCCCGACGGGTCCGGTCCAGGCATCCAGTGTGGTCGGCAGCAGCATCCCGGCCGCACCGGCCTGCTGTGCGTTGTCCGCGCGTTTGCCGGAACCACAGGCCCGGGTCGAGTCGTTGTCGTCCCACTCCAACCAGACGAACTTGCCCGCTAGCGGCTCGGTGATCTCCTTGCAACCGTCCACATTGGACGTCAACCGGACCACCGGTTGTTCGAGGGCGATCGGCTTGGTGAAGTTCGTGCTGTATTGCCCCGCGACGGGCTTGCCCGCGATGGCGACGCCGTCGAGCATCGCGAACGCGTCCCGGCTGTTCGCCACCGCGATCGCCTCGGGGGAGTTGCCCGTCCAGAGGCCCACGTCGTAGATGTCGCCTTCGTTGCCCGCAGCTGCCACCGCGACCACGCCGTTCGACACGAGTTTGCGGATGAAGAGCGCGTTCGGGTCGAGTGCCCAGTCCAGTGCCTTCGGGGCCAGGTATGTCCCGCCTGTGCAGCCGAGCACCCTCAGCGCGTAGAGCGAGGCGTGCGGCGCGGTGCCCGGTCCGATCCGCATCGAGTCGAGGTCCAGGTCCGCCGAAGTGTAGGAACCGCGATAGGTCGATCCGTCGGCGGATACGCCGAGCCCGGCCGCGATGCCCGCGACGTGCGTGCCGTGGCCATCGCAGTCCATGGGATCGTTGTCCGGTTCGGGCAGTGACCCGGATGAGCCGGTGTACTTGTCGCCGACGAAGTCATACCCGCCGACGACCTTGGCCGTCGGGAACGTGCCGGGACCGCCGAAATCGGCGTGGTCGTAGTCGATGCCGGAGTCGATGATGCCGATCTTCAAGCCGTCGCCGAGCTTCCCGGAATTCCGCCAGGCGTGCACGGTCCGAGTGAGCCTGGTGGCGTGCGCGTTCGCGCGGTTCTCCGGCACCATCCGGTGCACGGCGCGCACCTCACGCATCCGGGACAGGGCAGCGAGCCGGGAGGGTTCGGTGTTCAGCAGGACACCGGGAACGGCGTTCGACGTCCGCGCTACCTCGCGGCTTCTGGACGCTCGGACAACCCGGTCCGCTGACTCGGCGGTCCGTTCACGAGCACTCCGCGCATCCGCCGCGCTGCGCGCGTCCACCGCGGCGACGGTGGCCAGTTCCACAAAAACGGTGACCCGCTCGACTGGCTTGGCCGGCGTGATCAGGGCGCCCACCAGGAGTGCCGCCAGCGCAAGATTCATGATCAAACTCTCCTAGCAGGTGACCGACTCGCGGCTCTGGGAAGACGACGTTTCCGGCCACCGAGGTCACGCACCACCGCTGCCGGTTCATTCCATTCGACAGGGTGACCAAATCTAGGTAGGTGCAACTGAATGTGCTCCCACGACGGCGGTCACCCGGCGCGATAAGTCCACCCATGCGGGTGGGCTTCGTACGACTTTGGTCCTACCCGACAGTGCCGTCAACGCCGATGCACCCGCCCACCGAGCCAAGCATGCTGTGAGTGATTCCCCAGAAAGGATCCCGATGCTCCGGATAGCGCTGGCACTGTCCCTCACCGCAGCCGCCCTGCTCACCCCGACCGTGGACGCCCTCGCGCGCGACGAAGGCTCCCCCGGCGCACGGACCCTGGGCGACCGGTTGTTCCCCGAGCTGGGCAACGGCGGCTACGACGTACTCGACTACGACGTCCGAATGACCTATGTGGACAGTAGCCAGCTGATGCCGGCCTCGGTCACCGTCCGGGCCAAGGCTACGCAGAACCTCTCCGCACTGAGCCTGGACGCGGCGGCCCAGCAGATCAAGACGGTCACCGTGGACGGTCGCCGGGCGGAGTTCCGGCAGGAGAAGGAGAAACTGCTGCTCGGCCCGGCGAGTGCGCTCCGCGCGGGCAAGGTGTTCACCATCCAGGTCGACTACACCGCTGATCGCGGCCAGCACCCGACGCCGCCGGGCATCAACCTGCCGCCGGGGATGCAGTGGCCGATGCGGGCCTGGGTGGAGACCCCGGACGGATTCGCGGTGATGGGCCAGCCCGACCGCGCACACCTGTTCTTCCCCAACAACGACCATCCCAGCGACAAGGCGAGGTTCACCTTCCGCCTGACCGCGCCGAACGACCGCACCGCCGTGGCCAACGGCGACCTGGTCACCAGGGAACCACACCCGGACGGCACCACCACCTGGACCTACCACACCGCCCAACCCATGCCCACGCACGTGGTGCAACTGGCGGTGGGCCGCTTCCGCGGGATCACCCAGGCCGGTCCGCACAACCTGCCGATCCGCAGTTACCTGTCCACAGCCCCGTTCCAGGGCAAAGACCTCACCGACGACATGGAGCGCACGGCCAGGGAAACGCCGGACCACCTGGCCTGGCTGGCCAAGGAGCTGGGCCCGTACCCGTTCACCGGCTACGGCGTGCTCGGCCTGTCCAGCACCTACAACTCCGTGGCCCTGGAAACCGCCACACTGTCCACCTACGGCGCCGGCCTGTCCCTGCCGCCGAAGGAACAGGCTCCCACCATGGTCCACGAGCTGACCCACCAGTACTTCGGCGACGCGGTCTCGGTGGCCACCTGGGACGACATGTGGCTGAGCGAGGGCCACGCCCGGTTCTACGAACGCCGCTACGCGGCCAGCCGCGGCTGGATCGACCTGGAAAAAGAACTCAAGTCCCTCTACCAGTCCGACCAGAAGAACCGCACCACAATCGGCGCGGCCGGCCACCTGAAGAACCCCTACAGCGTCCTGTTCGACACCAACGTCCCCGGCCAACTGATGCTGGAGGGCCTACACACCCTGGTCGGCGCCGACACCTTCCGCCGCATCGAGCACACCTTCCTCGACCGCTACCGGCACAAATCAGCCAGCACCCAGGACTACATCACCGTCGCCAACGAGATCTCCGGCCAGAACCTGACCGACTACTTCCACAGCTGGCTATACAGCGACACCACCCCACCCATGCCCGCCCGCCCGAACTGGACCACCTGACCCCACCGCCGCTCGCACTCGGTTTTCTGGTCTACGGACCGGCTCTGGTCGCCTGCACGCTGGCGCCCGCTCCCGCAGTCGACGGGTCTGGTGCGCCACGCACCATGCCCTGACACACCCGCAACTGCACCCGCTGCAGTTCGTGGATGACTTCGCCACCGCGCACACTGGCCTCGGTCTTTCGTCTGGGTGTCGGGTAAGGCGTTGGCGGGCGATCTGCTCGATGTGTCTGGCTTGGGGCAGCAGCGATCCCCGGCGCTCGGGCCGCCGGTTCTCCGGGTTCCGTGTCCTGGGATCCGGAGGCGGGTTCAGGTGGCGCGGAGTGTGGTGTGTTCAAGCTCGTTGAGGTGGTTCCAGGGCCAGGCCCTGTGCGAACATAGCCTTCGCCGTCGGCCGCCAATGAAGCCGCCGAAGGATTGGGTGGTTGGCCCAACCCCTCGGCGATTCCACCTCAGCCCTGTGCGGCCAGGCTTTCCAGGTGGTGACGGAGGTGGTTGGCGATCTCCGCCGCTTCCTCGGGGCTGATCACATCCGGGCGGTGGTCCACCCGCAGTGCCAGTTCCGCGCCTTCCTGGCGGGCCACCAGGGACAGGGGGTAGTGGGTGCCGTCGTTGACCTGGAGGTCGCGGACCGTGACCTCGCCCAGGTGGGTGAAGGCGGTGGGGTCCAGGGGGTAGTTGTGGAAGACCAGGTGGGCGGCGAACAGGTGTTGGTGGCCTAGTTCCTGGGCGATGGCGGGCCAGCCGAGGTGCTGGTGGGGTAGGGCGGTCACGTGGTCGGACTGGAGGCGGGTGGCCAGGGTGAGTGGGGGTTCGCCGATTTGTGGGCGGGAGCGGACCGGAACGATGTTGGTGTGCAGGCCGATTCTGGCTGCCATGGCCGGGACTTCCGGGGTGCGGCCGGACACGGTGGCGCCCAGTAGCAGGTCGTCGGCGCCGGTCAGGTCGTGCAGGGTCTGGGCCCAGGCGGTGCGGACCAGGGCGCCCAGGGTGAGGCCGTGGGTGCGGGCGGTGCGGAGCAGGGCGGTGGTCTGCTCCGCGGACAGGCGCAAGGGGTGTTGTTTGGGGAGTAGGGCGGGGTTTTCTGCTTGGGGTGGAGCGAACAGGGTGGGTTTGGCGCCGTCCAGGAGTTCGGTCCAGGTTCGGGTGGCGGCGGCACTGTCCTGGGTGGACAGCCAGGTCAGGTGGTCGGCGAAGGGTGGGGCAGGCGCCAGCGGCTGGCCCGCGTAGTGGCGAAACAACTCGCTGAAGAGGACGGACAGGGACCAGCCGTCGACCACGGCGTGGTGCAGGCTCAGCAGCAGGGTGTGGCGGTGCTCGGCCAGGCGCATCAGGTGGGCGCGCAACAGGGGTGGGCGGGCCGGGTTGAAGCGGTGTGCGCGGTCGGCGGTCACTGCTTCGTCCACTGTGGACACTTTGCTGGTCTGCCAGGGCAGTTCCGCCTGGGCCACCACGATTTGGGTGTCCTGGTCGGGGAAGCAGGCGCGCAGGGCAGGGTGGCGGTCGACCAGGGCCTGGCAGGCCGCGTGCAGGCGGTCCTGGTCCAGGTCGCCGTCGAGGTCGAAGAGCACCTGCACGGTGTAGACGTCCGGGCCGTGGGCGGTGCGGGCGGTGTGGGCCAGCATTTCCTGTTGCAGTGGGGTGACCGGGAGGATGTCGGTGAGGTGTTCGTGCGTGCTGGTGAGCTGGTCGACTCGGGGCTGGGTCAGTGGGGTTAGTGGGAAATCCGATGGGGTGTGGCCACCGTGGCGTAATTGTGCGAGTTCGGTGAGCGTGGTCAGCCAGGTCTGGGCCAGGGCGGTGGCGTCGGTGTGGGTGAGGTGGGCGCGGTCGTAGGAGAGGGTGGCGGTCAGGAGCGGGCCGTCGGGGGTTTCTTCGGTGCGGGCGTTGAGTTCCAGCGCGTGGGTGGGTGTCATGCGTGGGTCTCGGGCGCCGCCGAAGCCGCGCACGGTGAAGTCGCCGTCGTTGACGCCGAAGCGGCCGAGGTAGTTGAACAGCACCTGCGGGGCAGGGGCATCGGCGAAGGCGCCGCCGACGTGGCGGAGCAGGCCGTAGCCGAGTCCGTCGCCGGGGGTGGCGGCGAGTTGTTCCTTGATCTGCTTGATCGACTCGGCGGCGTCGGCGGCCGGGGTGAGGGCTACCGGGTGCAGGTCGGTGAACCAGCCGATGGTGCGGGAGAGTTCCGCGCCGGGCACGGCTTCCTGCTCGCGGCCGTGGTTCTCCACCTCCAGCAGTACTGGTGCGAGCGGGGTGCCGCGCCAGGCGTTGAGGGCGCGGGCGGCGGCGGTGAGCAGGACCTCGTGCACGCCGGTGTGGAAGGTCCTCGGCACAGTGGTGAGCAGGGCTTCGGTGGCCTCGGTCGACAGTGTGACGGTCAGGTCGCCGCGGCCGGTTTCGCCGGTGGGCGCGCCGAGTTGGGGGTCCGCGGTGGCCAGGACCTGCTGCCAGTGTTCCTTCTCCGCTGAGCGGTCGGCGGCGGTGAGTGCCGTGGCCCAGTGGTGGAAGGAGGTGTGCGGGCGGGACAGCGCTGCGCCGGACCAGGCGTTGGCGAGGTCGTCGGCCAGGATTCGCCAGGACACGCCGTCCACCACCAGGTGGTTGGCCACCAGCAGCAGGCGGCCGGGGGCGCCGGGCTGCCAGACCGCGCCGAATACCTTGCCCTGGGCCGGGTCCAGCCAGGACACCAGGTCCGCGCGGTGGTGTGCCGGGTCGTCCTCGACGCGGCGCAGGAACACCGGGGCGGACTCGGTCACGTGCAGTCGCCACTGTTCGTCCAGGCGGGCGCGCAGTAGGTCGTGACTGTCCACAACGGACTGGAGCAGTGCGGTCAGGCGGTCGGCGGTCAGTTCGGCCGGGGTGTGCAGCAGCACCCACTGGTGGTAGCCGTCGATCGGGGTGTCCTGGGCGGCCAGCCAGCGCAGCACCGGGGTCAGCGGGACCGGGCCGACGTCCGCCGCGTCCGTCGGTCCACTGTGGACTTCCTTGGCGATCTCGGCCAGCGCCACCGCGGTGCGGTGGGTGAACACCTCGCGTGGGCTGATCAGCAGTCCGGCGGCGCGGGCCCTGGCGACCAGCTGGATGGCCAGGATGCTGTCCCCGCCGAGGCTGAAGAAGCTGTCCGCCACGCCGACCTCGGTCAGGCCGAGCACCTCGGCGAACAGCGTGCACAGCAGGCGTTCCCGGTCGGTGCGCGGGGTGCGGGACAGGTCCGCGGCGGCGGCGTAGTCGGGTGCGGGCAGGGCGCGCCGGTCGGCTTTGCCGTTGCGAGTCAACGGGATCCCGTCCAGCACGACCACGGCGGCGGGCACCATGTGCTCGGGCAGCAGGGTCGCGAGATGCGCGCGCAGTGCGAGTGGGTCGAGCATCGCCTCAGCCCTGGGCACCGCGTAGGCGACCAGGCGTTTGTCGCCCGGCTTGTCCTCGCGGACCACCACGACGGCCTGGGCGACTTCGGGGTGGCGGCCCAGTGCGGCCTCGATCTCGCCGAGTTCGATCCGGAAGCCACGGATCTTGACCTGGTCGTCGGCGCGGCCCAGGTACTGCAGGCAGCCGTCCTCGGTCCAACGGGCCAGGTCGCCGCTGCGGTAGAGCCGCTCCCCCGGCGCCCCGAACGGGTCCGGCACGAATCGGGCGGCGGTCAGTTCCGGCCGGTTGAGGTAGCCGTGGGCCACGCCGGGGCCGGCGACGTGGATCTCCCCCGGCATGCCCGGTGGCACCAGGTCGCCGTGCTCGTCGAGCAGGTAGACGCGCAGGTCGTCGATGGCCCGGCCGATCAGGCTGCCCGCTCCTGGCACGCAGTCCGCGCGGCTGAGCGCGAGCTGGGTGACGTGCACCGTGGTCTCGGTGATGCCGTACATGTTGACCAGCACGGGCGCGTCCTCGGGATGCCGGTCGTACCAGCCGGCCAGGCGGGTCAGGTCCAGTGCCTCGCCGCCGAAGGTGACCGCGCGCAACGCCAGTCGCGCGCCGAGTTCCGGCTCGGCCCGTTCGGCGGCCATGAGCTGGTAGAAGGCCGACGGGGTCTGGCTGAGGATGGTGACCTGTTCCTCGACCAGCAGGCGCAGGAACTCCGGCGCGGAGCGGGTCACCGCGTGCGGGACCACGACCAGGCGGGCGCCGTGCAGCAGTGGCCCCCAGATCTCCCAGACGGAGAAGTCGAAGGCGTAGGAGTGGAACATCGTCCACACGTCCTCGGCGTGGAAGTCGTATTGCCGCTGGGTCGCGGTGAACAGGCGGACGACGTTGTGGTGCGGGATCGGTACGCCCTTGGGGTTGCCGGTGGAGCCCGAGGTGTAGATGACGTAGGCCGGATCCGCCGGGGTCAGCG
Organism: Crossiella sp. CA198; assembly: GCF_052078295.1. Lineage (NCBI taxonomy): Bacteria > Bacillati > Actinomycetota > Actinomycetes > Pseudonocardiales > Pseudonocardiaceae > Crossiella > Crossiella sp. CA198. Next base: position 176,984 of record NZ_JBQJIM010000004.1, read on the forward strand.
GCCGGATCCGCTCGGCGTCGGTGATCGGGGCGCCGGGCAGGGCGGACCGGGCCAGTCGCACGTCTTCGGCGTGCAGTGGTAGTGCGCCGGGCAGCGATTCGTCGGGGGCGAGCACCAGTGCGGGGTTGGCGTCGTCGAGCAGGTACCGCACCCGCTCGGCCGGGTAGCTGGGGTCGATGGGCAGGTAGGCCGCGCCTGAGTTGATCACCGCCAGCATCGCGGTGATCAGGTCCAGGGAGCGTGGGAAGGCCAGGCCGACCAGATCGCCGGGGCCGACGCCGTCGGCGATGAGCAGGCGGGCCAGGCGGTTGGCGGCCTCGGCGAGTTCGCGGTAGGTCAGGGCCTCGCCCTCGCAGGTGACCGCGATCCGGTCGGGGTGCTCGGCGGCGCGGGCGGCGACCAGGTCGGCCAGGGTGGCGGGGGTGCTGGTGGTGTGTCCGCCTGCCCAGTCGCCGAGCAGGCGTTCGCGTTCGGCGGCGCTGAGCACGTCGGCCGCGCCGATCGCGCGCTCGCCGAGCAGGCTGAACTCGCGCAGGTAGCGCTGGAGTCGTTGTTCCAGCACGGCCAGTTCGGTGCTGGTGTGCAGGGCCGGGTTGGCGTCCAGGGTGATTTCCAGGCCGTGGCCGTCGTTGCGGTCGTAGACGATCACGGACAGGTCGTCGGTGGCGGTGCCGGAGAGGTAGTGCGCCTTGGCGGGGGCTTCGCCGAAGCGCACACCGTAGCTGAAGCGCATGATGTTGATCCGGGTGCAGAACAGCCGGTCCTCCTGGGTGAGCGCGCCCTGGTCGCGGCGCAGCCCGGCGTGGCCGTAGTGCTGGTGTGCCAGCACCTGTTTGACCCGGGTGGAGACGTGCGCGAGCACCTGCGGCACGGTCATCGACCGGTCCAGGGACAGGTGCAGCGGCACCACGTTGGCACTCATGCCGGGCGCGGACCTGGCCGCGCTGGAGCCGCGGGCGGCGGTGGGCAGGCCGAGCACCTGCTCACCCCGGCCGGTCATCCGGTGCAGGAACGCGGCCACCGCGGCGATGAGCACCGTGGTGGGTGAGGTGCCGGCGAGTTTCGCGGTGCGCGCCAGGTCCGCGGTGATCTCCGGTGGGACCTGGCTGGTGGTGCGCAGGGCCAGCCGGGCCGGGGCGGCCGGGCGGGTGGACAGACTGACCGGTTCCGGCAGGCTGGCGCCGTAGCCGGTCCAGAACTCGCGGTCCTTGGCCCACTGCGCGGATCCCTGGTAGGCGGCATCGGCGGCGAGCAGCACCGACAGCGGCTGGAACGGGCTCTCCCCGGCGTCCAGGCCCTCGGCCAGGCGGGTGTAGACCTCGCCGGCGCGGCGGGCTAGCAGGGCCACGGTGTAGCCGTCGGCGACCAGGTGGTGGTAGCAGTGCACCCACAGGTGCTTGTCCTCGGCAAGGCGCAGCACGGTGAAGGTGAACAGCGGTCCGCTGGCCAGGTCGAACGGCCGTTCCAGCACCACCCGCAGCCGTTCCGGCGCCATGTCGGGGCGCTCGCGCAGGTCCACCACGTCCAGGGTGAAGTCCACCTCGGGCGCCAGGTGCTGGCGCACCCCGTGCTCCTCGGCGGTGAAGGTGGCGCGCAGGCAGTCCGCCTCGGCGACCAGCACGCGCAGGGTGCGCTCGAACAGGTCCAGGTCCAGCGGGCCGGTGATCTCCAGGTACTCGGCGACGTTGTGCGCGAGACCGGTGGGGTCGAGCTGGTGGGCGTACCAGACACCGGTCTGGGCGCTGCTGAGCGCGAGTGGGGTGGCGCGGAACGCGGGCACGGCGAAACTCCCTCAACCTGGCGTAATTGCGACAGAAGCGCGTGGAGAGGAAGTCCGGACCTTTTCTCCCTGCGGTTCCCGAGGCTATTCACCGCCCCGGAAGTCCAGAACCCACGAATTCGCTATGCGGTCCATCGGCGATTCAGATAGTTGACCTGAGCTGCGACGATCCCGCCGATACCGCTAAGGTTGGCGGGTGTCTGACGACTGGGGCAGGGCTGATTTGAACCTGCTGCTTCCGCTGAACGCACTGCTCATCGAGCGCAATGTGACGAAGGCCGCGGAACGCATCAGCGTGGCGCAGCCGTCGATGAGCGCGATGCTGGCGAAACTGCGCAGGCATTTCGACGATCCACTGCTGATCCGCGAGGGCCGGGGCATGGCGCTGACTCCGCTGGCGGAGTCACTGGCCGGGCCGGTGCAGGCCGCGCTGATCGCCGCGCGGCAGGTGCTCACCGCGGGCCGCCGGTTCGACCCGGCCACCGAATCACGCACCTTCAGCGTGCTGGCCAGCGACTACGCCGCCACCACGCTGCTGCGCCCTGCCCTGCGCGCGTTGCTCACCGAGGCGCCGGGGGTGCGGCTGACCATCGAGCCGCTGCGCGCCGACCTGATCGAGGTGGTGCGCAGCGGCCGCTGCGATCTGCTGCTGTGGCCGCTGCAACTGCCCGAGCAGGAACTGCTGCAGTTCCCGCACACCCCGCTGTTCGAGGACGAGTTCATCGTGGTGGCCGACCAGGACAGCCCGCTGACCGGGCCGTTGACCGCGGCGGACCTGGCAGGCCTGCCCGCGGTGCAGGTCAACGGGGTGGGTGATCGGTGGGCGGTGCCCAGGGGCAAGCTGGCCGAGCGGGGTGTGCGCCAGCCGGCCACGGTCACCGTGGAGTCCTTCACCCTGGCCCTGGAGCTGGTGGCGGGCACGCATTTGATCACGATGACCCAGCGGCGGCTGTTCGAGGCGCTGGGACCGGGACTCGGGCTGCGCGAGGTGCCGCTGGCCGAGGCGGGGCCGAAGCTGACCATCGCCGGGTTCTGGCATCCGCGGCACGTGCTGGATCCGGCCAACCAGTGGCTGCGCGCGCACCTGGCCCGGGTGGCCGCGAGTCTGGGCCCGGCTCAGACCGGGAACCGGTAGGCCGTGGCGGGGCGTCAGGCCGTCTTGAGCTGACCGCCGTCGATGAGGTGGTCGGTGCCGGTGATGCTGCCCGCCAGCGGTGAGGCCAGGTAGCTGACCAGGGCGGCGACTTCCGCTGGCTCCACGAATCGCCCCGTGCTGAGCCCCAGTCCGGCGGGCAGCTGGGCCAGGAACTGCGCGTGTGGCACGCCCAGCGACCGGGCGAGGTCCGCGCCGTAGCCGTCCGGGGCCTCCCACATCGAGGTGCGCACCGGGCCGGGGGAAATGGTGTTCACCCGCACGCCCAGCGGGGTGACTTCCTCGGCGAGTGCCTTGCCGAAGGCGGTCAGGGCCGCCTTGGCGGTGGTGTAGGGCATCGGCCCGGCGTGCGGCATCCGGGCGCCGTTGGAGGAGATGTTGACGATGGCGCCCTTGCGCCGCAGCAGGCTGGGCAGGGCGGCGCGGGTGGTGCGGACCGCGCTGAAGAAGTTCAGCTCGAACATGCGCTGCCAGGCTTGGTCGTCGAAGGTGGCGAAGCCGCCGGTCTGGCCACCGTCACTGTCCCCGCCACCGACGTTGTTGACCACCAGGTCGATCTCGCCCAGTTCGGCCAGCGCCCCCACGACCAGCCGGGCCGGTCCGTCGGCGGCGGCGAGGTCGACCTGGATCGCGGTCGCCCCGGAGGCGGCCAGCTCTGGGGAGACGGTGCGCGAGCCAGCCACCACCCGCATGCCCTCGCCGATCAGCGTGGTGACGATGGCCAGGCCGATGCCACGGCTGGCGCCGGTGACCAGGGCGGTCTTGCCACTCAGTTGAACGTCCATCTGCCCAAACTCCCTCTAGTCGCATCCAGTTAGACCTTACTAGCGCTCTAGTTGCGACAGTAGTGATGCAACTAGAGCGCGTCAAGGAGCCGTCCTGTAATGTTTTGCCGACAAGGAGGCTCGGTGACAGAGCAAGCTGGCTTGACTGGGCAGGATGGGGCACGTCCGGCCGGGCGGGCGCGGCGGGCGGATGCCGAACGCACCGTGCAGGCGATCCTGGAGGCGGCCGAGCGCGTGCTCAGCGCCGATCCCGCGGCCTCCATGGAGCAGATCGCCACGGCCGCGGGCGTGGCCAGGACCACCGTGCACCGGCGGTTCGCCACCCGCGAGGTGCTGATCGACGAGCTGACCGCGTGGGCCGCCCAGCGCTTCGCCGAAGCGGTGCGCCGTGGCCGCCCGGAGACCGCCCCGCCACTGGTCGCGCTGTATCAGGTGACCGCGAACGTGCTCGAAGTCAAGATCGGCTGGGGGTTCGCGATGAGCCGGTCCTCAGCGGCCGGTCCCCAGGTGGCCGGCGTGCACACGGGCGTGCGTGAACAGTGCGACCGGCTCTTCCGGCGGGCCAGGGACGCCGGGTTGTTCCGCACCGATGTCGATCTGGACTGGGCTCGCTGCGTGTACTACGCGCTCATCCACGAGGCGGCCCAGCAGCCCGAACCGACCGACACCGACACCCTGGCCACCCGCGTGGTCGACACCCTGCTGCGGGGGATCGGCGCGAACGGCGGTCTCTGAGCCGCGCTCAGACCAGGAACCGATAGGCCGTGGTGCCAGGGGCCACGTGCTGGATGTGCAGCGGGGACTCCTTCATCCGCGCCCACAGCCGGTCGTAGTCCTCGGCGCGGCTGATCTCGATGCCGACCAGCGCGGCGCCGGTCTCCCGGTTGTCCCGCTTCTGGTACTCGAAGAGCACCACGTCGTCGTCCGGGCCGAGCACGTCGTCGAGGAACCGGCGCAGCGCACCGGGTTCCTGGGGGAACTCGACCAGGAAGTAGTGCTTGAGGCCGCGGTGCACCAGCGAGCGCTCCACCACCTCGGCGTAGCGGCTCACGTCGTTGTTGCCGCCGGAAAGCAGGCACACCACCGTCTCGTCGGGTGCCACGGTGAGTTCGCTGACCAGCGCGGCCGAGGCCAGCGCGCCCGCGGGTTCGGCGATGATGCCGTCCACCTGGTACAGGTCGAGCATCTCGGTGCACACCGCGCCCTCGGCCACGGTCAGCAGCTCCGCGCCGCTGTCCCGGACCATCGGGAAGGTCAGCTCGCCGACCCGGCGCACGGCCGCGCCGTCGACGAAGGAGTCCACCTCGGGCAGGGTCACCGGACCGCCACTGGCCAGCGCCGCGATCATGCTGGCCGCGCCCGCAGGCTCGACGCCGATGACCCGGGTGGCCGGGAAGTGCTCGCGCAGCCAGGTGCCGACCCCGGCGAGCAGGCCGCCGCCGCCGACCGGGACGATCACCACATCGGGTGCTCCGCCCAGCTGCCGCAGGATCTCCAGTCCGACGGTGCCCTGTCCGGCAATGGTGCGCGGGTCGTCGAAGGCGGGCACCAGCACGGCGCCGGTGGCCGCGGCGTGTTCCTGGGCCAGCGCGGCGGCGTCGTCGTAGGTGTCGCCGTCCACGACCAGGCGCACCTTGCCCTGGCCGAGTGCCTCGATGCGATCGCGCTTCTGCCGGGGCGTGGTGCGCGGCACGTGCACGCGGCCCTCGATGCCGAGCCTGCGGCAGGCATAGGCCACGCCCTGCCCGTGGTTGCCCGCCGAGGCGCAGACCGCCCCGGCCCCGGTGAACTCGGTCTGGGACAGCAGGTTGAACGCCCCGCGCAGCTTGTAGGACCGCCCGACCTGGAGGTCCTCGCGCTTGAACCACACCCGCGCGCCGGTGCGCTCGGACAACCGCTGGTTGACCTCCAGCGGTGTGGTGCGGGCGACCCCGTCCAGCCGTGCGGCGGCCGAGGAAACCTCTTCAGCGAAGGACATGGTCCTCATTCTCGTGCAGGTCTGGCTGGGGTTTTGCCTGGTGTGCGGTAGGGCACCGTCCATTGTGCACCCAGTCACATGGTGATGATGGTGAACACCGCGCCGTGCGGGTCGGTGAGCACCGCGGAGCGTCCGAGCACGGTGTCGGTGGGCCGCCCGGTGACCCTGCCGCCCAGCTGCCCGGCCCGCGCCGCGGACTCGTCACAGTCCCGGACGGCGAAGTAGGCCATCCAGTACGGCGTGGTGATCTCCGGATGGCCCGGCCGCATGCCGGCCACCGTGCGGCCCTCGATCCGCCACTGCGAGTACTCGACGTCGCCGAGCCGCCGGTCCCTGGCCTCCCAGCCGAACACCTCGCCGTAGAAGGCCTTGGAGCCGTCCGAGTCGCCGGTGCTCAGCTCGTTCCAGCAGAGCGTGCCGGACTCGTTGAACAGCTCGCAGCCGGGCATCTCCCCCGGCTCCCACACCCCGACCTCGGCCCCGGCCCGGTCGGTGAACACACCGATCCGCCCGGTGTCGGCGACCTCCTTGGCGGGGAAGAGCACCTGGCCGCCCGCGGGTTCGACCCGCGCGGTGGTGGCCTCGGCGTCGTCGACGAGCACGAAGGTGCGCCAGGCCGTGCGCTGGCCAGGCGCGAGCAGTGGTCCCGCGCCCGCGACCGCCTTGCCGCCCTTGGTGAACACGGTGTAGCCGCCGGCTTCCGGGGGTGCCACGCGGGCGGACCAGTCGAACAGGCCCATGTAGAAGGACCGGGTCTGCGCGAGGTCCGGGGACCGCACGTCTATCCAGCCCGGGGTGCCCGGTGCCACTGCGCCCATGTGTGCTCCTGGTGCTCGTGCGTGTTCGTTCTCGGCACATCTTCTCAGCACGCACCGAGGTCAGTTCGTGACGGGGCGTGAGAACTGGTTGCGGATGGGGCCCGCGGTGGACGGTACGCGGCCGTCAGAGCCAGCCGAGCAGCCGCCCGGCATTGCCGCCCAGCAGGCGATCCGGGCCGATCACGGCGCACAGCTCGCGGGCCGCGACGGCGCCCGCCGGGTGCGGGCCGTTACCAGCTTTCGGCTAACTGCGACAGCTTGTCATTTTTCCCGGATTCGCTGACTCTGGACAACCTGGCTGGGCCAGAAACGCGACCCCTGGGGAGGAAAGCGCATGTCCGCACTCCAACTTCCGCTCAACCGCCCCAATCCGCTGGCCCTGGCGCCGCTGTACCAGGTGCTGCGCCCGGAGACCCCGGTGGTGCCGGTGACCACCCCGGCCGGTGACCCGGCCTGGCTCGTGCTCGGCTACGAGGAGGTGAGGCAGGCCTTCGCCGACCCCCGGTTCGGCCGCTCGCACCCCGAGCCGGAGCGCGCGGGCCGGCTGGCGCATTCGGCGATGGGTGGCGCCCCCGCCGGTGATCACGAGACGGAGCGGGCCGAGCACGCCCGGATGCGCACGGTGCTGGGCCCCGCGTTCTCCGTCCCCCGGATGCGCCGCCTGACCGACCGGATCCAGGAACTGACCGACCAGTGCCTGGACGATCTCGCGGCCGCGGACCAGCCGGCCGACCTGCACCGGCTGGTCTCGTTCCCGTTGCCAGCCCTGGCCATCAGCGAACTACTCGGCGTGCCCGCGTCGGACAGCGCGCACTTCAGCAGCCTGTCCAGGAACCTCGGTCTCTTCGACGACCCGGCGGCCAGCCAGGCCGCGCTGGCCGAGTTCGCCGGCTACACCCTGGGCCTCGCGGCGCGCAAACGTATGCATCCCGGTCCGGACGTGCTCTCCGACCTGGTCGCCGACCCCACCATCAGCGATGAGGTGGTGGCCCAGGTGGCCATCGCGCTGCTCTTCGCCGGGCACGAGACAACAGCCACCCGGATCGACTTCGGCCTGCTGTGGCTGCTGTCCGACCCGGCCCGGCGGGCCGCCTTCACCGCCGACCCCGAGGGTCAGGCACAGTCCACAGTGGAGGAAATCCTGCGTCTGTCCGCCCCACACGGCCTGGGCCTGCTCCGCTATGCCAACGAGGACGTGGAGATCGGCGGGGTGACCATCGGCCGCGGCGACATGGTGCTGGTCTCCAACGACGCCGCCAACCGGGACGCCGCGGTGTTCGCCGACCCCGAGGAGTTCCAGCCCGGCCGCAAACCCAACCCGCACCTGGCTTTCGGCCACGGCAGGCACGTCTGCGTCGGCGCCAACCTGGCCCGCGCCCAGCTCCGCATCCTGTTCCCGGCCCTGTTCCGCCGCTTCCCGAACCTGTCCCTGGTCGCCGAGGTGAACGACCTGCCGCTGGTGACCAACGACCTCACCGGCGGGGTGCCCGAGGTGCTCGTGCGCTGGTGAGCACGGCGGGTCCTTGCCCTGTACGTGGGTACGGGGTTCATGCTGACCTGGTGCGTACTGGTGAGCTGGCAGCGCGGGCTGGGGTGAACCCGCAGACGTTGCGGTACTACGAGCGCCGCGGCCTGTTGGCGCCGCCGCGGCGCTCCACCTCGGGCTACCGGGACTACCCGCCCGATGCCCTGTCCCGGTTGCGGTTCATCAAACGAGCCCAGGCGCTCGGGTTCACCCTTGAGGAGACCGAGGAGCTGCTGCACCTGGCCGACGGCGGGCCGGCCTCCTGCGACACCGCGCGGACGCTGGCCACGGCCCGGCTGGCCGACATCGAGGACCGGCTGGCCGATCTGACCAGGATGCGGGATGCCCTGAGCGAGCTGGTGACCCGGTGTGAGCTACCGCGCCGCGACCGCGCCTGCGGGCTGCTGCACACCCTGCGCGAACAGACCGGAGAATCGTCGTGAAACTGCGGATCCTGGCCGTCCCGGATTGCCCGAACCTCGCCCCGCTACAACAGCGTCTGGAAGAGGTGCTGGCCGGGCGCGCGGACGTCACCATCGCCGTCGAGATCATCAGCACCGTCGAGCAGGCCACTCGCACGGGCATGCGGGGCTCGCCGACGTTGCTCGTCAACGGTGCCGACCCGTTCGCCGAAGCTGGCCAGCCGCCCAGTGTGTCCTGCCGGCTCTACCGCGACGAGCACGGCAGCCCCACCGGCGCGCCGACACCGTCTCAGCTCCGCGCCGCCCTCACGAACGCCACCACCGCGGCGGCGGAGTTGCGGGCGTGGCGGGCCCGCGCCACCCCCGCTGACCCGGCCGAGCGTGTGGTGCACCAGGCGATCCTGCGCGCCTTCGCCACCACCGGCCAACCCCCGTCCACGGCGCGGCTCCAGCAGATCGCGGCGGCCAACGGCGTCACCGCGGGCTCGGTACTGACCCGCCTGCACGAGGCGGATGTGATCCGGCTCGACCAGGCCGGGGCGATCAGGGTCGCCTACCCGTTCTCCGCGGTCCCCACCCGCCACCGGGTACGACTCGCCACCGGCCGGACAGTGTCGGCCATGTGCGCTGTTGACGCCCTCGGCATACCGGCGATGCTCGGCACGAACGCGACCATCACCTCCATCGACCCGGTCACCGGCGAACGGGTGCTGGTCACCGTCCACAATGGAGGCCACACCTGGGAACCCGCCACCGCGGTCGTGTTCGCCAGCGCGGCCGCCGGTACCGGCCCCTCGGCGGACTGCTGCTGCGACCACCTCAACGCCTTCGTCAGCCCTGCCACCGCGCGCCGCTGGATGAGCGAACATCCCGGCATTCCCGGCGAACTCCTCGACACCGCCACCGCCGAACGTCTGGGCCGCCACATCTTCGGCACCCTGTTCGACCAGCACTGATACCTTGTCCGGCGGGCAAAGTCCGTCGCACTCGCGGCGGGCTGGGCCTAGGCTGGCCGGAATGGACGTCTCGACCGTTGCCGTGCCGCACACCCTCGCCCACCTCAAGGCCCTGCTGCCCGCTCCCCCGGCCCGCGTCCTGGAGGCGGGCTGCGGCAGTGGCGCGCTGGCCGCCGCGCTGATCGAACTCGGCTACCAGGTCACCGGGGTGGACCGCAGTGCCGACGTGGCCGCCGCGGCCCGCGAGCGCGGGATCACCGTGATCGAGGCCGATATCAACGAGGTCTCCGGCGAGTACGACGTGGTGCTGTTCACCCGCTCGCTGCACCACGCGGAGGACCTGGACGGCACCCTCGCGCACGCGGCCACGCTGCTGGCACCCGGCGGGCTGATCGTGCTGGAGGAGTTCGCCTGGGAGCGGGTGGACCAGGCCGCCGCGCACTTCTACTACGACAACCGGGAGCTGCTGGTCGCCACCGGGGTGCTCAAGGCCGAGGTGCCGGATGGTGATCCGCTCAAGGCCTGGGTCGCCGGGCACGACTTCCTGCACCGGGGTTCGGACATGCTGGACGCGCTCGGCCGGGTCGGCACCGATTTGTCCACAGTGGACACGAGCATGCTGTGGCGGCTGGTGTACGGGCGTTCCGGGGTGTGGACCGAACCCGCCACGCACGCCGCGAGCGCGCTCGACTCGATTCGCCAGGCCGAACAGCGGCGGCTCGACGCGGGCCTGATCCCCGCGATCGGGCTGCTCGCCACCGTCCGCCGCTAGGGCCTGGCTCGCGCTACCGGGCGGGCGTCATCGGCACCTGGCCGATCGCCCGCCCGTCGGCGTTGAGCAACCGGCCCATCCGCTTGGGCACCCGCAGGCTCAGGTTGCCTTCGCTGACGGTCACCGCGGGCGCGGCCAGCCGCAGCCGGGCCTCGAAGTCCGGGCAGTCGCCGGCGCCGTGCAGCCAGGCGGCCAGCAGCAGGTTGTGATCGCCGAGCACCGCGCTGCACAACCGGGTCTCCGGCAGCGCGGCCAGCGCCCTGGCCGAGGCGTCCAGCGCTTCGGCTGGCACCGAGAGCCGGTACACCACGGTGACCGGCCAGCCGGCCAGCGCCTGGGCGATGTCGCAGCGGAAGTCCAGTTCCCGGCCCCGCAGGATGCGGTGCAGCCGCCTGCGCACGGTGGCGGTGCTGGACCCGCAGCGCTGCGCCAGTTCGGCGGCGCTGCGGCGCGGTTCGACGGTGAGTTCGCGCACCAGGTCCTGGTCCAGCCGGGTCCACGGGTTCGCGGTGGCCGGGTGCGGCAGCGGGGCCGGCGCGGGCAGCCGGGCGCGCTGGGCCGGGGTGAGCGCGCGGGCCAGCCAGTCGCTGCCCTCCCGGTAGACCTGGCAGACCACGGTCAGGCGCAGCGACAGCACCCCCTCCAGCGCGCCGATCCCGGTGCTGACCAGGGTGTCCAGCGCGGTCAGGTCCACCGCGTCCACCCCGAGGAACAGCTGGTGGCGGCCGGTGGTGTGCTCGACGCTGAAGACCTGCGGCCAGGCGCACAACGCCGCGCTGAGCGCGGCGATCCGGTCTGGGCGGACGGCCAGGTCCAGGTAGCCGATGGTCAGGGTGGGCGGCGGCACGTAGGCGGTCAGCCAGGCCAGGCCGTTGTCCCGCAGCCGCGCCCAGCGCCGGGCCGCGGTGCGCGCGTCCACCCCGATGGCCGCGCCCAGCACCGCCCACGGGGCCCGCGGCGCCAGCTGGAGCGCCTCCACCAGCACCAGGTCCGATTCGGTCAGCTGACTCGGCATCCGGGCAGTGTGCCGCCGCGGGGCCTGCCCTCGGCACCGGCGGAGGTCGGGTCCTGATGAGCGGATTCCGGCATCAACCGGCCCGGATTTGACGCAATCGCACAATCCGGGGGCGCGCTGTGACCGGTGCCGGAAGGTGGGGTGATGGCTGTCTCCGCACTGCTCGCCGCCCTGCGGGCCACCCCCTCGCTGGTACTGGTCAGCGGCGAGGCGGGGATGGGCAAAACGCACCTGATCAGCGCGGCGCTGGCCGAGCTGGACCAGCGTTCGGTCGCGGTGGCGCTGGGCCGCTGCCAGCCCGGCCCGGCCTTCCGCTACGGCGTGCTGCTGGAGGCACTGCGCTCCTGCCTGGAGGCACGTCCTCGTCCGGTGCGGTTCCCGCGGGCCACCGGCGTGCTGGCCGCGCTGCTGCCCGAACTGGCCGACTGGCTGCCCGCCGCGCCTGCGTCCGCCGATCCGGCCGCGCTGGTCTGCCGGGGGGTGCGCGATCTGCTGGCCACGCTGGGCCGGGTGGTGCTGGTGCTGGAGGACGTGCAGTGGGCCGACCCGGACTCCCGCACCGTGCTGCGCCACCTGCTGGCCGCGCCGCCGCCCGGCCTGTCGGTGCTGCTGACCCACCGGCCCGGCGCGCGCCCGCTGCACCTGCGGCCCGCACCCGGGGTGACACTGCGGCGGGTCACCGTCTCGCCGTTGACCGAACCCGAGGTGGCCCAGCTGGTCCGGGACCGGCTCGGCTCGGCCGAACTGGCCGCCGAACTCACCACCCTCACCGCGGGTATCCCGGCGGTGCTGGTGGAGGCACTGGCCGAACTCGCGCACACCGGCCTGGCGGCGCTGGACCCGCCGGGGGTGCGCGAGCAGGTGGCCGCCGCGCTGGACCTGCTGCCCCGGCCCGCCCGGCAGCTCGCCGAGGCCGCCGCGGTGCTGGCCGAGCCCGCCACCGCCGAAGCCCTGGCCGCGGTGGCCGGACTGCCGCTAGGCCGGGCCAGGGCAGCGGTGCAGGCGTTGCTGGCCGGCGGTGTGCTGCGCGAGGAGCCCGGCTGCCGCTACCTGCCGCGGCACCCGCTGGCCCAGCGCGCGCTCTACCGCTCGCTGCCCGGCCCGCACCGCCAGCAGCTGCACCGGCGGGCGATCCGGGTGCTGGCCAAGGCGGATCCGCTGCCGCTGCGCCGGTTGACTGAGCACAGTGCACAGTCCGGGGAGTTCGGGCTGGCCCTGCGCTACGGCCGGGAACTCATCGCCGCGGCCCGCCGGGTCGGCGACCTGAGCACCGCGATCGAGGTGCTCACCACCCTGTTGCGGGGCGAACTCAGCGCGGCCGATCGCGCCGAACTGGTGCGCGTGTTCTGCCTGCTCGCCCCGACCGGCACGCACCAGCGGCAGGCCGCGGCCACGGTCGAGCGGTTGCTGCGTGATCCGGCACTGCCGGAGGACCTGCGCGCCGAGGTCCGGCTCTGCCACGGTCTGCTGCTGGTCCGCCAGGCAGGCGGCATCGAGCGCGGCCGGACCCAGCTGACCGAGGCGGTCCGCGACCTGCCGCCCGGCGGTGACCGGCTGCGCGGGATGTCCCTGCTCGCGCTGCCCTTCCTCGGCCTCACCCCGGCCAGTGAGCATCGGCGGTGGATCGAGCGGGCGCGTACCCCGGCGGGCCAGCCGCCCGAGCTGAGGCTGGGACTGCTGGCCAACACCCTGGCTGCCCGGGTGCACCTGGGCGAACTCGATCCCGAGGCGGCGGTGGCGCAGGCGACTGAGCACGTCACCGAAGCCGGCGCGCGCAGGCAGCTGACCCGGCTGCACGTCAACCTCGCCGACGCCTTCGCCTGGATCGGCGCGCACCCCGCGGCCCAGCGCGCGCTCAACCGGTCCGCGCACCTGGCCACCGGCCTGGGCGCCTGCTACATCACCGGATCGGCCGAGGCGACCCGGCTGCGCCTGGACTGGGCCGCCGGGCGCTGGCAGGACCTGGACGCCCGCGCCGCCGAGCTGCTGAGCAGCCACCCGGACCTGTACCCGGTGGCCAGCGAGGCCTGGCTGGTGCGCGGCTGGCTGGCGGTGGCCCGCGGCGACTGGCACCAGGCCGAGCACTGCTTCCAGGCCACCGGCACCGCCGAGGCGGCCGAGGCGATCTTCCCGGTGCTGCTGGGGGTCGCCGGCGGCACCATCGGCATGCTGCTGGCGCGGGACCGCATCGCCGAGGCCTGCGCGGAGGCCGACCGGGCGGTGGAACTGTTGCGGGCCAAGGAAGGCTGGCTGTGGGCGGGAGAGTTCGCGCCGCAGGCGGTGCAGGCCTACTGCGCCGCGGGCAGGCTCGGCGCGGCCGCCGCGCTCACCGGCGAGCTGCACCAGGCGGTGCGCGCCCGGCACGCCCCGCTGGCCCAGGCCGCGGTGCTGGCCTGCCAGGCCCACCTCGCCCGCGCGCACGGCGACGCGGCCACCGCGGCCGAGCGGTTCGGCCAGGCAGGCCAACGGCACGCCGAACTCGGCTTCGCCTACCTGGCCGACCGCCTGGCCGAACTGGCCCTCACCCCCGGCGAGAGCGCCGAGCTGCTCGAACTGGTCGCCCGCTACGAACGCACCGGCGCCACCCGTGATGCCGCCCGCTGCCGGGACCACCTGCGCCGCAACGGGATCCGCCCGCCTGGCCACCGATCCGGCCGTGGCTACGGCGATGCGATGTCACCGCGGGAGGAGGAGATCGCCCGGCTGGTGGTGGCCGGGCACACCAACCGGGAGATCGCCGAGATCCTGTTCCTGTCCCGCCGCACCGTGGAGGAACACGTCGGCAAGCTGTTGCGCAAGCACAACATCCGCTCCCGGCACGACCTCCAGCTGCCTGCTCAGTGCGTGCTGGCCTCGAACATGCCGGGCTCGTAGGCTCCGCCGGGGTTGCGCACGATGATGTTCATCCGGCTGAGGCCGGTGCTGTTGGCGAAGAAGTCACATCGAGGACTCATGACCACAAGGCGCCGGCCGGGCTGTCGCTGTGCCAGCCCGGCGAGGTGACCTGGGGACACTCAGGAGATCTGCTTCGCATTCTCGTTGCGGGCATGTGCGGACCAAGCCTCGTCCTGGCACAGCTGGCAGCCGGACTCCGGCCCGAAGAACACCGACTTCGCCCGCTGGTCGCCGGCCAGCCAGTAGCGCAGCCAGGCCGTCACCGCGCCCATCGCCCTGGTCCGGGTCTCACCGAGCATGGTGTGCCCGGCCCCGCGGAGCTCACCCAGCACTGCGGGCACCTGGTCGGTGGCGCCGTAGCGGGCCCGGACGAACAGCGAGGGCACGATCAGGTCGGCCTGCCCGGCGAGGTAGAAGGCCGGTCCGCGCAGCGCACCCACCTCGCCCTGCGGCCCCGGCTGGATGGGCACGGTGGTGTCGATCATCGGGTCCGCGCCCGCGGCGATCGCGCCCCCGCCGCCCTGGGAGTGACCGGCGGCGGCGATCTTGGTCTCGTCGATCCGGCCGTGGAACACGCTGCCCTGGCGCTGGTCTTCCGCGAGGAGGAACTTGGCGCCTGCCAGCATTTCCCGGCCGCTGCCGGACTGGGTGGTGTTGGCCGCGGCGATCACGATGCCCCAGGAGGCCAGGTGCCGCAGGATCGCCTCGTAGGGCTTGGTGTCCACGCCGGTTCCGTTGCCCCACACCAGGATCGGGAACTGCTTGCCGCTCTCGGCCAGGTCGGCGGGGTAGAACAGGGTGTGGTCGGGGCCGCCCTTGGTGACGGTGACCTGGTGCGGGCCAGGCTTTTCGTACGCGCGGGCCGGGGTGCCGGCCGCCGCGGCCGCGGCGGGTGCGAGCAGCCCGGCGGTGAGCGCCAGGACGACGGCCGTCCGAAGCCCGGTCGTGGTGGTGCGCATGCGTTTTCCTCTGCTGCTTGGGGTTGGTGGCGCCTGGTGGGCCGCCCTCCCTGCGAAGGCGGCCCACCAGGCCGGTGCCTCGGAGGCGGTCAGAACGTGATGGCCAGGCCCTCGATCGTGCCCGCGTCGAAGCGGTACACGTCCTGGGCACGCAGCCGCCAGGTCCCGTTGGCGGTCTCCGAGGAGGCGTCCACGGTGAAGCTCTGGTGCACTCCACCCGCCGAGCCGATCCCACCGGCCTCCTGCAACCGGTAGGACTTCCCGCTGGGGCCGATCAGATCCAGCGCCAGGTCCGCGGAGTAGCTGTGGCTGATGTCGACCTTGACCGGCAGTTGCGCCGAGGCCTGACCCGGGCAGTTCTGCACGGTCACCGAGCTGGTCACCGCCTCCCCGGCGTCCGGGATGGGCACCGGCGTGGTGGTGGACTTGACCCCGCAGGAGGGGCCGGGGCCACCGCTGATGCCCGAGACGTTGAGCAGCTTGTTCGGCGAACCGGCGCCCACGTTGCGGATCACGCCGTCGGTGGCGCCGTTGACCAGTGCGTCCCGGACCTGCTTCGGGCTGGCGCCGGGGTTGGCGGCCAGGTACAGCGCCGCCGCGCCGCCCACGTGCGGGGCGGCCATCGAGGTGCCGGTCATGCCGGTGGTGCCACCGCCGCTGTTGCCCTTGCTGATCGAGATGACGTTCTCCGCGGGGCCGAAGATGTCCACGCAGGTGCCGGTGTTGGAGCCGGAGTAGCGGTTGTCCATGCTGTTGGTGCCGCCCACCGTGATCACCTCCGGCACCCGGGCCGGGCTGGTGTTGCAGGCGTTGCCCGCGTTGTTGCCCGCGGCCACGGTGTAGACCACGCCGGAGGCCACCGAGGCCTTGACCGCCTCGTCGCCGACCCCGGGGGCGTCCATGGTCAGGCTCATGTTGGCCACCGCGGGCTTCTTCGCGTTGGCGGTGACCCACTCGACCGCGTCGATGATGCCGGAGTCCGGGCCGGAATTGTTGCAGCCCAGCACCTTCAGCCCGACGATCTTGATCTTCTTGGCCACCCCGTAGGTCTTGCTGCCCAGGGTGCCCGCGGTGTGGCTGCCGTGCCCGTGGCAGTCGTAACCGTTGCCGCCGAAGAAGTCCTTGCCCATGCTGGCCCGGCCCTCGTACTCCGGGTTGCCGGGGTCGATGCCGCTGTCGATGTCGTAGGCGGTGACACCGGAACCGGTGTTGGGGTAGGTGTACTTGCGGTCCAGCGGCAGGTTCTTCTGGTCGACGCGGTCCAGGCCCCAGGTGGGGTTGGGCTGGGTGTCCGCGCCGCGCGCGGTGCCGTCCTGGTGCACCGACTTCACCGCCGGGTCGGCGGCCAGCCTGCGCGCCTGCTGCTCGGTCATGCCGCGCACCGAGAAACCGCGCAGGGTGTGGGTGTAGCTGGAGCGCAGTTCGCCGCCGTAGCGCTGGGCCAGCGCGGCCGAACTCGCCTGTGCGGTGGCCACGTCCTCGCGCAGCATCACGATGTACTGGTCACCCCAGTGCTGCTTGGCCTGCACCACAGTGCCTTCAGCCGGTGCGGCCTGGGCCGCCGCGGTGGCGCCGAGGGTCAGCGCCGGGGCCAGCAGCCCGAGCGCGAGTAGGGCTTTCGTCTTGGCGTGCATGGGATTTCGCCTCGCTTCGCGGGTCACTGGACGGTCAGGGTCAGCGTGGTGGTCACGGTGTCGGTCTTGCCCTTGCCGGAGACCGTGATCGGGTAGTCCCGCCGCGGTGTGCCCGCCGCCACCTCGATGGTGAGCTTGGCGGTGCCGCCGGAGCTGAAGTCGCCGGGCTGGAAGGTCGCCCGCGCGCCCTCGGGCAGTCCGGTGGCGCTGAGCGCGACCGGTTCCGCGCCGCTGTTGCCCGCCTTGCTGGTCACGCTGACCGAGATGTGCTTGCCCGCGGCCACCTTCGCCGTGGCCGGGGTCGCCGCCAGGGTGAAGGTGCTGGTGGGCGGCGGGTTGCCGGCCTGCTCGCGGACCCAGTCGCCCATCTCGTTGTTGAGCCGGGCGTAGATGCTGTACCAGCGGAAGTCGCTGCGGCTCCAGGAGGCCACGCCGATGACCTTGCCGTCGACGATCAGCGGTCCGCCGCTGTCGCCGGGCAGGATGGTCTTGCGGCCATCGGGATAGCCTGCGCAGATCATCGTCCTGGGGTCCGCGCCCTGCTCGACCCCGTTGCACTGCCGGGGTTCCACGATCGGCACGGTCAGCTTGTGCAGGCTGACGTCGGCCGGGCTGTCGCTGTGGCTCTTCTTGCCGTAGCCCAGGCTGAACCCGGTGCGGCCCGGCTTCTCCAGCCCGGTATCGGCGGAGGAGGCGATCGTGGCGTAACCACCGGCGGGCACCGGGATGTCGGCATCGGTGGTGATCACCGCGACGTCGTAGCCGCTGGCGAAGTGCCGGTAGCGCGGGTGGGTCCGGTAGTCCACCACGTTCAGCGCGGTGCCGCCCGGCTTGGCCAGGTCGTCCAGTCCGTAGAGCACGGTCTTGCGGCCCTGCAGTTCCTTGCAGTGCGCGGCCACCAGCACCTTGCGCGGTGCGATCACCGAGCCCGAACAGCTCTGCCCGCGCGGCCGCGAGCCGCCCTCGCGCAGCGCCGCGATCACGAACGGGTATTGCCGCACCGAGGCCGGTTCGCCGCCGATGCTCAAGCCCTGCGCGCCATCGGGCACCCTGGCCAGGTCAGTGGGTGCGGCGCCGCCTCCGGGGGCCGCCAGCGCGCTGCCCACGGTCAGCGGCAGCACCAGCACGGCCGCGGCGAGCCCGAGCAGTCTTCTCCTGCGAGATGTGGTCATGGCAGTGGTCCTTCCGGGGTCAGCGCGCGGTGAAGAGCAGCTTGTTGGGCGAACCACGACCGTCGGTGATCTTCCCGCTGGTCGCGTTCCCGGTCAGCGCCGAAGCCACCTGGCTCGGGCTCGCGCCCGGGTTGCCGGACAGGTACAGCGCGGCCGCGCCTGCCACGTGCGGGGTGGCCATCGAGGTCCCGTTCATCACCTGGGTGCCACCGCCGTTGCGGGTGGAGGTGATGTTGCTGCCAGGGGCGAAGATGTCGGTGCAGCGCCCGAAGTTGGAGGATCCGGCGGAGAACTGCGACCGGCGGTCCTGGGCGTCGCTGGCGGCCACGGTGATCGCCTCGGCCACCCGCGCGGGCGAGACCCCGCAGGCGTCCTGTCCACCGTTGCCCGCCGCGACGGTCGCGGTCACCCCGGCCCGGATCGCACCCTGCAGCGCCTGGTCCACCGAGGACTGGATGCCACCGCCGAGGCTGAGCGAGATCACCGCGGGCTTCCGCGCGTTCTTGGCGACCCAGTCGATCCCGGCGATGATCCCCGACCAGGCTCCGCTGTTGTTGCAGCCCAGCACCCGCACCGAGACCACCTTGGCGCCCTTGGCCACGCCGTAGGTGTTGCTGGCCACCGTGCCTGCCACGTGCGTGCCGTGCCCGTGGCAGTCCCGCGCGTCGCTGTCGTTGTCGATGAAGTCGTACCCGCTGGCGGCCCGGCCGCCGAATTCAGACTGCCGGTAGTCCACGCCGGAGTCCACCACGTAGACGGTGACCCCCTCGCCCTTGCTGGTGTAGCCGTACTTCTTGTCCAGCGGCAGGTCCCGCTGGTCAACCCGGTCCAGCCCCCAGGTCGGATTGGGCTGGACGTCCTGGCCGCGGGCGATCCCGTCCCGCTCGACCAGCGCGACCGCCGGGTCGGCGGCCACCCGCCGGGCCTGCTCGTCGGTCATGCGCGCGGAGAACCCGCGCAGGGCGGTGCCGTAGCTGTGCTCGGCTCGCACGCCGTACTGCTGGGCCAGGCTGGTGGCGGTTATCGCCTGGGCCTGGGTGTCCCGCAGCAGCACCAGATATCCGGTGGCCGGGGCGGCCGCGGCAGGGACCGCGGCGCCGGCCAGAACTGCGAGCCCGGCGACGGTGACGCCGAGGACGCGTGTGCTCATGGACATGATCAGCTCCGTAACAGGGGGGAACTGGGAGGTGAGCCGCCCGCCGAGGCGGAGTTGACTCGCCGGTAACTCTCCGGCGGGGCGCGGGCAGCGGCAATTGTGGTGCCGACCCGTAGACCACCCAGTAGGCCCGGCCCTGCCCGGGTCTTGTTCGCGCGGCGTGGCCGTCACCGGCCTAGGTCAACTCGGCGGGCACAAGGGGAAATCGTTTGACGTGATCGACCGAGCGGCCTGTACTGGCCCCCGCACTGCGCTGACCTGGATGAGGGAGCATGAGGAACCACATCGCGTTTCTCGCGGGACCGGCCTCCGGTCACATCAACCCGACGTTACCGCTGGTGGAGGAGCTGCTCGCCAGGGGACACCAGGTCAGCTACGCCACCGGTGAGGCGTTCGTGCCTGCCGTGTCCGCCGCCGGTGCCCGGCCGCTGCCCTTGCCCTGGGTATTGCCGCGGCCGGTGGTGTCCAAGGGTGGGCAGACCACGGAGGATCTCGCGCGGACACTGCTCGGTTTCATCGAGCAGTCCCGCACGGTCCTGCCCGTGCTGGAGCAGGCGCTGACCGCCAACCGCCCGGACGTGCTCTGCTACGACATGATGACCACCTTCGGCGCGCTCATCGCGACCAAGCTCGGCCTGGCCCAGGCCACCACGGTGCCCAACTTCGCCAGCAGCGAGACGTTCAGCCTGCAGGCATTGCTCGCGCCGCGTGACTTCGACCCCGGCCACCCGGTGTTCCGCCAGTACATCGCGGCCCGCCGCGAGCTGACGATCGACTTCGGCCTGGCGCCGGAACAGTTCGACAGTGCCTTCGCCATCGCACCGCTGAATCTGGTGTTCCTCCCGCGCGAATTCCAGCTCGCCGGGGACACCTTCGACGACCGGTTCCACTTCATCGGCCCCTCGCTCGGCCGCCGGGCGCACTCGACGGACTGGCGGCCACCTGCCGACGGCTCCCCCGTGCTGTTCGTGTCGCTGGGCACCGCGTTCAACGACCGGCCCGACTTCTTCACCCTGTGCGCCAACGCCTTCGCCGGTACCGCATGGCAGGTGGCGATGGCCATCGGCGAGACCGACCCCGCGCGGCTGGGTGCGATCCCGCCGAACTTCGAGGTCCGCCCCTACTTCCCGCAGCCGACCGTGCTCGCGCACGCCGCCGCGTTCCTCACCCATGCCGGCATGAACTCCACCATGGAGGCCGCGCACTACCAGGTGCCGCTGGTCGCCTTCCCGCAGACGCCGGAACAGGCGCTCAACGCCCGCCGCGCCCAGGAACTGGGGTTCTGCCGCCTGCTCGACGCCGGCCAGCTCGATTCGGACCTGCTGCGGCAGACCGTGGCCGAGGTCGCGGCCGACCAGGGCGTGCGGGCCAGCCTGGCGGCGATGGCCAAGCACCTGCACGCGGCAGGCGGAGCGGCGGCCGGAGCCGACGCGCTGGAGGCATACCTGCGCTGAGCGTCGTCCCCGCCCATGCGGCGGCCCGGCGGTTCGAGGGAACCACCGGGCCACCTGCCGGATTACCCGCGGAGCTGGCCGCGGACCGCGCCCGCCGGATATTCCGCGTTGTGCACGTTGACGTAGAACTGGCCCGGCGAGCGCTTCAGCTCACGCGCCAGCGCCGGATCCACGTCGACGCAGGTGTGACTGCGACCCTCGACCGGGGTCTTCAGGTGCACTGCCACCGGACCGGCGGTGCCGGACTTGCCGCGGTGGATGTGTGCCGCGGTCGGGGCGCCGATCCGGGTCACCGCAAGGGAAACACAGACCTCGCGGTGGCCGATCCGCACCCGGGCGGTGCCGCGGCCGTCGGGGTCGCCGGGGCCGGGCACCTCGGCCGCGCCGGTCAGCCAGGCCGACCGGTAGCCGCCACCGAGCAGGTTGCCCAGGTCCAGATCAATGCCGATGCCAATGCCGATTCCGATGCCGAGGTCCGGCCCGCGGTCACGGTCCTGGGGTGTGGCGGCGGCCGCGCCGGGGGCGGCGGCGAGCAGTGCCAGGCAGGCGGCGACCGCGGGAAGGGTGAGGGTGCGGATGGACAGACGCATGCGAAACGACCTCCGTGATTGTGTTGCCACTCCGGCGATCTGGCCCGCGCGACCGATGTTCAGGGCGCGAAGGTCAGACCGGTCACGCTGCTCAGCAGTGGGGAGATAACTCCGGCCCGGCCGGTGGCCAGGTTGATCCGGACGAGCAGGGTCAGGCCGTGCACGCGCACCACGGCGGCGGCGCGGTAGTCCTGCGCCCGGTAGGGCCCGGCGCTGGCCTTGCCCGCGATGTCGAAACCGTTGACCGCGCTGATGTTCAGGCCCAGCCTGCCGATCGCGGTGAGCTGACCGGTGTTGGGCGAGACGACCGGGGTCTCCCCCGGCAGGCTGCCCTGCTTGACCAGGGTGTCGCGCGCGGAGTCCAGGCCGTACAACGCGGTGCTGGTCGCCCCGGCCACGCTGTTGGTGTAACCAGCCGCGGCGACCTTGGGGGCGGGGCCGCCCGCCGGGTAGCTCAGCGGGGTGTCGGTACCCGCGATCGCGCCGGTGTCCGGGTGCAGGCGCAGGTTCTCGCCTTGGTCGGTGACCAGCCGGATGCGGTCCACGGCGGGGTTGAAGTCGAAGCCGACTGCCGTGCCGCGCAAGGCGATCGGCGTGCCCACGGCGGTGGCGGCGCCGGTGACGGGGTTGATCCGGTAGAGCCTGCCGGAGTCGGCGAGGGTGTAGAGCGCGCCGGTGGCCGGACGGGTGTCCAGGCCGACCAGGCGTTCACCGCGGGCCAGGCCGGTGATCCGCTTGCGCTGCTTGGCCAGCAGCGGCAGGTCGGGGTCGTGCCGGGTGAGCACGCCGTTGTCGGTGAGCAGTAACAGATCCCCGGACCGGGCGGCGGCCGGGGCGGCCGCCGCCGTGCCGGTGGTGCCGGCCAGGGCCGTGGCCAGCACGGTCGCGCCGGTCACCAACAGGCCGGTGGTCTTTCGCATTCCCACTCCAGTGGTTGAGGGTTGGCGCGGATCCGGCTTGATTACTTGGGCATCAGCACCGAGTCGATCAGGTACACGGTCGCGTTCGCGGTGTGCACGCCACCGCAGATCACGTTGGCGTCATTGACCTTCAGCGTGTTGCCGGAGCCGGTCACCTTGACCATGCCCTTCTGCACGGTGGCCTGCTCGCCCGCGATCTTGTCCGGGGCGATCTGGCCGGGCACCACGTGGTAGGTCAGGATCTTGGTCAACAGCGCGTCATCGGTCTTGAGCTTCTCGATGGTGGCCGCGTCGATCTTGGCGAAGGCGGAGTCGACCGGAGCGAACACGGTGAACTCACTGCCGTTCAACGTCGAGACCAGGTTGACCTTCGGGTTCAGCTTGCCCGACACCGCCGCGACCAGGGTCTTGAGCAGCGGGTTGTTGCTCGCCGCGACGGCGACCGGGTCGGCGGCCATCCCGGCGACCGAGCCGGGGCCCTGCGGAACCTGCTGGGCGTAACCCGCACAGCCCGAACCGACCAGGTCACGGGCCGGATCGGCCATCGCGCTGGAGGTGGGGGCGGCGCTGGAGGTGGCCGCCGCCGAGGTGGTGCCGGAGTTGCCGCCGGCCATGTCACCGGAGCCACAGGCCGAGGCGACCAGGGCGAGGGCGGCGACGCCGAAGGTCATCGTGCCGCGACGAATGCTGCGCATCATGACTGTGCTCCATCTCGTGTACTGGGGCGTCTGTCCGAAGTGGACTTCCGCGACGCCGGACATGAGGTTGTTCGGCACTGGTTCGCTGCCGGATCGACCCGCAAGCCAGTCGAGACCTTTTCGTTACATTCGGGGTCGCGACCGAACCGAACCGCCTCGGGGCGCGAACACCCGGCATGACCCACTCGCACAACCTGATGAGGACCCCGTGCTCACACTTGCCTTGATCGGGCTCATCGGTGGGCTGGTCACCGGCATCTCACCGTGCATCCTGCCGGTGCTGCCGGTCATCTTCCTCTCCGGTGGCGCGCAGAGCGCCCGCAGCACACCGATCTCCGGGGACGCCGCGGCCGGCGCGGTAGCCACCGCGGCGCCTCCGGTTCCACCGGTCTCCAAGGCCAGGCCCTACCTGGTCATCGCGGGGCTGGTGGTCAGTTTCTCCCTGGTCACCCTGTTCGGCTCGCTGCTGCTCTCCATCCTCGGCCTGCCCCAGGACGTGTTGCGCTGGGGCGGCATCGTGGTGCTGGCGCTGATCGGCATCGGCCTGATCGTGCCCGCCTTCGAGCACCTGCTGGAGAAGCCGTTCAGCTGGATCCCGCAGCGCCGCCCGGACGCGGCCCGCGGTGGTTTCCCGCTCGGCCTGGCCCTGGGCGCGATCTACGTGCCCTGCGCCGGACCGGTGCTGGCCGCGATCTCGGTGGCCGGATCCACCGGCAAGATCGGCCTGGAAACCGTGGTGCTGACGGTGACCTTCGCGGTCGGCGCGGCCACCCCGCTGCTGATCTTCGCCCTGGCCGGGCGCCGGGTCGCCGAGCGTGTGAAGGCCTTCCGCAGGCGCCAGCGCGGTATCCGGATCACCGCGGGCATCGTGATGCTCGCGCTGTCGCTGGGCCTGGTCTTCAACCTGCCGCAGCTGCTGCAACGGATCATCCCGGACTACACCAGTGCGTTGCAGGACAAGGTGAACAACTCCGAGCAGGTGAAGAAGGCGCTCAACCTCGGCGGTCTGGTCAACGAGCAGAACAAGGACCTGGACAAGTGCACCGAGGGCGCCAAGGAGCTGGAAAGCTGTGGCACCGCACCGGATATCACCGGCATCCAGCAGTGGCTGAACACCCCCGGCGGCGCGGGGATCGACCTGAAGCAGTCGCGCGGCAAGGTGGTGCTGCTGGACTTCTGGGCCTATTCCTGCATCAACTGCCAGCGCTCGCTGCCGCACGTGACCGCCTGGGACAAGGCGTATCGCCAGTCCGGCCTGCAGGTCATCGGCATCCACTCACCCGAGTACGCCTTCGAGAAGGAACCCGGCAACGTGGCCTCGGCCGCCAAGGGCTTCGGCATCGAGTACCCGGTGGCACTGGACAACTCGCTGAGCACCTGGACCAACTACCGCAACCGGTTCTGGCCAGCGCACTACCTCATTGACGCCCAGGGCACGGTGCGGCACATCAAGTTCGGCGAGGGCGACTACCAGAGCACCGAGCGGATGATCCGCCAGCTGCTCGCCGACGCCAGCCCCGGCGTGAACCTGCCCGCGGCCACCGAACTCTCCGACGCGACCCCGGACACCGGCAAGATCACCCCGGAAACCTACCTCGGCTCAACGAAGCGGGTGAACTTCGCGGGCGCCGAAACCTATACCAGCGGCGAGAAATCCTTCGTCTTCCCGGCGAACCAGCCCAAGGACAGCTTCGCGCTGGAGGGTGACTGGACGCTGACGAGTCAGCACATCACCCCGGTCAAGGAGCAGGGCCGGATCCGGCTGGACTACCGGGCCAAGGAGGTCCGGATGGTGCTCTCCGGCAGCGGAACGGTCAGCTACGAGAGCAACGGTGTCACCAAGACCATCCGGGTGGACGGCACCCCGAACTCCTACCAGCTGCTGTCCACAAAGGACATCACCGAGGGCCGGGTCACGGTGACCGTCGGCGCCGGTGTGCAGGCCTACTCCTTCACCTTCGGCTGAGCGGAACGGAATCTCATGGACATCGCAGCTGTGACAACGCAATCCTTCGACGCCGAGGTGCTCGGCAGCCCCCGCCCGGTGCTGGTGGACTTCTGGGCCCCGTGGTGCGGCCCGTGCAAGGCCCTGGCCCCGGTGCTGGACCAGATCGCGGCCGAGCACGCGGACAGCCTGACGGTGGTGAAGGTGGACATCGACGAGCACCCGGAGATCGCCGGGCGTTACCAGGTGATGTCCATCCCCACCGTGATCCTGTTCGTCAACGGCGAACCCACGGCCACCCTCAGTGGGGCCAAGCCCAAGGCGGCCATCCTGACCGCGCTGAAACCCTGGCTGTGACACCGGTTCAGCGATCCAGCAGCTGCGCACACCGGATGAGTCCGAGGTGGGAGTAGGCCTGCGGGTGGTTGCCCAGTGAGCGTTCGGCGACCGGGTCGTACTCCTCGGGCAGCAGGCCGGTGGGTCCGGCGCAGTCGACCATTTGCTGGAACAGTTCCTCGGCCTCGGTGCGGCGGCCGGTGAGCAGGTAGGCCTCGATCATCCAGGCGGCGCACAGGTGCCAGCCGCCTTCGGTGCCGGGCAGGCCGTCGTCGCGGTGGTAGCGGTAGACGGTGACGCCGGAACGGAGTTCGGCCTCGGTGGCGGTGACGGTGGCCTGGAATCGTTCATCCGTCGGGTCGATCAGGCCGGAGAGTCCGATGTGGAGGGTGGCCGCGTCCAGGTCGGTGCCGTCGTAGGCGGTGGTGAAGGACTGGACCTCCTCGTTCCAGCCGTGTTTGAGGACATCGGCGGAAATGACGTCCCGCAACGGGATCCAGGAGGCGTCGATGGTGCGGCCGTAGGTCTGGCCAAGGGTGATGGCGCGGTCGAGGGTGACCCAGCACATGACCTTGGAGTAGACGCGGTGGCGGGGTGCGGCGCGTTCTTCCCAGATGCCGTGGTCGGGTTCGTGCCAGCGGCGGGTGACGGCCTCGGCCATGGCTTCGACCATGCGCCAGTCGTCGTCGGTGAGCTTGCCGCGGGCGTCGCTGAGTTTCTTGACCAGGTCGACTACGGGGCCGAAGACGTCGAGTTGGACCTGTTGGTTGGCCAGGTTGCCGACCCGGACTGGGCGTGAACCCGCGTAGCCGGGCAGGGTGTCCAGGACGGCTTCGGGGCCGAGGGTGTTGCCGTGCAAGGTGTAGAGGGGGTGCAGGCGCTCCGGACCGGTCAGGGTGGCGAGCACGTTGTGGACCCAGTTGAGGTAGGACTCGGCTTCGGTGCGGGATCCCAGTGATACCAGGGCTTGTGCGGAGAGGGCGGCGTCGCGGACCCAGCAGTAGCGGTAGTCCCAGTTGCGGACGCCGCCGATCTCCTCGGGCAGGGACGAGGTTGCGGCGGCGAGGAACGCCCCGGTTTCACCGTGTTGCAGGCCGCGCAGGGTGAGGGCGGAGCGGGCGACCAGGTCGCGTTGGGTACTGGGCAGGGTGAGTCCGGCCAGCCACTCGGTCCAGTAGGCGTCCGCGCGGGCGCGGCGGTCGGGTTCCGGGGCGGCGGCGGAGAGATCGTCGGTGCCGCAACGGAGTTCGAGCACGATCGGGGCGTCCGGGGTCACGGTCACGGTGGCTTCGGCGGTGCCGTCGGCGGTGATGTCCCAGTGCACGCCGGGCGAACGCAGCACGATGGGGTCGGTGGTGCCCAGGACGCGCAGGCCGTCGGGTTCGGCGACCAGGGTGACCGGGACCTGGCCGAACTCCGGGCGCGGGGCGAAGGTGATCAGCGCGGTGGTGTTGCCGGAGATGACCCGGATCAGGTCGGTGCGCTGTGGCGGGGCGTAGTGGTCGAGGTAGTCGGTGACCAGCAGCTTGGACCAGCGGGTTTCCACGGTCATGGTGCCGGGCACGTAACGCTGGCCCAGGGGCAGGCCGTTGCGCTGGGGCTTGATCGAGAAGTGGCCCGCGGCGGGGCCGCCGAGCAGGTCGGCGAAGACCGCGGCGGAATCGGGTTCGGGGTGGCAGAGCCAGGTGAGCCTGGCGTCGGGGGTCAGCAAACCTACCGACCGTTCGTTGGACAGCATGGTGAGGCGTTCGATCGGCACGGCCTGTTCGCCGTAGAGCCAGTTCCGGCGCTCCTCCAGCAGGAAGGCCAGGGTGAGGGCGACCTCGGGGGTGTCGGGCAGGCGGTACTCGGCGGCAGTGGCGCCCTCGCCGACCTTGATGCCCAGGTCCGGTCCGGCCAGTCGCTGGAAGGCTTTCTCGTCGGTGACGTCGTCGCCGATGAACAGTGCGGCGGAGGCGGCGACCTGGTGCCGCAGCACATCCAGGGCGTGGCCCTTGTCGGTCTGGATCACGGCCAGTTCGAGCACCGCTTTGCCCTCGGTGACCTGGATGCCGGGCCAGCTGCCCGGGCCCTGGCGGATCGCGGCGAACGTGTGGTCGGCGATCCCGGGTTCGGCGCGGCGGGAGTGCACCGCGACCGAGGCTGGCTTGAACTCCAGGTGCACGCCGGGAGCGTTGGCGGTAAGCGCTTCCAGAGTGCCGCGAACCCTGGTCAGCAGGTCCTGGGCGGCGCGGTCCAGCTCGTGCACGAAGCCGACGTCGAACTCCGAACCGTGCGAGCCGACCAGGTGCACCTCGGCGGGCAGCCGGGACAGCGTGGCCAGGTCACGCAGCGCCCGGCCGGAGATGACCGCGACGGTGCTGGCGGGCAGGGTGGCCAGCGAGCGCAGCGCGTTCATCGACTCCGGCAGCGGCCGGGCCTGCTCGGGATCGGCCACGATCGGGGCCAGGGTGCCGTCGTAGTCGCAGGCCACGAGCAGGCGCGGGGTGCGTGCCAGCTGGATCAGGGCGCGGCGGAGTTCGGGCGGCAGGGCCGCTGCGCTGGCCCGTTCGGGCACCACGGTGAGCCGGGTGGGTGGTTCCGGTGCGGACGTGCGCACCACCTCGGCGTCGCCAACCTGACCCACGGGAACTCCTTCAGCGTCGCCGCGACCCCGTTGCCGCGGACGGCGACCTTAACCCGCCAATCAGGTGAATTCCCCGAGGTTTTCGACCGGGCCCGCACTACTTCAGGTACGAGTTCCGCTTTCGTTCTCCTGGGGGTGGATCACCCGCTCCCGCGGCTGAGCCCGAGTGCGATTCCCGCGGAGATCAGGAACACCACCGTCTCGTAGCCGAGTGCGTATCCGAACCCGCTCACCGGGTCCGCGCCGACGGCGAACACCAGTCCCGCCAACGTGATGCCCAGGGTGCCGCCCAGTTGCTGGGCGGTGGGCAGCAAGCCGGAGGCGGAGCCGATGGCGTCGGGGTGGGTGCGGGCGAGGACGACGGTGTAGACCGCCGCGGTGAACACACCGAAGCCGAGTCCGGCCGGGATCAGCAGGAGGGACAAGGCCCACGGCTCGGCGGGGGTGCCGATGATCGCGGCCAGTGCGGCGGTCGCGGCGGCGATTCCGGCCGCGGCGACGGTGAGCGGGGTGCTGCCGTGGCGGCGGGTGAGGGCGGGGGCGAGGCGGCTGCCGAGGGCGGCGGCGACCGGGTAGGTGGCGGTGAGCAGGGCGGCGGTGAGTGGGGTGTGGCCGGGGCCGGTTTGCAGGTACCGGAGCAGGAGGTAGGTGAGGGAGGGGACGCCGGCGTTGAAGATGAGGACGAGCAGGATGCCGGCGCGGGCGGGGCGGTCGCGCAGCACGCTGGGGTGCAGGAGGGGGTTGGGGCGGCGTTGGGTGCGGGCGAACAGGGCCAGGAGGGTGATCGCGATGGCGAGGGTGAGCCAGGTCCACGGTGGCCAGCCGGTGTCGCGGCCGAGGGAGAGCGGGAGGATGAACAGGGCCAGGCCGGTGGCGGCGAGGATCGCGCCGAGCACGTCGATCCGGTCGCGATTCGGGACAGGGTCCGGGCAGGTGGCGAGCGAAGACCGACCGGGGTGGGCCGGGGGCGCGCTGGGCGACGGGGTGCGGGCGGCGATCGCGGGCAGCTTTCCGCTGGCCACCAAGGCGAGTAGCGCTACCGGCACGTTCGCCAGGAACAACAGCCGCCAGCCCAGCCCCGTCGGATCCACCGTCAACAGCACCCCGCCCAGCAACGGCCCGCTCAGCGAGGCCACCGCCATGGTCGCCCCCAGCGAACTCAGCGCCCGCGCCCGCCGCTCCACCGGCAGCGCCGTCTGGATCAGCGAGAAGACCTGCGGCGCGACCAGTCCACTGCCCATCCCCTCGACCAGCCGCGCCAGCACCAGGAAACCCGCGGTCGGCGCGAGTGCGCTGCCCACCGTGCCGACGGTGAACACCGCCAGCCCGATCCGGAACAGCCGCCGGTACCCGTACCGGTCCCCCAGCCTGGCCGCGATGAGCAGCAGGCTGGCGAAGGTGAGGGTGTAGCCGGTCAGGACGAGCTGGGTGGCGCCCTGACCGGCGTGCAGGTCCCTGGTGATCGACGGTAGTGCCACCTGGACCAGGGTGACGTCCAGGAGTTGCATGAAGGTCGTGCTCAGCAGGATGGGCAGGATGTTCACTGGCTGGTGGCGAGCAGGGTCTGGGCCAGCTCGGCCGGGCGGGCGGCGAATGGGGAGTGGCTGCCGGGCAGGGTGTGCACGGTGAAGGGGTTGGCCGGCATGGCCTGGTCGGCTTCGGCGATCATGAGGTCTTGCAGGGCCGGGGTGAGGGCCTGGTCCTCGTTGAGGCGGATGAAGTGGCGTGGGATGCGGCCCCAGGCGTTGCGGGACAGGGTGATCGCCTCGGTGGCCACGGCCGGGGGCAGGTCGGGGCTCAGGGCCAGGCGCCAGCGGGCGAAGGACTCGGCGGGGACGTCCTGGTAGTAGGCGAAGCGGAGGCGTTCGAGGTAGTCCGGGTCGGGGCTGAGCGGGTTGATCCGGAACGCGCCGAGTTCGGCCGGGTCGCCGATGGTCAGGTTGCCACCCTTGTTGCTGGCTTGCTCCGGCGTACTCAGATAGTCGTGGAAGGTGGGGCGGGCGGCGGGGACGAAGGCGGAGAGGTAGACCTGCCGGTCGATGAGGTGCGGGGCCAGTTCGGCGGCCAGGGCGGCCGGTCCGCCGCCTGCGCTGTGCGAGACCAGGATGACCTGGTTGTACTGGCGAAGTCCTTGCAGGGCTTGCACGATGGCGTCGGCGTTGTCCCGCATGGTCAGGGTGGCCAGTGCCGATTTCTCGGTGGCCAGGCCGGGCTGGCCGGGGGTCAGGTAGCCGGTGGGATGCGGGGCGGCGAAGCCGTGGCCGGGCAGGTCGAGGGCGAGGCTGGTCGCGCCGCGGGCGGCGAGTTCGCGCTGGGTGGCTGACCACTGCCAGGAGGAGTGCCAGGCGCCGTGCACCAGGAGGAAGATCGTGTTCACGTCACCCAGAGTGCGTCGGCGGATGGGCGTTATCCATCGGTATAGCTGACGACCCGGTCCGCGATACCTGACAGGTATAGCCTGGGGGTATGGAAGCACGACATCTGCGGTACGCGGTGGCGCTGGCCGAGCATCAGCACTTCGGGCGGGCGGCGGCCGCGCTGGGTATCGCCCAGCCGCCGCTGTCCAAGCAGATCGGCGATCTGGAGCGGGAGCTGGGCGCGCGGCTGTTCAACCGGACCCCGCACGGGGTCTTCCCCACCGCCGCCGGGAACGCCTTCCTGCAACGCGCCCGGCGCGCGCTCACCGAGATGTCCGCGGCCGCGGTCGACGCGGGCCGGGCGGCCAGGGGTGAGACCGGGCGGTTGCGGCTGGGATTCATCGGCTCGGCGGTGCTGGAGTTGCTGCCCTCGGTGCTGAGCCGGTTCGGGCGGGAACACCCGGATGTGCGGATGGCGCTGCACGAGATGTCCTCGGCCCGGGGTTCGGCCGCCCTGCTCGCCGGGGACCTGGACATCGCGATCACCCGGGGTGCGCCGCGCGGGGCGGGGGCGGAGAACCTGGTGTCGGTCAGCGTGGGGCAGGACCGGCTCATCGCGGTGGTCGGGCTGGCCAATCCCCATGCGGGACAACGGCAAATACATGTTGACCAGTTGCGCGCGCAGCCGCTGATCGTGGCCCCGCCGGAGGAGGAACCGGCCACCCTGGCCACCATCTCCGAGCTGCTCGGCGAACGCACCATGCCACTGGGCGGCACCATCGAGGCCCGCGATGTGCACACCATCGTCGGGCTGGCCGCCTGCGGCATCGGGGTGGGGCTGGGCCCGGCCTGCATGCGGGTGGCGGCCCGCCCGGACGTGCGGTTCCTGGACGTGACGCCGCGCACCGAGCTGCCGCCGCTGGTGATGTCCTACCGCGCGGGCGATCCCGGGCCGGTGCTGGGCGCGTACCTGGACGTCACCCGGGAGCTGTGCCCGAACGTCCGTGGCCTGCGCTGAGTCAGCCCAGGGCCTTGATCATCGTTTCCCAGGAGCGCAGGAATTCCGGGTACTCGGCGGCGAAATCGGCCAGCGCGCGCTCGCCTGCCGGGCTGAGCGGGGTGAGCCGGTAGGTGACGGTGACCGTGCAGCCGCTGCCGCTGGGTTCGATCTCCACGGTGACCGTGCCCGCCCGCGAGCCCGGGGTCACCCTGGCGTAGCAGATCCGCCGGTCCGGCTCGCGGTCCAGCACGATCCAGGTGGTGCACTCACCGTCCACTGTGGTCTCGAAGACGGTGCCAGGTTCGGAATCGTCCACTGTGGACACCGGGAACTTGGGCTGCCAGCCGGGCACCCAGTGTTCCTCACCGCGGGCGGTGAACAGCGGGAAGGCGGCCGCCGGGGCCAGGGCGAGCGGGAAACGTCCGGTCAGGTGCCGCGTGGCCGTCATACCGCCACGGTACCCAGCAGGCGCCGGCCGGTTTCCGGTGGGCCGACGTCGAGTTGGCCCAACTGGTACGCCAAGTTTGCCCAACTGGGCGTCCCACTTGGGCCAAGTCGACGCGCTTGTGTTAGCTGCTAACATGTTAGTGGCTAACATGGGGAGGTCGCGGTGCCGTACACGTCAGCGCTGGTGGTGGGGGCTGGACCGACGGGATTGACGCTGGCCTGCGCGTTGCGCGCGGCCGGGGTGGGGGTCCGGGTGCTGGATGCCGCATCCGGACCGGCCACCGCCAGTGGCACGCTGGGTTTGCCGCCGCGGGCGGTGGAGGCCCTGGACCGGCTGGGTGCGCTGCCCGCGGTGGCCGGGGTGGCCGGGCGGGAGTTGCGGTTCGGGCCGGACGGGGTGCTGGCCTCGCGGGCGCAGATCGAGGGCGCGTTGCGGGAGCGGCTGGACCGGCTGGGGGTGGCGGTCGAGTGGGGGCTGGCGGTCAGCGGGATCCGGACCGAGGGCGATGTGGTCGAGGTGCGGGCGGGCGCGGAGGTGATCCGGGCGGGCTGGGTGATCGGCTGCGATGGTGTGCACAGCGCGGTCCGGGCGGCGGTGGGGATCGACTTCCCCGGCCAGCCGGTGACCGAGCGGTTGCGGGTGGCCGATGTGCGGGCGGAGCTGCGGCGGCCGCGGGACACGGTGGCGGTGTGGTTCCGGGCGGGCGGGTTCCTGGCGGCGTTTCCGTTGCCTGGTCCGGATCAGTGGCGGTTGATGGGGCCGGACGGGGCTGACTTGCCGGGGTGGCTGCGGGAGGAGACCGGGGCCGAGGTTGACGAGGTCACCGGGGAGTCCGCGTTCCCGGTGCAGCGGCGGCTGGCCACCGCCTACCGGCGTGGGCGGGTGCTGCTGGCCGGGGATGCCGCGCACGTGCACGCGCCGCTGGGCGCGCAGGGACTGGCCACCGGGATCGGGGACGCGGAGAACCTGGGCTGGAAGCTGGGTGCGGTGATCCTCGGGCGGGCGGAGGCGGGCCTGCTGGACAGTTATGAGGCGGAGCGGCGGCCGGTGGCGGCCGAGGTGCTGCGGGTGACCGGCGAGGCGACGAACGTGCTGTTCAGCCAGGGCTGGGCAGCGCGGCTGGCGCGCGGGCTGGTGCTGCGCTCGCGCTGGATGCGGCGGCGGATCGCAGCGCGGGCCTCGCAGCTGCGGGTGAGTTATCGCCGGGGGCCACTGGGGGCGGCGGCGGGTCAGGGCGAGGTGGTGGCCGAGGCGGCCGAGCAGCGGGTGCGGCTGGCTCAGGTGGCGATGGGGCCGGGGTCCTGGCTGGGCGGGGTCGGCACGGCGCCGGTGACGGGACTGGGCCGGGTCAGGGCCGGGGACCGGGTGCCGGATTTCCCGTGTCATCGCGCCAGTGGCGTGCCCACCCGGCTGCACGCCGAACTCGGCGGGCACTGGGCGCTGCTGTCCCCCTTCGCGGACAAGAGCGACATCGTCCGGCCGTGGCTGGGTGAGAGCGTGGTGGATCTGCGCTGGCCGCACAACGAACTCGCGCTGATCCGCCCGGACGGCCACCTCGCCTGGCGCGGCCACCACACCGCCGACCTCCAGCGCTGGCTCACCGGGGTGCTCGGGCAGGCCGCGGCCGCGACGCCGATACTCACCCGGTGAGCGAGACCGACTGGCGGGCCAGGAAGAAGGCGAGCACCCGCCGCGCGATCAAGGACCACGCGCTGCGGCTGATCCTGGCCAAGGGGTTCGAGGCGACCACGGTGGAGGAGATCGCGGCCGCCGCCGGGGTCTCGCACATGACCTTCTTCCGGCATTTCCCGCGCAAGGAGAACGTGGTCGAGATAGACGACTACGACGCGCTGATGGGTGCGCAGCTGGCCGCCCGGCCGGTGGACGAGCCGCCGCTCACCGCGGTGCACCGGGCCGTGCGCGGCGCGGTCATGCAGATCCCGCCGGCGGATCAGGCCACCATCCTGGTCCGCGCCACGCTGGTGCTGCGCACACCGGCCCTGCGCGACCGCAACCACCTCAACCTGCAGGCGGGCACCGCGAACTTCGCCGCCTGGCTGGCCAGTCGCGCCGGTCAGGCCGAACCGGACCTGGCGACCAAGGTGCTGGCCGGGGCCGCGGTGGCCGCGTTGTCCAGTGCGATGACCGCCTGGGTGGAACGGGAGGGCGCCGTAGGCCTGGAGTTGTTGCTGGATGAGGCTTTCGGCGCCCTCGGCGTGCCACCGGTCACGGCAGCAACAGGGTGATCCGGTCCGCGTTGCGTTCCACCGCGGCGCGGCTGTAGAGCAGTGGGAAGTACTGGCCCGCACGCCATTTCCCGGCCAGGTCACGGTAGTGCGGATCTGCTTGCACACCGGACTGGCCGGGGGTGTTGATCGCGCGGGCGGCGTCCCAGTTGCCGACGTCGAGGACCATCCGGAAGGAGGCCCCGCCGGTCTGCCGGAAGTCGGTGCGCCGGTAGCCGGAGGCGTTCACCGTGTCCTTGGAACCGCCACGCGGGAACGGACCGACGTCGAAGCGGGCCCGGTCCGCCGGGGACAGCGTGGGGCTGAGCGGGTGCTGGAACAGGGTGTGCTGCAACCGGCCCCACTGCCAGCTCGCCGGATCGTTACCCAGCAAGGTTTCCGCCTCCTTCCAGGCGGCGGCGAGAGTCTCGTTGACGAGCTGGTTGCGCTTGGTCACCGGGTCCGCGCCGAACCACTTCTCCGGGTGGGTCAGGGCGTCCAGGACGTTGCGGCTGTCCGGGACGGCGATCAGTGCCGCGGCGGCCGGAGCGAGGGCGCGGACCAGGCCGGGGTTGAGGTGCCGGGCCAGCCACAGCTCGAACAGCGCGGCCTGCGGTGATTCCTTGTTCTCCACCGCGTTCCAGCCGCGCAGCAGCGTCAATGCCTTGGCGGACAACGGATCCGTGCCGGGCACAGTAGCCAGGACGGCGGTGAGCTGCCGGGCCGGGAGGGAGAGCTGGTCGTTCTGCAGGCGCATCGCGTCGGCCACGCTGAATCGCCGGTCCGCGCTCAGCACGTCAGTGATCCGCTGGTGCCGGTACGGCGCGGACCACTCGAAGCCGATCGGGTGCGGGAAGCCGGGTGGCAGGTTGAACTGGTTGGCGGTGGCCACAAAACCCTGCGGCGGGTTGTAGGCGTGCGGCAGGTCGTCGCCGGTGTGGAAGCCGGTCCACTCGAACCGGCCGTCACCGGGCGCGGGCAGCAGGCCGTCGTAGCCGGAACGCTTGGGCGCCAGGCCGCCCGGCACCCAGCCGATGTTGCCACTGGTATCGGCGTAGACCTGGTTCTCCGTTGGCGCGCCCCAGTTCCGCATGGCCGCCTTGAACCCGGCGAAGTCCCGCTCGTACATGTACCGCACGCTGCCGAAGTAGGGTGCCATGCCCGGTTCCAGCCAGGCGCTGCGCACCGCGAAGGCCCGCCCGTCCGCGGTGGCCAGCACCGGGCCGTGCCGGGTGAACGGCAGCTCGACCTCGACGGGTTCCTTGCCCGCCACCGAAATCCGCTCGCGCAGCACCCGGATCGGCTCCCAGCCATCCCGGTAGCGGTAGCGGGTAGGGTCGGCCGGGTCGAGCTGGTAGACGTAGAGATCCTCCTGGTCCATCCGGAAAATGGTGAGTCCGAAGGCGATCCGGCCGTTGTGGCCGATGGAGATCCCGGGCAGCGCGGGTTCGTTCGCGCCGATCACGTCCAGTCCGGGCGCGGACAGGTGGCTGAGGTAGCGCAGCGAGGGAGCGGAGTAGGCCCGGTGCGGGTCGTTGGCCAGCTGGGCCCGGCCGGTGCCGGTGCGGCTGGGCGCGACCACCCAGTTGTTGCTGCCCTCGCTGAACTCCTCCCGCGCCGTGGCCCGCACCTGGCCGCCGGTGAAGGCGACCTGCTGGGTGGCCAGCTCGAAGGTGCGCAACACGTTCGCCGGAATCGTGCACGGGTCCAGTCCGCCGGGCGGCTGGATCGGCCGGTCCGGTTGCAGCGGCTGACGCAGTTTGTCCGTTTCCAGCCCGGCCGCGCACGCCACCCTGGCCCTGGTGACCTCGTCGGTGAGGTTGCCGGTCAGGCCGTGGCTGCGGATGCGCACCACATCCGCCGGCGCCCAGCGCGCGGGCCGGTAACCCAGGCGGCGGAACTCCTCGGGCAGTGCGGCCGGGGTGCGCTCCAGGTGCTCGATGTAGGCGTTGATGCCCTGGGTGAACCGGGTGGCGATGCCGCGGGCGCGCTCGCCGTAGGCCGCCCACTCGCGGTCCATGTCGCCGCGGTAGAGGAACATCCGGGCGGCCCGGTCCTGCTCGACGTAGTTCGGGCCGAGCACCTCGGCGAGCTGCCCGAGCCCGCGCCGCCGCCACAGGTCGATCTGGAACAACCGGTCCCGCGCGGCGATGAACCCCTGGGCCAGGAAAGCGTCATCCTGGTTGGTGGCGTAGACGTGCGGCACACCCCAGGTGTCGGTGACCACCCGCACCGGCCCACGCACGCCGGGGATGTGGTGCACGGCGGTCGGGGGCGCGGCCACGGCCGGGGTCAGTCCGGCACTCGCGGTCACCAGCACGAGCACTACCAGCAAGAATCGTCTCACGACCCGTCCCCTCGCCGACGCCAGTGCCGATCACCCTGCCGCAGCCGGGCCAGGAAGGCGAGTCTGGATTCACCGCGACGCCCGATAACGCCGACTTTGCCCAAGTCGTACGCCGAGTTTGCCCAACTGGGCGTGCCACTTGGGCCAACTCGGCGGCGGCGGACCGCGGTGGGCTGCTAGCGGTCTACTGGGAGGGCGGGGCCGTTGTAGCGGAGGGTGCCGGTGGTGTCGTAGACGCGGACGGTGTACTCGCGGAGCTGGTCGTTGGCCTCGCGGCTGGATGCCCAGACCGCGTCCAGTTCGTCGTCGATGGTCACGGGTCCGGCGGCTCGTAGCTCGTCCAGGCGGCGTTCGCTCGGTAGGTCCAGGTTGACCGAGACAGCGTAGCTGCCTGCCGCGATCTGGGCCGGGAGTACCGTGCCGTCCGGGGTGATCAGTTCCAGCCTGGCCATGTCCGGGGCGAGGATGCCCGCGAAGCCCGGGTGCGTCCACTCCACCGAGTAAGGGCGGTGGGTGAAGTCGGGGTTCCAGCCGCGGCTGAGCAGGTTGTGCTGTGGGGTTTCCCGGTCGCGGCGGAACACGGCCATCCCGGCCCAGCCGGACTCGTGGTTGGCCAGCAGCACGCCCTCGGTGCCGCTGGACCCGCAGCGGGCGCCGGGACGCCAGCCTTCGTGGGTGACCGCGGCCACCGGCCTGCCCTCGGCTTCGGCGGCCAGGTATTCCTGGGTGAAGGCCTTGAGTTCCCGCGCTCGCTGTTGGTCCTCGTGTTCCGGCATGTGACTTCGCGCCTCGGCTCTCGTCTGTCTACAGTGGACATCTCGCGAGTTCAGGCTGACACGCGCGTCGGCCGCCGGCCTCCGGGTTTTCCCTGAAAACCACCCGGAGTGCCGACGGCCAAGGCCGGTTGATCGGGGTCAGCGCTTGCCGCAGGCGGCGGCGTCCACCAGGTCGAGCACCTGCTGGTGCGCGGCCGCGCCGTTGCCGAAGGTGCCGGGCAGCGCGGTCACCGCGACCGCGACCCCGCGGCCGTCCTCGGTGACCCCGCCCCTGGTCTCGTAGCCGGGGATGTCACCGCCGTGACCCCACAACACCTTGCCGCAGCTCAACTCGAAGCGCATCAGGCCGAGGCCGTAGGTAGCGCCGGCGAACAGGCCCTTGGTGGGGACGGTGCGCTTCATCTCGGCCAGCTCGGCCTGGCCCAGCAACTTGCCGCCGAGCAGCGCGGCGAAGAAGCGGTTCAGGTCGCTGGGGGTGCCGACCAGCTCCCCCGCGGCCCAGCCCCAGCCGGTGTCCTGCCGGGTGGCGTCGACCACCGGGGACTCCGGGTCCACGTTGCCAGCCTTGTTGTACCCCTTGGCGTGTTTGCCGCGGATGTCCCGTTCGCCCACGTTCGGCCAGTAGGTGTCGCGGAGCCCGGCGGGCTTGATCACGCGTTCGGTGACCACCTCGGCGACCGGGCGGCCGGTGACCTTCTGGATGAGCAGCCCGGCCAGGGTGTAGCCGGTGTTGCTGTAGGAGAAGTCCGTGCCGGGGGCGAAGTCGGCGGGGTGGTCAAGGGCGGCGTCCAGGGTCTCCCGCGGGCTGACGTAACGGTCCCGCACGGCCTGGAAGCCCTCCAGGCCGATGAACCGGGTGTAGTTGGGCAGGCCCGAGGTGTGCTGCAGGATCTGCCGCACGGTGATGGTCCGCCCGTCACCGGCCTGGCCGCGCACCAGATTCGGTAGGTACTTCTCGATCGGCGCGTCCAGTTCGATCTTGCCCTCGCCGACCAGTTGCAGCACCGCGACGGCCACGAAAGTCTTGGTGTTGCTGCCGATCCGCACCCGGTCGTCCTTGTCCGCCTGACCGGAGACCAGGTTGCGACCATCCACAGTGGCCAGTGCGGCGGGGAACTTGTCGTTGCGCACCAGGTTGTCCAGGCGTTGCTGCACGGAGTTGCGGGTCTGGGTTTCAGTGGCCAGTGCGGTGGCGCCGGTGCAGGCCAGCGCCAGGCCGAGGGAGATGGTGACCGCGGCGGTGCGGCGGGCCAGGATGTTGTGCTTCATGGTGTTCTCCTTGTCCGGTAGCAGGATCAGCGCTGGTCGCAGGCGGTGGCGTCGAGGAACTGCTGGAGGTGCTGGCCGGCCAGGGCGGGATCGCCGAAGGTGCCGGTCTGCGCGGTCACCGCGAGGCCGATCCGGCGGCCGTCCTCGGTCACGCCGCCGCGGGTCTCGTAGCCGGGAATCGATCCGCCGTGCCACCAGAGGACCTTGCCGCAGCTCAGCTCGGTGCGGAACACGCCGAGGCCGTAGCCGGCGTTGCCGGGCACGCCGGTGGCCACAACGGTGCGCTTCAGTTCGGCCAGCTCGGCCGGGCGCAACAGCTTGCCGCCGAACAATTCCGCGAAGAACCGGCTCAGGTCGCTGGGCGTGCCGACCAGCTCTCCGGCGGCCCAGCCCCAGCCGGTGTCCTGGCGGGTGGCGTCGACGATCGGGCCGCCGGGCTTGGTGCCGTCGGCCTCGGCGTAACCCTTGGCGTGCCTGCCGCGGATGTCCCGCTCGCCCACGTTCGGCCAGTAGGTGTCGCGCAGCCCGGCGGGCTTGATCACGCGTTCGGTGACCACCTCGGCGACCGGGCGGCCGGTGACCTTCTCGATGAGCAGTCCGGCCAGGGTGTAGCCGGTGTTGTTGTAATACCACTTCTCGCCGGGCTCGAACATGGCGGGCTGGGCCAGCGCGGCGTCCAGGGCGTCCCGTGGGCTGAGGTAGCGGTCCCGCGCCTCCTGGAACTTCTCCATGCCGATGTGGCTGGTGTAGTTGGGCAGGCCGTTGGTGTGCTGGAGCAGCTGGCGCACCTTGATGTTGTTGCCGTCGATTCCCTTGCCGCGCACCAGACCCGGCAGATACTTCTCGATCGGCTTGTCCAGTTCGATCTTGCCCTCGCCGACCAGCTGCAACACCGCGACGGCCACGAACACCTTGGTGTTGCTGCCGATCCGCACCCGGTCATTCTTGTCCGCCTCACCAGCGACCAGGTTTCGTCCGTCCACACTGGCCAGTGCGGCCGGGAACTTGTCGTTGCGCACCAGGCTGTCCAGGCGCTGCTGGGCCTTGTTGCCGTGGTAGCCCTCGGTGGCCAGCGCGATGGCGCCGGTGCAGGCCAGCGCCACACTGACGGTGACCGCGGCCACCGCGGCGGTCGAGCGGGCCAGGCTAGTGCGCTTCATCGTGGGTGTCCTGTTCTGCCGGGGCGGCGGGCTCTCCGCTGCTGGTGATCAGCTTTCCCGGTCGCGGACGCGCGCACAGGCCCGCGAACTGCCGTCCTTGAGGTGGGGCTGGCCCTACCCCGCCGGGTTGGTTACGAGCGGGGACCTCTGGCGAGGTGTCTAACGGCCGCGGCGTGGTTTGCGGCCCCGGCTGGTGGGGGCGGCGGTGCGCTTCTGGTTGCGCGCGGGGGTGGCGGCGGGCTTCTTCGCCTTGGCCGCAGCGGGGGCGGGCGCGGGTGGGGTGAGGCCGCGGGTGCTGTTCAGGGTGCGGCCGCGGACGATGCCGATGAACTGCTCGGTCAGCTCGGTCCCGGCGTCTTCCCGCCAGGACAGCGCGACCTGGGAGACCGGCGCGTCGGCCAGTGGCCGGAAGGTGAGGTCCTTGCGGTGGTGCAGGCGGGCCAGCGACTGCGGCACGATCAGCAGTCCCACGCCCGCGGCTACCAGCTGGATGGCGTCGGCGGTGCTCTCCGGCCGCTCCTTGGCGGGCTGACCGGGCGGGGCGGTCCAGTCCAGGGAGTCGTCCAGGGGGTGCAGGACCAGCAGGTCGGCCAGGTCGGCGGCGGTGATCTTGGTGGCGTCGGTGAGCGGGTGGTCCTTGGGCAGCACGACCACGGTGTTCTCGGTGTAGAGCGGGATCGCGTGCAGGTCGGTGCGGTCAATGGGCAGCCGCAGCAGCGCCGCGTCGACCTCGCGGGCGCGCACTGCCTCGGCGGCCTCGGTGGGCGAGAGCGGGTGCAGGTGCAGCGGGACCTCGGGCAGGCGGTCCTGCCAGGTCCGGATCCACTTGGCCGGAGTCACCCCCGGCACGTAGCCGAGACGGAACGACGCAGGGGTGTCCGAGCCAGTCACCAGGTCAGATTACCGCCCGTGGTCAGCGGCAACGCACCAGCTCGATACCCTGTGGACATGACGTCGCAGAAAACCCCCCAGACGATGAAGCCCGCGACCGCGGCGAAGAAGCTGGGTGTCTACCTTGAGGCCACCCCCGCGGAGTTCCAGGAGGGTGTCGTCTCGCGCGACGAGCTGAACGCGCTGCAGGCCGACCCGCCGGAGTGGCTGCGTGACCTGCGCCGCAACGGCCCGCACCCGCGTCCGGTGCTGGCACTGAAGCTGGGCATCTCCATTGGCGGGCT
This sequence comes from Crossiella sp. CA198, assembly GCF_052078295.1. Lineage (NCBI taxonomy): Bacteria > Bacillati > Actinomycetota > Actinomycetes > Pseudonocardiales > Pseudonocardiaceae > Crossiella > Crossiella sp. CA198. Next base: position 217,330 of record NZ_JBQJIM010000004.1, read on the forward strand.
GGCGCGCGGTGGGATCACCGAGGCGCTGACCACCGCGCAGGTGGAGGAGCTGAAGGCGGAGAACCCGGAGTGGCTGCGGCAGGAGCGGGCCACGCAGGCCGAGGTGCGGCGGGAAGAGGCCCGGTTGAAGGAGCTGAAGGCGAGCGGCGAGCAGCCGAGCGCACCGGGCAGGCGACGCTAGTCAGGGCGTAACCCGGGTGCGCCGGGGCGCGCCGACCGGCAGACTGACCTGCTGTGATCACCACGCTCGCCGCACGGCCGGAGCTGCTCGAACCACTGCTCGGCATGGACACCGACTGGCCGGAGTTCCTGCTGCACGACCTGGTTTCCGACGCACTGTGGGTCGAGGTGCCCGCGGCGTTCCCGGAGTACTGCGTGGTGGCCACCGATGGCGGCGAGGTGGTCGCCCGGGCGCTGGCGGTGCCCTATGACGGGGCGGGCGCGGGCCGGATGCCCATGCCGGACCAGGGCTGGGACCGGATCCTGAGCTGGGCGTTCGAGGACCAGGACGCCGGGCGGGCGCCGACCGTGGCCGGGGCGCTGGAGATCACGGTGGCGGCCGGGGCACTGGGGCGAGGGTTGTCCGGGCGGATGCTGACGGCGCTGGGTGAGGCGGTGCGGGCGCGGGGACTGGCTGAGTTGCTGGTGCCGTTGCGGCCGACCGGGAAGCACCGGCAGCCGGAGGTGCCGATGGCGGAGTACGTGGCCCAGACCCGGGCGGATGGGCTGCCGGTTGATCCCTGGTTGCGGGTGCATGTGCGGGCGGGTGGGATCGTGGAGCGGATCGCGCCCGCCTCGGCGACGGTGAGTGGGTCGCTGGCGCAGTGGCGGGAGTGGACCGGGTTGCCGTTCGACCGGGATGGCGGGGTGGCGGTGCCGGGGGCGTTGTCGTTGGTGCACTGCGATGTCGCGGCGGATTTCGCGGTGTATGTGGAGCCGAATGTGTGGGTGCGGCACCGGCTGGTGGGCTGACCGCGGCCGACCGTGTCAGTGCGCTTGTGTGTGGCTTTCTTCGAGGGAGAGGCCGCGCCGTCGCCCGTCGAGGATCGACCAGAATCGGTCGCAGTTCATGGGATCGCTGGCCGGGCATCGCTGACCGTGTTCGAGTGCGGTGCGGGCCACCTCGATGCGGTGTTGCTGCTCGGCCAGCTCGGCCAGCTTGTGCTCGACCAGCTCCTGCCGGCTTTGGCTCTCGCCCGCGAGGAACCGCCCGATCTCGGCCAGTGAGAAGCCGATCTCGCCGAGGAAGCGGACCAGGGTGACTTCACGGACCGCCGACTCGGCGTAGCGCCGTCGTCCCGCTGCCCGAGCCTCGGGCCGCACCAGGTCAAGTTCGTCGTAGTAGCGCAGCGCGCTGGTCGGCACGCCGGTGCGTTCGGACAGTTCACCGATGGACAACGACGTCGGCGAAGCCCCGGTGCGCTCGGTGGCAGGCATTGACTTCAAGCGTACTCGAAGTGCTTGGCTCGCCTCATGGAGATCAAGAAGCGAGTGCTGGCGCAGTTCCACCGGCCGACCGGGGCCGTCGGGCACGTGGTCGGCTGGATCATGGGGCGGCGCTCGTCGAACGTGGCGCGCAACCGCTGGGCGGTGCGGCTGCTGGACATCCAGCCGACTGACCGCGTCCTCGAACTCGGCTGCGGTCCGGGGGTGGCCATCGCCGGCCTCGCCACCCGGGCGTCCCGGGGCTTGGTCGTCGGCGTGGATCACTCGCAGGTCATGATCCGCCAGGCGGGTCGCCGCAACAGGGCCGCCATCAGGGCCGGGCGGGTACGCCTGACGCACCTGCCGGTCGAACAGCTGTCGATCATCGACGGGCCGTTCGACGCCGCGCTGGCGGTCAACACGGTCGGCATGTGGCCCGATCCGACCGCCCGGCTACGCGAACTCGCCCGGTTGTTGCGGCCCGGCGGGCGCATCGCGCTGGTGTCCCAGCCTCGCTGTCCCGGCGCCACCGCGGCCACGTCAGCGGCGGCCGCCACCGAGCTGGCGGACCAGCTTGCCGGGGCGGGGTTCGTGCACCTCCGAACCGGGATGCTCGACCTGGACCCGCCGGTGGCGTGCGTTATCGGGCACGTGGCACCTGCCCGATAACGCCGAATTCACTGCCCGCTGCGGGCCAGTGCCGCCGCCAGTTCCGCCCGGCCGCGGACGCCGAGTTTGCGATAAGCGCTGGTCAGGTGCAGTTCCACCGTCCGCACGGTGAGGAACAGCGACTCCGCGATCTCCCGGTTGGTCGCCCCGTTGGCGGCGCGGGCCGCGACCCGGCGTTCGCTGCCGGTGAGGCTGTCGGCCGGGGAGTCGGTCCCCCGGCGCAACCGGCCGCCCGCCTCCAGCAACGCCGCCGAGGACAGGGTCACCTGGCGGCGGTGGCGAAGTAGGACGGAGCGATCCAGGGAGCTGCGGAGGCGTTTGCGGGCGGCTTCGGCGTCGCCTGCGCGAAGCAGGGCCCGGCCGAGGAGGTATTCGGCGCGGGCGTGCTCGAACTTGCCTGGTGAGGTGGCCAGGGTGCGGACTGCTTCGGTGAGCAGGCGGATGCCTTGCGGGCCGGGGGTGACGGCGCCCTGGGCGGTGAGGGCCATGCCGAGGGCGCGGGGGGTGCCCCAGCGGCGGCAGAGTTCGGCGCCGTGGTCGGCGATGGCGGTGGCCTCTTCGAGGCGGTCCTGGTCGGCGAGGAGGAGGGCGGCTTCGTACCACCAGGGGGCCAGGACGGGGTTGTCGATGGTGCCTTCGGCCAGGCTCAGGGCGCATTGCTGGAGGGTTTCCAGGGCGCGGTCGGTTTCGCCGAGGGCCTCGTAGGTGCGGGCGCGGGCCATCAGGTAGTAGTGGTACTCCAGGGTGAAGGCGTCGAAGCGGTCGCGGAAGGTCTCGTTCAGGATCTCGTCGGCGCGGTCGGGTTCGCCCAGGTCGGTGAGCACCACGGCGAGGGCGACCTGGGGCATGACCATGGCGCCCGCCCAGTTCTCCTGGACGACCAGGTCGTAGCAGGACTGGGCGTCGGCGAGGGCTTCGACCAGGTCGCCGTTCCAGTGCCGGACGAGCGCGCGCAGGCTGGTGACCAGGCAGTAGGTCCAGGCGGCCCCGGTGGCCTGCATGTGTTCGACCAGCATGTCCAGTGCCTCGGGCATGGCCACGGTGTCATCGGCCAGGTAGAGGGTGTAGATCGAGCCCAGGATGGTCCAGCCACCCACCTCGACCTCGTTGATCTTCAGTGCGCGCCGGGTTTGTTCGGCCAGTTCGGCGGCGGGGCGGGCCTGCAGCATGCCCAGCAGGGCGAGTCCGGCCAGCAGCTGGCGTTCCTCGGCGGTGTCGCCCGGCGGGTTGGCGCGGTGGGCGAAGCGTTCGCCGAGTTCGCGCACGTTGGTCTTCTCGTCGATGCCGGAGGCCAGCATCGAGGATTCCAGCACGGCGCGCAGCGCCCGATCGGTGCTGTCCGGCTCGGGGCCGATGGTCTTGGTCAGCGCGTCCAGGGTGGTGCAGGCCAGGGCGAAGGCGCGGATGGAGTTCTGCGCGCGCAGCGAGGTCAGCGTGTACTGGAGGACGAGCGGGACCTGGCGGCGTGGGTCGGCGAGGAGATCCAGGGCGCGTTCCAGGTGGCGCAGCGCGGTGGTGGGTTCGATCATCGCGAGCACCCGGGCGAGCTGGCTGAGCACCGGCACGTCGGCGTCGTCCACGGCGAGCACGCGTTCCAGGTAGCTGGCCGCCATCCGGGGTGCGCCGCGGTGTTCGGCGCCGGTGGCGGCCTCGCGCAGCACGTCGGCCATCCACGGTTCGGGGGTGCCGGGCAGCAGCACCAGCAGCACCGCCACCTCCTCGGCGGGCCTGCCCGCGTCGTTGAGCAGGGTGGCGGCGCGTTCACGGAGCTGGTCGAGTTCGCCTGCCGGGGTGCCGCCGAGCACGGTCTGCCGGATGGTGTCGTGCACGAATTCCGGGCCGGGGCCGTAGTCCTCGGCGGTGACCAGATCGCGGCGGCGTAGTTCGCTGATGGCCGCGGTGGTGGTGCGGTGGTGCGCCCCGGCCAGCGCGGCGATGAGTTCCAGGGCCTCGCCGGGCAGGATGGCGATGGCCCTGGCCACGGCCAGGAAGTGTTCGGGCAGCCGGTCCAGCACCGAGCGGGCGACCACGGCCCGGCCCAGGTCCTCCAGCAGCGCCGGGTCGGTGCGGTCGCCGTCGTGTTCGCCCAGCCGGGTCAGCATCCGGCCGAGCAGCAGCGGGTTGCCGCCGGTGAGCTGGGCGCAGCGGGCGGCGAAGGCCAGTTCCGGTTCGGCGCCGAGCACCTTGGTGAGCAGTTCGGCCACCGGGCGGGCGCTGAGCGCGGGCAGGTTCACCGTGTGGCACAGGGAGAGTTCGGCGATCTCGGCGAAGACCTCGGTGACCGGGGAGTCCTGGTCGGTGCGCTGGGTGAGCAGCAGCAACAGCGGCAGGTCCTCGGCCCGGCGGAGCAGGAAGGCCAGCCAGCGCAGCGAGGGGTCGTCACACCACTGGAGGTCGTCCACGGCCAGTACCAGCAGGCCGTCGGCGGTGAGGCCGACGGTGAGCCAGTGCAGGCCGTGCAGCACCGAGTACGCGGTGTTGTGCTGGGTCGGATGCTGTATTTGCGGGTCGACCGCGGGCAGCGCGTGCCGGGCGCTGCCGTCCAGCAGCCGCCCAGCCTCCCCCGCCTGGGTCAGGTGCAGTGGCTCGAACAGCGCGCGGACCGCGGCGTAGGCCCCGCTGCCCGCGTCCCGGCAGCGCGCGGTCAGGGTGCGGGCGGCCAGTGGCCGGATCCGGGTGAGGGCGGCCTGCAGCAGGGTGGTCTTGCCGATGCCCGCCGGACCGCGGAGCAGGACCGCCTGGCCGGTGCCGGCCCGCGCCTTCTCGGCGATCTCGACCAGCAGGTCCAGTTCCCGGTCCCGCCCGACCAGCGCTGTGTCCCTGCCCCCGTTCATGACGGAATCCTAGCTCCCGGCAACCAGGCCGTCCGTCTCTGTTCCAGTCCGCGAGAGGCCCGGTCCCGGTCCGAGCTTCTGGGCGTTTTCCTGCCCGAGAACCCGCAAGGTGGACCCGCGGGGCGTGGCCGTCCCGCCTGGCAGCCAAGGAGGAGCTATGCCGGCAGACGAACCGGCCCGGTGCCCGGTGGTGGACTTCCCCAGACGGGTCCCCGGCGAGGCGTTCCCACCGGCCGACTACGCCCGCTTCCGCGAGCTTCCCGGCCTGGCCCGCACCAGCCTGCCGACCGGCCAGGAGGTCTGGCTGGTGACCAGGCACGAGGACGTGCGCGCGGTGCTCACCGACGCCAGGGTCAGTTCGGACCCGACAAAGGAGGGTTTCCCCAGTTTCGGCCGCACCGGGGGCGTGCCGCGGTCCGATGAGGTGCCCGGCTGGTTCGTGGGTTACGACCCGCCCGAGCACAACCGGTTCCGCAAGGCGCTGATGCCCGAGTTCACCGTGCGCCGGATGCGCGAGTGGCGGCCGGCGATCCAGAAGATCGTGGACGAGCGGATCGACGCGATGCTGGCCCGCGGCGACAAGGCCGACCTGGTGGAGGACTTCGCGCTGCCGATCCCCTCCCTGGTCATCTCCGCCCTGCTCGGCGTGCCCTACGCCGACCACGACTTCTTCGAGTCCCGGACCCAGGTGCTGGTCAGCCTGGGCTCCTCGCACGAGGAGCGGGAGGCCGCGGGCAAGGCGCTGCTGCGCTACGTCACCCGGCTGATCGCGATCAAGCAGAAGTGGCCCGGCGACGACCTGATCAGCCGGATCCTGGCCGCCGGGGTGCTGACCCCGGAGGAACTGCCCGGCACCGGCATGCTGCTGCTCATCGCCGGCCACGAGACCACCGCCAACAACATCGCGCTGGGCGTGCTGACCCTGCTCCAGAACCCGCAGTGGATCGGCGACGACCGGGTGGTGGACGAGACCCTGCGGCTGCACTCGGTGGCCGACCTGGTGGCGCTGCGGGTGGCGGTGGCCGACCTGGAGATCAACGGCCAGCTCGTGCGGGCCGGTGAGGGCATCATGCCGCTGGTAGCCGCGGCCAACCACGACGAGTCGATGTTCGGCTGCCCCGGCCAGTTCGACCCGGAACGTGGCGCCCGCCAGCACGTGGCCTTCGGTTACGGCGTGCACCAGTGCCTGGGGCAGAACCTGGTGCGGGTGGAGATGGAGATCGCCTACCGGACACTGTTCGAGCGGATTCCTGGACTGCGGCTGGCGGTGCCGGTGGCGGAGCTGCCGTTCAAGTACGACGGGGTGCTCTTCGGCGTGCACTCGATGCCGGTCACCTGGTAGGTGTCGCGGTGGTCGCCTGCAACTGGATCTGCACCAGCAGTTCGGTCAGCAGGCGCCCCGCGGCTTCGACCCCGCCTTCGGCGCTGGTGTGCGCGACGAGCTGTTCGGCCCGCCTGCGGTCGCCGTTGGCCACCGCGGCGACCAGCTCCGCCGTGCGACCGCGTAGCCAGCTGAAATCCTCCATGCCTGTCCTCCCCGTTTCGGCTCCACTCCTTGTATAGGGGCAGCCGGTGGCGGCAGCTATCCGTGGCTGCCTGGTTTGCCTCGGAGTCCCGCCTGGTTGCCCGATTTTCCCGGTGGCAACGGGAAGAAGCCGCTCGTGCGGCGGGCGTAGGCGGCGTAGTCCGGGCGGTGCAGGCGGAGGTGGCGTTCCAGGATGGGTTTGCCGCCGAAGCCGCCGGCCAGCAGGGCCGTCATCAGCAGTGGGGCGAAGACGGTGGCGGCGCCGAGCCAGGTGTCGCAGGCGAGCAGGTACAGGCCCCACCACAGGCAGGCGTCGCCGAAGTAGTTGGGGTGCCGGGTGTAGCGCCACAGGCCCTGGTCGAGGACCTTGCCGTGGTTGGCCGGGTCGGCGCGGAATCGGCGCAACTGCCCGTCCGCGACTGCCTCCAGATAGAAACCCGTCAGCCAGACGCCGGTGCCGATCCAGTGCAGCAAGCTCAGTTCGCCGCCGAGGTACTGGGTGAGCTGGACCGGCAGCGAGACCAGCCACAGGTACCCGGCCTGCACCAGGTAGACCCTGGTCAGCAGGAAGGTCTTCGGCCGGGGGCGGGCGTTGGCCATGACCACGATGGCGGCGTAGCGCCGGTCCTCGCGCCGGTGCCGGTTGCGGGCGTGGATGTGCGCGGACAGGCGCAGGCCCCAGATCACGGTGAGTGTGGTGACCAGCAGGCGGACGGGCAGGGTGCCGTGACCGGCGGAGAGGGCGAATCCGGCCAGGGCCACCACGACGAAGCCGAGGCCCCAGACGCTGTCGATGGTGTCGTAGCGGTTCCGGCGCACGGCCACCCAGAAGGTGATCAGGGTCAGCAGGAGCACCAAGGCCAAGGTGAGGGCCAGGTTGAGGCCCAGTGGGGCGAGGTCAGGCATGGTGGAACCGCCGGGCCTGGTCGAGGTCGCCGTTGGTCAGGCCGAACTTCGCGTGGAACATGCGGGGGTTGAAGTACACCGCGATCCGGGGTGGGCCGTCGCTGGTCTGCTGGGCGCTGACGTAGGTGTGTGCGTACATCTGGGACGCGGGGTCGGGACCGGCGAAGACCTCGGCGCAGCGCTCGTAGGCCGACCGCGCGGCTTCGGGGGCCTGGTAGGCGGACAGCACCTCGCGGATCATCGTGCGGGCCTCATTGTCGTTGCGGCAGTGCGGGGTCAGCGCGAACTGGTGGGTGACCGAGTCGATCGGGTCGGGCCTGCCGTGGACCAGGGCGATATAGGTGCCGCAGGCCCAGAAGCGGCGGCTGTTGGACCGCCATTGCAGCCGGGTGCGCGCGGGCACCCCGTCCGGCCAGCCGGATCGCGCCGCGGCGCTCTCGGCCAGCCGGGCCAGGGCCGGACCGTCTCCGGCAAGGCGGTGCGGGGCGAGCCGGTCCAGGCGGGCCAGACGCTCGGCGGCGAGGCGGCCGCGATGCTGCGCGTACAGCTTCACCCGGGCCGCCGGGCTGTCGCCGAGGTCGAGGCAGAGGTAGGACAGCACGTCCTCGGGGTGCAGCGCGTTGGCCAGGCGGGGCCACTGGCCGGGGAAGCCGAGTGCGGTCAGCAGCTCGTCGCAGGTGGGGCCGCAGGTGCGTGGTGTGGTACCGCCGAGCCAGAGGTAGACCTTGCCTGCCGGGCGCCGGGCGCGGGACCAGCTCAGGGTGTGGAAGGCGGCCATGGGTGGTCGCCGGGCCGGGTCCGGGGTCAGCAGGTGCTCGATCCGGCGCAGCCGGGCCGGGGACAGGTCGTAGACCTCGGTCAGCCGGGCGGTCAGTCGTTGGGCGGCGGCCCAGTAGGTCGCCGGGTTCGAGGGCTCGGCCAGTGCCTCGACGGTGGCCCGTAGCGCGACCGGGCCGTCGGTGAGGACGACGGAGAGTTCCAGCGGGGTGTTGTCGGAGGTCAGGGTGGACCAGAGTGGGGGCTGGTCGATCCGGCGGTCGCCCCAGGACTCGGTCAGGGTCCGGTAGCCGTCGAGCACCTGGGGTGCCAGGTCGGGCAGGTCGGTGGCGCGACACAGTTCGCGCAGGGCGGTCTCGCCGAACTCGCGCATGGTGGTCATCCGGCCAGCACCTCCCGCAGGGCCGCGGCGAAGGAGTAGGGGTGGGTGCGGTAGCCGTCGTGGCCGCCGGGCAGCTCGACCGTGGCGGTGCCGAGCAGCTCGGCCAGGGCCAGGGTGGAGCGGGTCAGCAGGGTCTCCCGGCCGGTCCCACACGCGCGCACCGCCGGAGTGATCACCGTGGCCGACTCGCGCAGAGCCGCCCACGCCTGCTCGTCCGGCTGGTACTCCCAGGTGGCGCCGAAATCGTTGGTGAGGAAGAAGTTCAGGTTGGCCGAGGTGCGCCGGGTCGGTGGTGACCAGGCCACCTCGGCGGTGCGGTCGGTGTGGTCGGTCAGCGGCACTTCCAGCACCTGACTCATCCGCCGGAACACCGCCTGCCAGCCGCCGGTGCGGTGCAGCCGTTGTGCCTGACCGACCACGCCGTGCACCGCCGCCCGGTCCTCGGCATCGAGCAGCGACGGCAGCGGCGGTTCGTGGGCGACGAAACGGCGGATCAGGTCCGGGTGCTGCCGTACCAGGTCGAGTCCGATCACCGCGCCGGTGCTGGAGCCGAACACCACTGCCCCGGTCAGGCCGAGGCCGGTCAGCAGGCCGTGCACGTCCGCCGCGTGCTGCCGGATGCCAGGCGCGGCAACGGGATCGTCGACCGTGGTGCGGGTCTGGCCGCGGCGGTCGTACGTCAGCACGGTGAAGTCGGCGGCCAGGGTCTCGGTGAGCGGGCCCGCGCAGTCGGCGTCGCCGCCACCGCCCGGCAGGATCACCAGTGGCGGGCCGCTGCCGCAGATCGCGTAGTGCAGTCCGGCGCCGGGCACCCGCAGCAGGCCGGTGCGCACCGGGCTCACCACTCGGTCCTGGGCACGGACATGCCCTGGAAACGCCAGGTCTGGGCCAGGTCGCCGTTGGTCAGGCCGAAGCGGGAGTGGAACATCCGGGGGTTGAAGTACACCGCGATCCGGGGTGTGCCGGAGTCGTCGTGACGGGCGCTGACGTAGGTGAGGTTGTACATCTGCTTCGCCGGGTCTGGTCCGACCAGGGAATCCACGCAGCGGGTGTAGGCCGCGCGGCTGCGGTCGGAGACGGCGAAGGCATCCAGAACCTCGTGCACCATCCGGTCGGACTCGGCGTCGTTGCGGCAGCGGGTGGGCAGCGCGAACTGGTGCAGCACGGTGTCAATCGGCTGCGATTGGCCGTGCACCAGCGCCACGTAGGTGTCGGCCGACCAGTAGCGACGGCTGTTGGACCGCCACTGGAGTTTGGTCCGGGCGGTGGCGCCGGGAGCCCAGGCCGAGCGTTGTTCCGCGCGGTTGGCGATCCTGGCCAGTGCCGGGCCAGCCCCGGCGTGTGGGTTGGCGGCGAGGCGGTCGAAACGCTCCAGGCGTTGTGCGGTCAGTCTTCCCCGGTGCTGCACGTACACCTTGGTGCGGGCCGAGGGCGCGTCGCTGAGGTCCAGGGAGAAGAAGGGCACCACGTCATCCGGGTGCAGGGCGTCCGCGATCCGTTGCCACTGGCCGGGAAACCCGAGCAGGGTCAGTGCTTCGTCGTAGATCGGCCCGCAGTAGCCGGGTTCGGACCGGGGCACGCACAGGTAGATCTTGCCTTCGGGGGCCCCGGTGCGGGACCAGCCCATGACGTGCAGTGCCACCATGGGCTGGCGCAGGCCGGGGCGTGGGGCGAACAGGTGCTCGATCCGGTGCAGGTGCTCGGTGTACAGGCCGTAGGTCTCGGCCAGGCGCGCGGTCAGCCGTTGCGCGTTGGCCCAGTAGCCGTCGGGGGTCGGTGGGTCGGCGAGGGCCTCGATGGCCACTCGCACGGCGACCGGTTCGTCTTGCAGGAGAACGGAATACTCGATCGGCGTGCTGTCCGGGGTGAGGATCGACCAGGGCGGGCCGTCCTCGATCCGCCGCTGGCCCCAGGATTCGGTCATGATCCGGTAGCCGTCGACGGCCTGGGTTTCCAGCTCGGCCAGCCCGGAGGCCTGGCAGAGCCGCCGGACGGCGAGTTCGCCGTAACCGGCCATGGTCTGCGGAATGGGTTCGCCTGGCTGGAACATCATCGGAAGAACCTCATCGGCATGGTCGTGATCCCGTTGATGGCGGTGGAACTGAGGTGCTGTGGCTCCTGGACGAGGCTGAAGCGCAGGCGGCGGTGGGCCAGTTCCTCGATCAGCGAGCTGAGCAGCAGCCGGGCGGCCTGCGCGCCGGCGCAGTAGTGCGCTCCGCGGCCGAAGCCGAGGTGGGCGCTGGCCGGGCGGCCGGGGGTGAACCGGTACGGGTCGGGGAAGACGGACTCGTCTCGGTTGGCCGAGGCTACCCAGGCGGCCACCCAGTCGCCCGCGCGGAGTTGCCTGCCGCCGAGTTCGATATCGGTGGTCACCCGGCGGACCAGGCTCTGGGTTGGGGTGGCCCAGCGCACGCCCTCCTCGACCAGGGCCGGGAGGTGGGCGGGTTCGGCGTCCCACAGCTCGGGTTGTTCGGCCAGGCGCAGCAACAGGTGTGCCGCGACATGGGGTGTGGTGGTGTTGCCGCCGATCAGGGTGCTGTAGAGGTTCAGCAGCACATCGCGGCTGCTGGTGGGTCCGTCGGACAGGGTGATCGAGCGCAGGTCGTCGGCGAAGGCGTTGCCGTTCTGCAGGGCGGTGTGGATCAGGTGGAAGAGCTTGGCGTGCGTGTGCTGGAGGGTGGTTGTGGTGCTGCCCCTGGTGAATTCCGGGTCGGCGGGGGCGATGCAGCCGATCGCGTGGAACACCATGGCGTCCCAGTCCCGCTCGGGCAGGTCCAGCAGCGGGCCCAGGGCGAGCATCGGCAGTCGCCGCAAGGCAGGCATGATGTCCTGCTCGCCCAAGGGCAGGGCGGCGACCAGGCGGTGCACGCGCTCGCGGATCGCCTCGGCGTGCGCGCGCACCGCGGCCGGGCCGAGGTGGCGCATGGTGAGTGCGCGGAGCGGGGCGTGCGCCGGCGGGTCGGCGAGGACCACGGTGCGTCCGCCCGCCGGGTCCGGGGCTCCGATGGAGTCCAGGATGGTGCCGGACGCGGAGCTGAAAGTGTTGGTGTCGCGCAGGATTGCCGCGCAGTCCCGGTGGGTGAAGACCGACCAGTAGGGCACGCCGGACGGGGTGCGGTCCACACGCACTGGTTCGGTCTGGCGTAGGCGGTGCCAGGTGCTGTGCGCGCTGCCCGTCGCGTAGGCGGCCGGATCGGCCAGGTCGAATGGCTGGTGCGGCGGCGGGCCAGGCTCAGTGCGCACCGGCACCGCCCGCCTGGATGAGTGCGGCCATCTTGCGGATGGTGTTCCACTGGGACGGGGTGTGTCGTTCCAGGGAGACCGCGTAGGTGTGCTCCACGTGCACCATCAGCTGCTCGACGTTGAGCGAGTCGATCAGCCGGTACTCCAGCAGTGGGGTGTCGGCGTCGAACTCGATGTCCTCCCCGGGTAGCAACACCTCGGCGATGAACTGGTGCAGCTGCTTCTCGGTCTCGTTCACCGGTGTTTCTCTCCCTGTATTTCGGCGAGCAGCTGCTGCCGGTCCACCTTCCCGGTGGCGGTCCGGGGCAGCTGCTCGAACTGGCGGAGGGTGTCGATGACCAGGTGACGCGGCAGCCGTTCGGCGAGAAACCGCTTCACCTCGATGGCGGACGGCGTGCGGCCCGCGCGGGCACGGACACAGGCGCACAGCCGGGCCCGGTGCCCGCTGCCGGTCACCAGGACCACCGCCTCGGCCAAGTCCGGGTGCGCGGCCAGCACCGCCTCGATCTCACCCAGTTCCACCCGGTGGCCGCGAACCTTGACCTGATGGTCGCGGCGGCCGAGGTAGTCGAACGCGCCGTCGGCACGCGGCCGGACGAGATCACCGGTGGCGTAAGGCCCTTGCCGGCCAACGGCTTCGCCCAGGTAACCGGCCATCACCGTTGGCCCGTCCACCACCAGCTCGCCCACCTCGCCGGGACCAGCGCGGCTGCCGTCCGGGCGGATGGCCCAGACCTGGTTGTCACACGCGGCGGTGCCGATGGGGATCGGGGTGGTGTGCTCGGTGGGAAGCGAACCGACCGGGTGGTAGGTACAGACGTTCGTTTCGGTGGGGCCGTAGAAGTTGTACAGCGCCAGCTCTGGCCAGCGCGCCCGCAGTGCCTTGAGGTCGGGCAGTGGGAAGACCTCGCCCGCGAACAGCACGGCCCGCAGCGGCAGGTCGTCTATTTCCAGTAGACGGCCGTGTTCCATCATCAGGGTCAGGGCCGAGGGCACCGAGTACCAGACGGTGATCTGGTGTTCCCGGATGAAACGCACCAGGCCGCGGGCCGGGGTGCCCGCCGGAATCAGGTGCACCGAGGCGCCCGTGTGGAAGGCCGCGTACAGGTCGAACACGGACAGGTCGAACTGGAACGGGGCGTGGTTGGCCAGCCGATCCCCGCCGTGCACAGCAAGCAAACCGACCGCCCAGTCGACGAAGGCGAGTGCGGCGCGATGGGTGACGCAGACGCCCTTGGGCTTGCCGGTGGATCCGGAGGTGTAGAGCACGTAGGCCAGTTCCCCGGGCGAACCGACCGATTGGTCGGGACCGGGCCGGGCCGGGAACTCCCCAGGGCTCAGGGCGGGCATCGAGGTCAGCTCGGGGTTTAACTCAGCCAGTTCGGCCAGCCGCTCCCGGGTCGTGATCACCGCCGCGGACGCGCAGTCCGCGATCAGGTCGGCGACCCGCCGGGCCGGGCTGTGGGAGTCGACCGGGACATAGGCCGCGCCCAGCCGCAGCACGGCCTGCATGGCGGCCACGGCGAAGGCCGACTTGTCCAGCCACAGCAACACCAAGTCCCCGCCGCGCACCCCTAGATCGGCCAGTGCACCGGCGAGCCGGTCGGCGAGGTCGTCGAGTTCGCGGTAGGTCAGCTGACCGTCCGGAGCGCTGATCGCGAGCGCGTCCGGGGTGCGGTGGGCCTGTCCGCGCAGGAGCTGTTCGAGCCTCACAGCCCCAGTCCTCTCGCGATGAGGTCGCGGTGGATCTCGGAGGTGCCGGAGAAGATCGTGCTGGGCAGGGCATCGCCGAGCGCGTCGACCACGCCGCCCTCGGACAGGAAACCGGTGGCCCCGTGCAACTGGATGGCGTCGAGGGCGTTCTGGATGGATGCCTCGCTGACCGCCAGCTTGGCCAGGGAGACCTCCAGGGTGCTGTCCATGCCACGGTCCCGCCGCGTGCAGGCCCGGTACAGCAGCAGCCGAGCGCTCTCCAGGCGGAGCTTCATGTCGGCGATCCGGTGCGCGACGGCCTGCTGCCGGGACAGTGGTTTGCGGAACTGCCTTCGGGTGCGCACGTGCGCGATCGTCTGTGCCAGTTGACGGTCCATCGATCCCAGGTAGGCCGCGAAAAGGCAGGTGCGTTCCCAGGCCATGGAGCTGCCGAAGATGGTGCTGCCCGCGCCTTCGGCGCCGAGCCGGTTCGCGGCGGGCACCCGGCAGTCATCGAGGTAGATCGGGGACAGGGGCGAGGTCGCCAGGCCAGGCTTGGCAAAACTCGGCCCGACGGTGAGTCCAGGCGAGTGCCGGTCCACCACGAACGCGCTGAGCCCGAAGTGCCCGTCGGCGGGGTTTGTGCTGGCGTAGACCAGGATGTGGTCGGCGACCGGACCGTTGGTGACGAAGCTCTTCACGCCGTTGAGCACGTAGTCCGCGCCGTCTCGGATCGCGGTGGTGCGCAACGCGTGCACGTCGGAGCCCGCCTCCGGCTCGGTGATCGCGTTCGCGGCGATCCACTCCCCCGAGATCAGCCTGGGCAACAGCCGGGTGCGCAGCTCCGGCCCGCCGTGTTCGGCGATCGGCATCGCGCAGGCGAACAGGTGCGCGCAGGCGGAGAAGAGCAGCCCCAGGTCCTGGCAGCCCTTGGCGAAGGCTTCGATCACCAGCGAGGTGCTCAGCGAGTCCAGGTCAAGGCCGCCGTCCGCGGTGGGCACGCTCAGCCCCAACAGCCCGAATTCCCCGCAGCGACGCCACATATCCCGGTCGAACCGCCCCGCGCGCACTCGCTCCGCCAGACCGCCGTTCAGTGCGGAGCCCAGTTCGAACGCGCGCTCGGCCAGTGCGCGCTGTTCCTGGTTCGGCTCGAAATCCATTGCCCTGCCCCCATTGTCAGTTGACGGTGGCCAGCCGGATGCCGTCGGTGACCTGGTAGCGGTCGCTGTGCGCGGACCAATCGAGGTTCCCGCGCATCCAGGAGCGCAGACCGTCGGCGAAGGTCCGCACGGCGTCGACCGCCGCGGGTTCCAGGCCGCGCCAGTGCCCCAGCAGGGTTTCCGCCTCGGCCTCCGCCTGGTGGAACTCCGCGAGCTGGCCGCCGATGAGGACGTAGGTCTCGTCGACGGCCGTTTGCAGGTCCAGGTCGCGTTCGCGGGCCAGCACCAGGACGCCGTTGCTGACCTCGCCCGCGGCCAGTTCCTTGCGCAGCGACACGATGTCGTTCACCCAGACCACGACGTCGGCCGCCCGGTTGAACATCAGCCGGGTCTCCTCGAACTCGTGCAGCAGCGCGGGAACCTCCTGGCCGGTGGCCACCTCGATCAGGTCCAGCGACGGGGTGATGCCGCCGGAGGACCGGCGGAACTGGCGGTACCACCCGAGATCCGGGACCTGCCGGTGCCGCCGGTTGAACGCCTCGTACTTGAAGGCGACCAGGAAATGCGCCATGTGCAGGGCGAACCGGTGCCGCCAGGACGTGCTCATCCCGGCCGACAGCCGGTGCCACACCTCGGACAGCTGGGCTTCCAGCGGTGTCGCGCCAGCCAATCCTGGTGCACCGGCGAGGATGTCCATCGTGCGGGCCGCCGCCGCGTCGTAGTCGCCGCTCGGCTGCTCGTGGCAGTCGTCGATGACGAACGCCCAGGTGAACCAGCCCGTGACGGCGGGGATCCGGGCTGGGGCGATGGTCGGGTACGAGCGGGCGATGAGTTCGCCGAGCCGGGTGCGGGCGAGCTTGTCCCGTGCGCTGGGGCCGTCCAGCAGCGCGTCCCGGTCGGCCCAGTCGAGGATGCCGCCTTCGAGTTCGGCCAGGTGCGGGGAAATCGCCGAGGGCAGGTCGAGCAGCGGGTGCCCGGCCGGCGGATCCAGGCGCAACGCTCCGGCTAGGTCCGCGGGCGCATCGGTCACGACGTGATTCCGGGGCGGCGGGGCTGCAGGATCATCGGCAGGTCGCCGGTGGTCAGCTCCGCCTTGGCCACCGGGCACAGCGTGTGGCCCGGCTTGTGCCGCAGCGTCCAGCGGGCGGTGATGGCGGCCAGCGCGATGGTCATCTCGTGGTTGGCCAGCACATCGCCGAGGCATTTGCGGGTGCCGCCGCTGAAGGAGATCACCGCGTTCTTCGGCAGGGTCCGGAGGTTCTCGGGCAGCCAGCGGTCGGGCGCGAAGGCGTCCGGATCGGCGAACACCGCCGGGTCGCGGTGCAGGGCGTAGGGGCTGAACAGGATGCTTGCGCCGCAAGGGATCCGGTGCCCGCCCAGGGTGGTGTCCACGGTGGCCCGGCGGGTGATGAACCAGACCGGTGGGTACAGCCGCAGGGCCTCGTTCACCACGCGGTTGGTGAACGGCAGCGCCGGGAAGTCCGCCTCGGTGGCGACGCGGCCGTTGAGCACCGAGTCGACCTCCGCGTGCAGCCGGGCCTCGGCCTCGGGATGTCTGCTCAGCAGGTACAGCGCCCAGGTGAGGCCGGCGGCCGGGGTCTCGACACCGGCCGCGAGCACCGTCATCAACTCGTCGCGGATCTCGGTGTCGCTCAGGCCGTTGCCCTGTTCGTCCCGCGCCGACAACAGGATCGACAGGAAGTCCTCATCCGGCCGGGTGCCCGCGCGGTAGCCGGCCAGCATGCCGGAGATGACGTCCTCCAGCCGCTGGAGCGCATGCCGGAACTCCCGGTTGGCCTTGGTCGGGACCTGGTGCACCACCGGCAGCGGCACCATCATCCGGCGGTAGACCCCCCGCCACACCACCGGAAAGGAGCGCTGGACCTCCGCGATCGCGTCCGCGCCGATCCGCTCGTCGGAGAACATCAGCTGCGCGGTCACCCGGGTGGTCAGCCTGCTGATCTCGCCCGGCAGGTTGATCTCCTGCCCCGGCCGCCAGGAGTCGACCAGCTCGGCCACGTGCCGGGCCATCACCCCGCTGTATGCCTCGATCTTGGCCTTCTGGAAGGCAGGCTGGATGAAGCCGCGCTGGCGTTTGTGCGTCCGCGAGCTGCAGGTGCCCACCCCGTCGCCGAGGATGACCCGCATCTTGTCGATGAACTCCCCGCCCTTGTCGAAGGTCCGCGGGTTGTGCAGCACCTCCTGGACCACGTCGTGCGTCACCGCCATGTACGCGG
Organism: Crossiella sp. CA198; assembly: GCF_052078295.1. Lineage (NCBI taxonomy): Bacteria > Bacillati > Actinomycetota > Actinomycetes > Pseudonocardiales > Pseudonocardiaceae > Crossiella > Crossiella sp. CA198. Next base: position 234,180 of record NZ_JBQJIM010000004.1, read on the forward strand.
TGCTGCGCCCCAGCCGCACCCGCACCACATCGCCCTGCTCCCGCAGCGCGGGCAGGTAGTTCAGCGGATCCCGGAAGATGTGCAGCGCGTTGCCCAGCAACGGCAATCGCCCTGGGGCGTCGCCCAGCCGGTACTGACGGCGTTCCTCCGCTAGGGCCATGTGGAGCAGCCTCGCGCGTGGCGCGGCGCAGACCCATCCGTCAGGCGACCAGAACAACCCCCCGACCGGAGGGAAGATCCCCCGCCGGTCGGCCCCTGCCCTGCACACCGCACGGGAGAGCCACGACAGCTCCCCCCACCCGGCGGGGGGCCATCCAGCCAGTCAGAGCACCGTTCTGGACTCCTGACTGATGTGGCAGGCAGCTGGCGCCCGCGAGGCTGATCCACATGACACTGAGCGAGGTCGGCATCGGTGGCCCCACCGTCACGACGGTCCTGGACTCGCCGCACGCCATGCCCGGCCAGCCGGTACGCGGACAGGTGCGCGTGCACGGCGGGTCCGCGGCGGGCGAGATCAGCCAGGTCCTGCTGTCGCTGGTCACCGAAGCGGAGAGCGAGAGCGGGCCCGGCGGTGGCGCCGAGTACGCCCGGCTGGTGCTGCGGGACGGCCTGCGGATGTCAGCCGGTGAGCTGGCCATCCTCCCGTTCCAGCTGCCGGTGCCGTGGGAAATGCCGATCACCGCGGTCAGTGGTGCGCCGCTGCCCCGGACGGCCGCGGCGATCCGGACCGAGCTGGTGGGGCCGGGCTCGTGCGACCTCGACTGGGTGCAGGTCAACCCGCTGCCCGCCCAGCAGCGGGTCCTCGACGTGTTGCGGCAGCTCGGTTTCTCCTTCCGCGGCACCGGGGTGGAAGCGGGCCGGGTGCCGGACCCGCCCCAGGAGCTGGGCTGCTACCAGGCACTCGCGTTCGCCCCGCCCACCCAGTTCACGGACCGGATCGAGGAGGTCGAACTGATCTTCGTGGCAAGCCAGTCCGAGCTGTGCGTGCTGCTGACGGCCGACCGGCGCGGGGGCGTGTTCCCGCAGGGCGACAACGCTTTCGGCCACTTCCGGATGTCGCACCTGGACGCGCGGGTCAACGACTGGGCCCCGATGATCTCCGGCTGGCTCACCCTGACCGCCGAGCGCGGCCAGTGATCGCCTGAGCTGGTGCAGGCGAGTCTGGACCCCGCAAAGGAGCGTGGCGTGATTCGGGTGGTCGTCGTGGACGACGAAGAGCTGGTGCGGTCCGGTTTCCGCCTCATCCTCCAGGCGGCAGGGGACATCCAGGTGGTGGCCACCGCGTCCGGCGAGCAGGCGGTGCGCGAGGTGGAACGGCAGCGGCCCGATGTGGTGTTGCTGGACATCCGGATGTCCGATGTGGACGGACTCACCGTGCTGCGCCGGCTCCAGTGCCTGCGCCCCGCACCGGTGGTGGCCATGCTGACCACCTTCGACTCCGATGAGTACATCGCCACCGCGTTGCGTTCCGGCGCGGCCGGTTTCATCCTCAAGGACACCGCGCCCGTGCAGCTGGCCCAGCTGGTGCGCACCCTGGCCGCGGGCGGGGTGGTGCTCTCCGCCAAGGTCACCCGCACGGTGGTGGACGGCTACCTCGGGGCGCGCACGGACGCGGCGGCCGTGGCGCGGGCCGGACAGCTCTCCGAACGGGAGCACGCGGTGCTGGTGCTGATCGCGGAAGGCTTGTCCAACAACGAGATCGGCGCCCGGGTGCACCTCAGCGCTGGCACGGTGAAGGACCACGTCAGCGCCATCCTGACCAAGCTGCGGGTGGGCAGCCGGGTGCAGGCGGCGCTGGTGGCCGAGCGCGCCGGCCTGCTCGCCGAGCCGGGACCCCGGCCATGACCCACCGGCCGCGCGAGTGGCCCGTCACCGCCGCTGTGGTCGGCGTCGCCGCGATCGAGGCGACCTTCGCCGCGTTCACCGAGCTGACCGCGGCCACCGCGTTCGGCGTGCTCGCCGTGCTCGCGCTGGTGCCGCGGCACCGCTGGCCGTTACCCGCCTTCGTGCTGGCGCTGCCCGCCCTGATGTTCCTCGATTTGCTTATCCCGGCAATCGTTGTCCTGTACACGGTCGCCGCCCGGTACCGGAACTGGTGGCTGATCAGCGGCTGCGGGCTGGCCGTGGCGGTCTGCCAGTTCTTCCCGCTGCCCGCGCCGGGCTCGGCTGTCACGGCCACCGAACTGGCGCTCAACCTGATGGACTCGATCTTGCTGGCGGGCGGGTCGATCCTGCTCGGCCGGTTCCTGCGCACCCGGCACGAACTGGCCCTGCGGCTGGCCGAGGTCCAGGAAGCCAGGGACCACGAACGGCAACTCGACGCCCAGGTGATCCTGACCAAGGAACGCAACCAGCTGGCCCGCGAGATGCACGACGTCGTTTCCCACCAGGTCAGCCTGATCGCGGTGCAGGCCGCCGTGGTCACGGTGAGCACCACCGATCCGACCGCGCGGGCGGCGGCGGCGCACATCCGCACGCTGTCGGTGAACACCCTGGACGAACTGCGGCACATGATCAACCTGCTGCGCGCCGCCGGTACCCCCGCCACCGAACTCGCCCCGCAGCCCACGCTGACCGAGCTGCGCTGGCTGATCGACAACAGCGGGATCGACATCGAGCTGACCGGCGGCATCCCCACTGGCATCGAGGCGCCGGTGCAGCGGGCCATCTACCGCACCATCCAGGAGGCGCTGACCAACGTCCGCAAGCACGCCCCCGGTGCCAAGGCCATTATCGAGTTCAACCAGGACAACACCGACCTGACCGTCACCGTCACCAACACCGCGTCCAGCCGGCCCGCCCTCGCCCTGCCCAGCGCCCGCCACGGGCTCATCGGCTTGCAGGAACGGGCTGCCCTGCTGGACGGGCGATTCCACGCGGGCCCCACGGCCGACGGCGGATTCCAGCTCCGGCTGCGACTTCCGCTCACCTGATGGCCCGACGACGAAAGGCCAACCATGACCGAATCCACCGACCACCGGCCGGCCGCGGAGAGCTTGCAGCCACTCGGGTCGCGCCGGGACCGGTTCGCCCCGCACGCCTCGCTGCGCGCGGTGCAGGCGAGCGGGACGAGTTGCCCGGTCACCACCGTGACCGGCCGGGTCAGCACCCTGGTGGCCGGGCACGCCCAGGCGCACGCGGTGCACGGCACGGACACGCTCAGCCTGGGCTCGGTGCCACCGCCCGAGGGCACCGCCATCGGCCTGACCGAGGAGCAGATCCGCCGCCGCCGGGCAGGCATGCTGCTGCTCATGGACGCGCCCGAACACGGCCGGGTGCGGCGCACCGTGGCACCGCGTTTCACCGTCCGGGCGATCAAAACCCTTGCCCCGCAAGTAGAACTCGTGGTCAGCCAGCAGCTGGACCAGTTCGTCGCCGCGGGCGCCCCTGGCGATCTGGTGTCCGGCTTCGCCATGCCCGTTCCGTCGCTGGTGATCTGCCGCCTGCTCGGCGTCCCCTACGCCGACCAGGACCAGTTCCAGCGACGGGCCGCCCTGATCAGTTCCTCCACCCTGCCGCCCGCCCGGCGCGGCGCCCTGGAGGACGAGGCCCTGGACTACATGCGGGAACTGGTCGCCAAGGCCCGGCGCGCGCCCGGTGACGACCTGCTCGGCTACCTCGTCCGCGAGCACGGTCAGCAGGCCGTCGCGGACGGCGGTGTCGACGATGACGAGATCGCCGGACTGGCCAACCTGCTGTTGATCGCCGGACACGACACCACCGCCAACACCATCGCGCTGGGTGTGCTGGCGCTGCTGGAAAATCCGGACCAGCTCAAGCTGTTCCGGGCCGCCATCGCCCAGGACGAGCACGAGGCGGTGGGCCGGGCCGTGGAGGAAATCCTGCGCTTCACCAGCGTGGTGTCCAGCGGATTCCCCCGGCTCGCGCTCGCCGACACCACGGTCGGCGAGCAGACCTATCCAGCGGGCACGATGATCAGCGCGTCCCTGGCCGCGGCCAATCGCGACCCCGCGTTCGGCCCCGACCTGGACACCCTGGACCTGACCCGGCACACCAGGGGACACGTCGCCTTCGGCTTCGGCGCGCACCACTGCCTGGGCGCGCCACTGGCCCGCCTCGAACTGCGCGCCGCGCTCACCGCGTTGCTGACCCGGCTGCCGGAGCTGCGCCTGGCCGACCCCGGCAGTGCCATCGCCTTCCGCCGCGACTCGTTCATCCACGGCATCGAATCGCTACCGGTCGCGTGGTGACTCGACCGCCGTCCGGGCGTCGATCACGCGCAGGCCGGAGACCAGACCGGAGAAGCCGCGGTGACTGCGCGGGCGCCAGGCGAACACCACCGCGGCGAAGGCCAGCAGGCCCGGCAGGAAGCTCAGCCCGGGCCAGTACTGCTCCAGGCCGCTGAACAGGTAGTAGCCGAAGGTGCCTGCCAGCAACGCGGGCAGGATCCGGACGCCGGGGTGGCCGCCGTCCGGACCGGTGCGGCGCAACCGGACCGCCTGCTGGCCGAAGGTGGCGCCGCTCGGTCGCAGGGCCGGGATGGCCAGCAGGACGACGGCGGGCAGCCAGGTGCTGAGCACGGTCAGCGCCAGCCGCCCGCCGGGGCTGTCGTTGAGCCACACCTGGAAGGCGAAGTGCGCGATCACGTTGGTGGAACCGGCCAGCAGACCACCCAGGATCACCACCGAGAGCAGATCCACCAGCATGCCCTGGAACCGCCGGAAGGTGGTCACCGGACGGGGATCGCCCGCGGGAATCTCGGTGCTGCGGTCGAACAGCCGCAGCAGCGGCGCGGCCAGCACACCGAGCGCGGCGCCCGAGGTGTTGGTGATCAGGTCGTCCACGTCGAAAAGGCGGTACGGGCAGGCGAAGAGGAACCAGTTCCCGGTGAGCTGGGTGCACTCGATGAACAGCGACACCCCGAACCCGGCCAGGATGACCACCGGCGCGCTGCGGCGGGTGTAGTGCCGCAGGAACGCGCCCAGGGGCAGGAACAGCGCCACGTTGAACAGCAGTTGCTGCACCGCCGGGTTGGCCAGCACGGCGCCAAAACCGTTGCCGCGCTGGAGCTTGGCCACATCGGCCAGCGACGCCAGCGGGGTCAGCTGCGGATGGGTGGCGTGCGCCGCGCACCAGGCCGCGTCGATCTGCGGGATCGGGAAGAGCGTGTAGGCCAGCAGGGCCAGCGCGTAGAGCAGGAACCCGAAGGCCAGCACCGCCTGGCCAAGGCCCAGCTCACCGCGGCGGCGGTAACTGCGGACGACGAACGGGGCGAACAACGCCACGGCAAGCAGACTCGCCCCGACAATGGCGAGGACCGCGGGCAGCAACCTGGTCAAGGACAACCTCTGCACTCAGCGAACGAACACCGGGCCGATGCCCGGCACGGTGGCGCACGCTACCGCCCACCGCGGCCGGTTCCGGCGCGCGACGCGGGACGCCTACTCCATTGTGGACAATCAGGCAACGGCTCGGTCCGTTTGTCCATTGTGGAGTCCCCGCATCCTGCCCTCGACACCGCCCGCCGCGGATTACGCTACAGCTTGTAGCGAAATTAGCCCGTTTGGCGTATTCCCCGCCACCACCGACCCGGATAACGTTTTTCCCAGGGGGGCACTTTCGGGATCAAATCCCACAGCGAGGAGATTCTTTGAACAATTCCGCACGCCTGCGCCCGCGCTAGTCGACAATCGCCATGCAGGTCATGGTGTTCGTCGGCGTGGCCCTGGTCGGGGCGTCAGCACCGGCAAGGGCGCGGGGTGCACCGATACTGCCTGGTTCAGCACGCCCGCACAGGACCGCAGGTGGATCCGCCAGTCCGGCCTGTTGCCGCCCGGGTTCTGGGTCGAGTTCACCGGAACCAACCTGAACTGCGGCGGCCCGACCTACTTCATCCGAAGCGCCTGATCCAACAGGGGGACAACTCCATGAAAAGCAATTCGCGCTGGCCAAAAATGGCCGGAATGGCCACCGCAATCGCCGGAATGGCTATCGCTGGCGGCATCCTTGCGGCCAGCCCGGCCAGCCCGGCCAGCCCGGTCAGCGCCGCACCGGCACCCGCCGCACCGGCCACCACCGCGGGGGCGCTGAACTGGGTCTGCGCCGGGTCGCCGATCCCGGCGGGACAGGTCATCACCATCGTCGGCAAAGGGTGCAACGGTCTCGGTTCCTGGTTCGTGGTGCCCGTGCAGAGCAGCGGCATGTGGATCTGTGACATCTCGCCCATCCCGCCCGGCTACGTGATCACCAACGCCCTGCCCGCCTCGAACTGCGGTGCCTTCGCCAAGTCCTACTTCATCCGGCTGCCCCGCCCCTAGTCGCCGAACGGTTCGGGCGGAGCCCCAGCTCCGCCCGGCCGGACCAGTTGCCCGTCTCGTTGAGCCGTCACGTTCCTGGCGCGGGCTCCTCGTCGGCGGGTTCGCCCGTGCCGGGCTCCCAGGGCACCACGCGCAGCCCGGTCAGATCGTGGTGCCGGGCATGCAGCTCGGCGACCTCCTCCTCCCCCATCATCAGCGTCTCGCGCATGAAGTCACCGGTGAGCCGCACCGAGGCCATCCCACCCGGGTTGAACAGCACGTCCACCCCGTCGGCCAGCAACACCACCAGCTCGTCCAGGTCGATCCGCCGCCACTCCGGTGAACTGATCCGCCTGCGGTGCGCTTCCCCGCTGGCCACCACCACGCACAGCAGGTCGTCAGGGGACCGGGTGAGCAGCGGGCGGCCGTCGCCGTTCATCCCGATGTCGAACAGCGTGTCCCGCAACATCAACTGGATGTGGTCGACCTCGGCCCGGCCCTGCAACACCAGCCGCAGCACGGCATCCAGCGGATCCGAGGGCGAGTTCTCGTCCGCGGGCACGTACTCCGGGTTGGCCCGGAACTTGCCGACCTGCCCGTCCTCCTCCACCGGCCACAGGCCGACCACGGCCTCCAGCGGCGGCGGCTCGTGCTCGGTGGCCGGGCGCCATTCCGGGTCCATCAACAGGAACCAGTTCTCGCCCGGCTGGGCGTCCTCGGCCGGCTCGGTCACGGTGTCCATCGTGCTCCCTCACTTCTGTACTCGCTTGCCTGCCTGGTGTCCGGCTCAGCCCACGAGCCGGGCGAACTCCTGCTCGATCGCCACGATGTCCCCCGACAGCAGTGCCCACACGCCCAGTTCGACCGGGGGCAGCATGACCTCGACGTAGGCCTCGGGGCCTGCCGCGCCGGGCAGGGCGGTGAGGTCGAAACCGAACCAGTAGTACGGGACGGTCTGCGGGCTGGGCAGCCCCCACTCGGCCAGCCGGGCGAACTCGGCGAAGAACTCGGCCTGGAAGACCGCCTCGGTCTGCTGGGCCAGCGCCACGCCCGCCGCCTGGTCCGGCCCGTACGCGGTGATCAGCACGGTCAGTTGCGGCGCGTTCCGGCGCAGCCGCCACACCGCGGCCCGCGCCGCCAGCCGGGCGGTCCGGTGCACAGCGGGCACGCCGCCGGCGACCAGCCGGGCCGGCGGGATGTTGTTGGTGGCCAGGTGCAACAGCGACACCGGCTCGTCCCTCGGCACGCCCGGCGCCCGCACCACCCGGAAGTGGCCGCTGCCGCCTTGGACGCCCAGTATCTCGCCAGGTACGGCGGAGACCCTGCCGTCGGCGGCGATGAGCGTGCGCACCGCGTCGTTCGGGGCGGTGTTCGCCTGGAGATCCTGGGCGATGCTGCGCCCGGTCGCGGCCGCGCGGGCGTCGGCACTGCACGAGAGCAGGGTGAGTTCCACGTCGTTGGCCGAACCGGCGAAGGCCCGCCGGAACGCCTGGGACCCCAGGACGATGGCGGAGGTCGCGGCCCCGGTCATGGCGACGGTGTCCCCCAGCCGGGTGCGGTGGCCGGTGGCCATCGAGAAGTGGAAACCCAGGTCAGCGTCACCGTGCATGGTGGCGGCCCAGACGTGGCTGGGGTTCGCGCCCCTGGGGCTGAGGAACCAGCCAACGCGCTTGTACCGCGGGCCGGGGCCGGGCGGCGGCATCACGACACTGGCGTAGATGCGGCTGCGGACCGGGTTCTCCAGGGTGCTCTGCAGTGCCATGAACGCGCGGTCCTCGGGGTTGCTCGGGAAGAACTCGCCGCGCATGCCCAGCAGGGCGCCCGCCCGCTCGAACCTGCGCACCTGGTCCGGTCCCGGCAGGATCGGGTCGATGCGGTCGAACCCGTCACCGTCCATGACCAGGCGGCCGGTCCGCTCGAAGGTCAGCCCGCCTCTCGGGCCGTAGAAGGCCCGCGAGTACCCGCCGGGCACGAATTCGGCGGCGATCCCGGCGAGGTCGGCGACGGGGCCGTCGATGGCCGCCACCAGCACCGGGACCTCGGTCCCCTCGACGCCGTTGGCCGCGCCCTCCGGACCCAGCATGAGCCTCAGGTCGTCGCCGTCCCGCAGGTACCTGGGCAGTTCGGCCGGGACCAGCTGGAGTTCCTGGTCGTCGGCGCGCAGCGCCCGGTAGCCGTTGTCCTTGCGCGCGACGAACAGGAACACCGGCTCCCGCTGCCACGGGAAGCGCTCCCAGCGGCCGTCGGCCTTGACGAACCGCTTGCGGCGCTGCCCGCCCTTGGCCGCCCAGCGCCGCACCTGGTCGTACACCGCGGCGTCGCCGGGGAAGTGCACGAAGATGCCGGCCAGCCGCCCCATCGGCCCCATGATCATCGTCGTCTTCAGGTCGCCGGGCCTGGGCGTGGACACCAGGGTCAGCTTGCCGTCGCCGGATCGCAGGTGGACCTCGTTGAAGAACTTCTCCGCCCGCAGCGCGCCGGCGAAGTCGAAGCCGACTCCGCCGTGGCCCACCCTGACCTCGAGCGCGTCGGTTTCGAGCACGACCGGGCGAAGCGGGTTCTCGGTCAGCAGCCTGCGGAACTCGGGCTCGGCCAGCACCACCTCGCCGAGCCGGGCGCCGCTCAGCTCGGCGCGCACCCCGTTGGCCAGCGTGATCGTGGCGGTGTCCGCGGTCCCGCTCAGCCCGACCAGCAGCGGCATCCGGCTGTCCGTGTAGGTCGGCAGCCGGTTGGTGAAGGTGATGGTGTCACCGGAGCTGAAGTGCTGGATGTCGGCCAGGGTGAGCGGCGTCCACCTGGTCGGCCGTTGGTTGAGCAGCAGCACGCCGTACCTGTTGTGCGCGACCGGGCCGGTGTAGTGGTCGGCCACCCAGGGACCGGTGAGTTCGGTCAGCCGCTGCAGGAAGGCCGTGTTGAGCCGCTGGTCGCCGGGCGCCGCGGTGGTGTCGTGGGTGGTCAGCAACAGCGCGGGCCGGACCGCTCCGCCGGCCAGCCGCTGGAACTCCGGGCTGGCCGCGACCTGCTCGGCCAGCTCCTCGGCGGTGACCCGCTGCGGGGCGCCGCGCTTGCCCATGGCGTAGAACGAACCGTTGTCGGCGGTGAACATCATCCGGACCGGGTTGACGCCGTCGGCCCAGTCGGCGTCGACGAGCTGGGTGACCTTCTGACCGGGCGAGAACTCGCGCTCCAGCACCAGCGTCCGCGAGCCGAGGTCGGTGTACTTGGCCACGGTGCGGGTCATCAGCTGGGTATGCGTCGCGTTGACGGTGGTGGCCAGCATGATCTCCCGGCCGTGCGCGTCGTTCAGCAGCAGCAGTTCGACCTCGCGCGGGCCCGCCGCGGCCACCGGCTGCGCGGGTCCCGCCACGGCGGCCGGGAGCTGAGCGGCGGGCGGTGGGGTGCCGAACAGGTCATAGGCACGGTCCGCGAAGAGGTGGGCCGGATACGGGGCGTACCCGTCCTGGTCCAGCTGGTCGGTCCAGGCGAACAGCCGCACGGCCTGTTCCTGGGCCGCCGGGCTCAGCGGCAGCAGCTCCAGGAAGCCCAGCAGCACCTCGAGTGCCGCCTCGGGTTCGGCCGGTGTGCTGCTCGGGTCGGCTTCCAGCGCGTCGAGCCGCCGGTGCAGGGCCGGGTCCCTGGCGGCCAGCGCCATCGCGGCGGACAGCTCGGCATGCGCCTGCCACACCGCGGGATCCAGGCTGCCGGCGAGGAACCGGAACTCCAGGCGGTCGCGGATCGCCTCGAACGCCTTGGCCAGCCGCGTGCGCCGGGCGTGCTCCCGCGGCTGGAGCTGTTCGGCGAAGTCGAGGTGCACCTGGCCGCCGGCGTGACCTTGGTGGGATCGGATGACCGCCAGCACGTCCTCGAGTCCGGTCCAGCCTGCCCGATCGCCCTTGCCGACCGGTGAGACCACCTTGATCCCGTTGGTGTGCGCGGACTCCGAGACGATCGTCCACTCCGGACGCTGCTCGATGGCCTGTCTCAGCTCGTCGGCCGGCTGGACCTCGACGGTGAAACCGAGGCTGGTGTCCGCCCGGCTGCTCACGCCGCCGGGAACCCCATCGGGGTGGAAGGTCAGCGGGTGTCCGCCGCCCGCGATCACCTCCAGTCCGTCGGCGTGGATCACGCCCAGGTGCCGCAACCGGATCGCGCGCAGCCGGCCGGTCAGCTCGCGGGCGGCGGTCAGCCGGTCGGTGAGATCGGGGAGGTCCGGCCCGGACCGCAGCCGCTCGCCCAGCTCGGTCCAGACCCGCGTCCTGGCGCGCAGTTCGGTCTGGAAGCCGGCGGGGAAGGCCGCGAGGTGCCGGTTGATCTGCGCGATCTCGTCGGTGAGCAGGTCCAGCCGCGCCTGCCGGGCGGCGTCGGCGGCAGGCGATTTGGCCAGCGGTGGGCCGCTGAACCCGGCGCCGGACAGCTCGGCGTGGGCGGTGGCTCTGTCCAGGTGCACCTGGACGAGCACCTCGCGGCCGGTGCCAGGCTCGTCCGCCTCGACCGCGTGGATCGGGATGTCGGCCAGGTCGAAGGACAACCCGAGTGTGGCCAGCACCTCGGCTTCGGCCGCCAATGCTGTCCGGAACTCCTGCTCGACCAGCCGCACCGGCATCCCGTCGAGCGCGCCGGTGGCCAGGGTGACCGACGGGAGCCTGCTGCCGGGCTGCAGCACGGCCCGGCCGGCGGCCGCGCGGGCGGTCCGGTATGCCAGTTCCCGCAACGCCTCCTGTTGCTCGGCGGGTGCGGGGTCCTGGTCCCCCGCGAACTCCAGCCGCACCTCGTCCAACCGGTCGGCCAGCAGGTCCCTGACCCGGATCAGCGGCTGCTCACCCTCGGGCACGCCGACCTCGGCGAAGGTGCCGCCGCCGCGTACCCGGAGCGCGACGCCCTGGTACTTCAGCTCCAGCACGTTGCTCGCGGCGGTGGCGCCCGCCAACTTCCGGTCCGGCAGGTCGAGGTTCCACTGGTCCACGATCGACCACGCGGCCGGCGTCGCGCCGGGGTAGGCGGGCGCGTTCAGCCAGCACACCCTGGCCTCCAGCCAGGGCGAGTCCTCCGGATGGGCCTGCAGAAAGGTCGCGCTGCCGTGCAGCACCGGGGCGGCGGCCCGGCCGGTCAGCGTCACCACATCGCCCCTGCCGTGCGGGAAACCCGTCTTCCGAGCGACGATCAGGCCGGACCGCAGGCCGTGCGCGACCACCTTCCAGGTGTTGTCGTGGTGCGGGGCGACCAGGGCCAGGTTGTCGTACTCGGCCCCCTGCTCGTTGAGCTGCTGCTGGAAGTAGAAGCGACTGCCCGCGTCGTCGGTGTTCCGGTGGGCCAGCGCGTCAGCCTGGAGGTCGAAGTCCTCTGAGGGCAGGAACTCCCCGTCGATCGTGCCGTCCGCGCGCACGGCCGGGTACCTGACCACGGTGTCGGCGCTCGGGTGCGGTGGTGGCGCCGACCGGAACTCCGCGAGGTCGGTGCGCAGGGTGCCATCGGGCCGGAAGTCGAACTCCCCGGCCGCGGTGTGGGTGGTGCGCGAGTAGCCGCCGTCGGCGAAGCCGTCGATGATTTCCTTGCGGCCCAGCACGGTCCCGCCCAGGGCGGCCAGCACGATCGAGGGTTCCTGCCCGTGCACCAGGTCGGCGCCCGCGGTGCCGCGGCCGAGCAGGCCGCGCAGGGTGGGGTCGTTGCCCAGGACTCCGGCGAGGTCTCGCGGGCTCAGGTCCAGCGGCTCGCCGCGGCGGGTGCCGAGGTAGCCGGTGGGCGTGCGCCTGGCCACCACAAAAACCGGTGGTGTGGCCGAGCCGCGCCACGGCGCGGGCGCCTCGCCAGCGGGCAGGGTGACCGTGGCCAGGGTGCCGGGTGTGCTCGCCGATGCCCACTGCCGCAACCGTTCCACCAGGATCTCATCGCCCGGGGAACGGACCAGCAGCAGTCGCGGGGTGCCGTCGGCGGCGCGGATCCGCAGCACGTCCAGTTCCCCGGCCCTGGGCTGGGACACCAGGGCCAGCTCGGGCGGGTGGTCGGCGTCCCAGGCCAGGCCGCCGTCGCCGGTGAGCGAGTACACGTCCGGGTAAAGGCCGTGCGCGTGCAGTGCGGAGGCGAAATCGAAGCCGAAGCCGCCGTAACCGTTGTGCGCGGCGCCGTTCGGGGTGATCACCACGACCGGGCTGCCCGGGTGCAGCCGCAGCGCGCCGGTGAACTCGGGCCGCCGGGCCAGCCAGTCCCCGGCCCAGTAGCCGTTCTCCTCGGTGACGAATCCGCCGGGGTGCGCCACGGACGTGCTGTGGCCGGAGCCGGCGGCGAGCACGAACAGCGGTGTCCGGCCGTCCCGCCCTGCTCCGGTGAGACGGACCTGCCGGACCGCGGTGGCAAAGGGCCGCATGTCCGCCTGCGACCACGCGTTCTCCGGTGCCGGCAGGCCGAAGACCCGGCCGGTATGGAAGAGGTCGCGGGTGGGGAACGGGGTGGGCCGGTGCCGGAAGGTGTTCGGCTCGGGGATGATCAGCACGCCGTAGGGGTCGAACTCGACCGGGCCGGAGTAGGTGTTGCTCTCCCAGTGCCCGCCGGTGCGCCTGCCCAGCTCGGCCAGGAACCGCTCGACGTGCTGACGCGGCGGGGCATCCGGCGCGGTGTCGCGGACCACGATGTTCAGCGCGGGCCGGACGCCGCCGCCGATCGCCTGGCCGAATCCAGGGTCCGCGGCCAGGTCGGCGGCCCGTTGCTCCGGGGTCCGCTCGACGGCGACCCCGGCGGGCAGGCCGACCCGGAAGTCGCCGGAGGGCGCCACGTCCAGGTAGATCCCGATCGGCCGGGTCCGGCCCGGTTCCAGCCGCCACTGCGCGGGCATCGGGTGTTCCTCGACGATCCGCCTGCCCAGCTGGTCGTAGTGGGTGACGGCCAGCACCCGCTCGGCGTGCGTGGTCGCGTTCCTGGCGCCGCGCTCGGGCCACGGATCGCCGGTGAGGTTGAACCCGTGGCGGTGGCCCTCGGCGTTGGTCAGCACGGTCGGGCGCACCTCCTCGGCGCGCGGCGTGGACACCAGGTGGAAGTCGGCGTCCCCGGCCGCGGGCAGCTCGGCGGCGGCCGCCGGGTTGACGGTCAGCACCGCCGCCTCGACGTGCCGGTACGCGCCTCCGTGACGCAGTTCCGTGGCGAAGTCGGCCGCGTGCCGCCAGGCGTCGTCGGGGCTGTCGCGGGCGAGCAGGACGATCCGCACCCTGGTGCCCGGATCCCCGGCGATCTCCCCGCCGTCGCGCAGGATCGTCCCGGCCGCCGCGCGCGCTTCCAGGTCCCGGCTGTCGCCGACCAGGAACCCGTCCGTGGTGGCCACCAGGTAGACGTAGAGCGGGCCCTCCCGGTCCACGGCCAAGCCGGCGTGCACCTGGTACATCCGCAGCGGCCAGCCATGGGTGTGCGAGCGGTCCGGCACCAGGGCCAGGCCGCCGGGGGTGTTGGCGCTGGGCGGGTAGCTGACGGCGGCGATCCGCCCGGCACGGCCCTTGGTGACAACGGGGCCCGAATCCGGCCCCGCGGCGGGCAGTTCCGGCGGCACCGGCGCCACGGGCACGCCGATCTCGTGGAACATGCCGTCCTCGCGCACGCGCCGCTTGCCCGTCTGCGGCAGCACGACCGGCTGATCGGCGCCCCACAGGGTGAGCGGCTGGAACTCCCGCTCCCCCGCCTGCTTGATCAGGTAGGCCACGGAGAACTGGCCAGGGTGGGCGGCGGCGGTCAGACAGTGGCCGAGCAACACCTCGTCCCTGGCACCGGCCTGCTGATAGATCTCGCTGCCGAAAATCGCCCGCGCGCCGGCGGATCCGTTCAGCCACACCACATCGCCGCGCACGTGCGGCCGCCCGGTGGCCATCGCGAAGCCGATGCCAAGGCCCTTTTCACCGTGGCCGTCCACAATCCACGGGTCCCGCCCTGCCCACGGCGCCGCCGCGCCCACGATCCGCTGCTGCCCGAGGGTGGTGACCTCCCGCTCGTAGGTGTCCTGGGTCGCGCCGACGAAGCGCATGCCGTTGAGCGCGTCGGAGAGCACGTCGAAGTCCTCGGTGGGGAAGAACTGGCCGTGCACCGTGCCGTCGGCGCGGATGTGCGGGTAGCCAATGAGTTCGCCGGGTCCGGGCGTGCTCGGGGCGACCCGCTGGAACCGCCCGTGCTCGATCCGCAGGGCGCCCGGCTGGTCGAAGGCGATCCGGCCGTCCGGGGTGAACATTGGGCGCGAGTAGCCACCGGGGACCAGCGCGGCGGCGAACTCCCGGAGCCCGGTCACCGGCGCACCGAAGCCGATCAGCACCAGCGGGCGGGTCCAGTCCGTGTCCGCCAGCCAGCGCAGGGCGGGCTCGTCCCGCAGCGCCTGGGCCAGTTCGGTCGCCGAGATCGTGGCGCCTGCCTGATCCGCGCGCTGGACGGCGAAGCCGGGCCCGGTGGTCTGGGCGAGGATGAACACCGGCGGCGAGTCCTCGGTCCACGGCTGGTCCAGCGGCTGGCCGGGCGCGTCCAGGAAGGTGGCCAGTGCGCCCTCTTCGGCCTGCTCGATCCAGGCATGCAGGGTCGCGACGAAGTGCTCGTCCCCAGGTGCGTGCACCAGCAGGATGTCGGTCTTGTCCTCCATGCTGGACAGCACGGACGTTTTCAGGTCACCGTCCCGCCAGGTCGAGACCAGCTCGAACGCCAGGTCGCGGACCGGCCCGCTGGGCGCGTAGACGTCGTTGAAGTGCCCGGCGGACCGCAACGCGCCGGCGAAGTCGAAGCCCAGCCCGCCGTGGTTCCGCCGCGCCGCGCCCTCCGCGGCGACGAGCACGACCGGCCGGTGCGGCTCGTTCGCCACCAGGGCGCGGAATCCGGGATCCGACAGCAGCAGTGTGCCGAGCTTGTCGCCCTCGGCCTCGGTGATCCGGCCGTTGCCGAGTGCCACGTTCGCGTGGCCGCTGGCGCCGTCGAGTGCGACGTAGATCGGATCCCGATCGCCCCACGGACCGCCGGTGGCGCCCTCGGCGAACTGCCGCAACCGGTTGATGGCGGTGTCCCGGTCGGCCCCGACGGGGAAGCCGAACAGCGGGCCGGTGGCGAAGTGGTTCACCTCGTTGAGGGCCAGCTGGATCTCGGTGAACCGTTCGCCCGGCTGCACGGTCAGCTGGCCGTAGAAGCCGTAGCCGATCGAGCCGGTCCTGGCGTGGCCGGGCCACGGTCCGGCGAGTCGCCGCAACGAGTCCAGCAGGGCGGTGTTCGGGTCCACCTGGCCGGGGGTCAGCTCGTTGGTGGCCAGCACGATCGGCGGCCGCACGCCGGCCTGGCCGGCCGCGGCGAACACGGTGGTCGCCAGGGTCAGCTCGGCCAGCTCGGCCCCACTGACCTCGAGCTGCCGGTCCTTGCCCTTGAGCAGCACCACATGCCGGCCGTCCTTGGCCTCCAACGTGAGCAGGCTCGGTTCGGTCCGGCCTGCCCCGGTGGCCGGGGACCACGGCGCGACGGTCTCGGTCCCCTTCAGCACGCTGTCGTCGAGGTCCTCGTCCTTCTCCGCGATCAGCCGCCGCGAATGGCTGGTGGCCTTCTCCGGCAACGCCTCCCAGGTCTGCTTCGCGTCCGCCGTCCCTGGGAAGCCCACGCCGTAGACCTTCTTGCTCACATCGGTCAGCGGCACCCACTCGACATCGGCCAGGTCCAGCCGGGAGACCCGCTGGAAACCGCCGGGCCGCGACTGGTCCACGGCGAGCACCTCGCGGTAGGAACCAGAGCCACGCAACGCATCAGCGAACTCCCGCAACGCACCGGTGTGGCGGGCGGGATCGGCGCCGAGCACCGCCACTGGGAGGTCCGGATCGGCGGCCAGCGCCTGACGGTAGGCGTCGGCACCGGCGACCCGGGCGGCCAGATCCGCGCCGTCGGCCAGGTCGCGGGCGGTGGCGAAAACGTAGAACGGATCGGGCTGACCGGAACGCGCGGGCAGCCCCTGGTAGACGGCCTGCCACTGCGCCAGTTCGGCCGGGTCGCGGGCGAAGGCGAGCGCGCCGCGCGCGTTCGGACCGGCCGCGAACGCCACTGCGGCTGGCTCGTGCCGGGGCCGCTTGGCCGGGGGCTGTTGCGGGCCGCCCTTGGTGACAACGGGGCCCGAACCCGGCCCCGCGGCCGGGAGTTCCGGCGGCGGGGACGCCACGGGCGCGCCGATCTCGTGGAACATCCCGCTGTCACGCACGGTCCGTCTGCCCGTTTTCGCCAGCGCGGCCACCTGATCGGCGCCCCACAGGGTGACCGGCCCGAACTCCCGGTCGGCTGCCTGCTTGATCAAGTAGGCCACGGAGAACTGGCCGGGGTAGGCGGCAGCGGTCGAGCAGTGGCCGAGCAGCACCGCGTCCCTGGCGCCTGCCTGCTGGTAGACCTCGCTGCCGAAAATCGCCCGCGCACCCGCGGATCCGTTCAGCCACACCACATCGCCGCGCACGTGCGGCCGCCCGGTGGCCATCGCGAAGCCGATACCGAGCCCCTTTTCGCCGTGGCCGTCTACGATCCACGGGTCCCGCCCTGCCCACGGCGCCGCGGCGCCCACTTTCTGTTTCTGTCCAAGGGTGTTCAGCAGCGGCCTGCCACTCGGCCCTCGGGTGGGGGTAGGAACCTCCCGGTGGTAAAGGTTCTGCATCTCGCCGACGAAACGCATGCCGTTGAGCGCGTCGGAGAGCACGTCGAAGTCCTCGGTCGGAAAGAACTGGCCGTGCACCGTGCCGTCAGCGCGGACGTGCGGGTAGCCGACCAGGTCGCCGGGTCCGGGCGTGATCGCAGCGACGTGGTGGAACCGACCGTGCTCGACCCGCAGCACTCCCGGCTGGTCGAAGGCGATCCGGCCGTCCGGGGCGAACATCGGGCGGGCATAGCCACCGGGCACCAGCGCGGCGGCGAACTCCCGGAGCCCGGTCACCGGCGCGCCGAAGCCGATCAGCAGGACCGGGCGGGTCCAGTCGGTGCCCATCAGCCGGCGCAGTGCGGGCTCGTCTCGCAGCGCCTGGGCCAGTTCGGTCGCCGAGATGGTGGCGGCTGCCCCATCCGCGCGCTGGGCGGCGAAGCCCTGCTCGGTGGTCTGGGCGAGGATGAACACCGGCGGTGTGTCCGCATCCCATGGCAGGTCCTGCGGTTGCCCGTGCGCGTCCAGGAAGGTGGTCAGTGCGCCTTCATCGGCCTGCTCGATCCAGGCCCGCAGGTCCGTGCCGAACTCCTCGTCCCCGGGTGCGTGCAGTAGCAGGATGTCGGCCTTGTTGTCGCTGGACAACACTGTCGTCTTCAGGTCACCGTCCCGCCAGGTCGAGACCACCTCGAACGCCGAGTCGCGGACCGGCCCGCTGGGCGCGTAGACGTCGTTGAAGTGGCCGGCGGAC
This sequence comes from Crossiella sp. CA198, assembly GCF_052078295.1. Taxonomy (NCBI): domain Bacteria; kingdom Bacillati; phylum Actinomycetota; class Actinomycetes; order Pseudonocardiales; family Pseudonocardiaceae; genus Crossiella; species Crossiella sp. CA198. The sequence goes on from NZ_JBQJIM010000004.1 coordinate 251,788, forward strand.
CGCAACGCGCCGGCGAAATCGAAGCCCAGCCCACCGTGGTTCCGCCGCGCCGCGCCCTCCGCGGCGACGAGCACGACCGGCCGGCCCGGCTCATTCGCCACCAGGGCAAGGAATCCGGGATCCGACAGCAGCAGCACGCCGAGCTTGTCGCCCTCGGTCTCGGCGATCCGGCCATTGCCGAGTGCCACGTTCGCGTGGCCGCTGGCGCCGTCGAGTGCGACGTAGATCGGATCCCGGTCACCCCACGGACCACCGGTGCTCTCGGCGAACTGCCGCAACCAGTCGATCGCGGCGTCCCGGTCCGCCCCGACCGGGAAGCCGAACAGCGGCCCGGCGGCGAAGTGGTTCACCTCGTCGAGGGTCAGCCCGATCTCGGTGAACCGCTCGCCCGGTCGCACGGTCAGCTGGCCGAAGCCGCCGTGGCCGACCGAGCCGGTCAGGGCATGACCGGGCCACGGTCCGGCCAATCGCCGCAACGAGTCCAGCAGGGCCGTGTTCGGGTCCGTTTCACCTGGGCTCAGCTCGTTGGTGGCCAGCACGATCGGCGGCCGCACCCGAGCCTGACTTGCCGCGGCGAACACGGTCGTCGCCAGGGCCAGCTCGGTCAGCTCATCCCCGCTGACCTCAAGCTGCCGGTCTTTGCCCTTGAGCAGCACCACATGCCGGCCATCCTTGGCCTCCAGCATGAGTGAGCCCGGCTCGGTCCGGCCTGCCGCAGTGGCCGGGGACCACGGCGCGACGGTCTCGATGCCCTCCCGCAACCCGTCGTCGGAGTCCTCGCTCTCGGTCCCGTCCACCGAGCTGTCGTAAGAGTCCTCGGTCCCGTCCATTGAGCTGTCGTCGGCATCCTCGTCCTTCTCCGCGATCAGCCGCCGCGAATGACTGGTGGCCTTCTCCGGCAACGCCGCCCAGTCCTGCTTCGCGGCCGCGGTGCCGGGGAAACCGACGCCGTAGACCTTCTTACCCACATCGGTCAGCGGCACCCACTCCACATCCGCCAGGCCCAGCCGGGAGACCCGCTGGAAACCACCGGGCCGCGACTGGTCCGCGGCGAGCACCTCGCGGTAGGAACCAGAACCACGCAACGCCTCAGCGAACTCGCGCAGCTCGCGGGCGAAACGGGCGGGATCGGCGCCGAGCACCACCACCGTGAGGTCCGGATCAGCGGCCAGCGCCTGACGGTAGGCGTCGGCACCGGCGACCCGGGCGGCCAGATCCGCGCCGTGCACGAAGTCACGGGCGGCGGCGAAGACGTAGAACGGATCAGGCTGGTCAGGACGCGCGGGCAGTCCCTGGTAGACGGTCCGCCACTGGGCCAGTTCGGCCGGGTCGCGGGCGAAGGCGAGCGCGCCGCGGGCGTTCGGGCCGGCCGGGAACGCCACCCCGGCCGGCTCGTGCCGGGGCCGCTTCGCCTGGCGGCCCTCGGTCGATTCGTCCGATGAGGACAGTCCGCGGGTGCCGGGGACCGCGGTCGTGGGTCGGGCGGTGGCGGGCCGGGGTGCGCCGGGCGGGGACTGCCGCGATGTGAGAGCCGCGAGCGCCAGGTTCAGCGCGTCCGTGGCGGCGACGTCCCTGGGGGTCGCCTGGGCCGTGAGCAGCGCCTGCTCGCCGACGTCGGGCCCGGAGAGCAGCACCTCGACCTGGACGCCGCTGTCCTGGTGCGGCCCGGCTTCGCGGCCGTGCACGCGCAGCACCACGTGCTCGGGCCGGACGTCCAGGCCCAGCTCACCCAGCCGCACCCCGTGGGCGGTCAGCTCGTCGGTGAACACCGCGGCGACCGCGTCCGCCCTGGCCTGCCCGTTCGCCTGGCCGCGGTGCCGGCGGAACGGGACGGGGTGGCCGTACCCGTCGACGGTCACCTCGGGCGGCGGCACGTTGTTGGCCCGTCGCCAGGCCGCCGCGGCGGCCACCGCGCGGGCCAGGCCGCGCACCTCGGCCACCTCGGAACCCGGCAGGATGGTGCTCCCCCTGGGGAAAACCACCTTCAGCCCCGGGATCCGGCTCATCGTGAGATCGGCGATCCGCACCTCCGGCGGACCCACCCCGTCCGCGGGCAGCACCTCGGCGAAGGCACCGTCCTCGACCTGGCGGGTCGCCGCGTTCTCCCACACCCCGACCACCCCGGAGGCGCCGAACACCCGCGCCGGAACACCGCGGAGCCGCCGCCACTTGATCTGGAACTCGGCGGCCCTGGTGGGGTCCGGCAGGCGGGGTTTGTTCAAGCAGCACTGCCCCAGCAGGACCGGGCCGGCGGGGTCCAGGCCCGCCTGCTGGAACACCTCGGTGCCGAAGACCAGGGTCGCGGCCGCCGCCCCGTCGACCAGGACGGCGTCGCCGATGTGCAGCGGCTGGTCGGTGCGCAGCCCGAACTGGAAGCCCACGGTGGAACCGTGGCCGTCGAGGGACCAGGACCGGCCGGGGATCCCCGCCCACGGTGCGAGGTAGGCGACGCTGCGGGTGACGTCCTGGCCCGCGCTGTCCTGCTCGGTGATCTCCCGGAAGTAGTACTGCTGCCGGGTCGCGGAATCACGGTAGGCGGCCAGGTGCATCTGGTGGCCGTCCGTCTCGTCGCGCGGCAGGAACTGCCCGTGCACACCCAGCGCCTCGTTCGCCATGGCGTGCGTGACGATGTCCCCCGAGCCTGGGACCATTGGCGCTCGCGAGGTGAAACCGTTGCCGGTCAAGGTGATCCGGCCGTCCTGGGTCAGGGTGGTCTCCCCCTTCGGCGTGTGGATCCACCGGGAGAAGCCGCCGCTGAGCAGGGACTTGCCGAACTTCTGGGCGCCGGTGGTCTTCCCGTCCAGTCCCAGCAGCACGAGCGACCGGTCGCGGCCGACGCCAATCCCCCGCCCCAGGATCCGCCGCAGTTCCGGATCGGCGCGCAGGACCTGGCCGAGCTGGTCCGGGGTGAGGGACATGGCGTGCCTGGGATCCGTCTGATCCCGCCACAGGCCCCGGTAACCGAGGTCGCCGGAACTCGCGAGCACGAACAGCGGCAGTTCGCCCTGCCGCCAGGGCGCTTCCTCCGTCCGGGCGCCGCCCGCCACCGCGGACCGCCGCACGCTGTCCGCGGTGACGTTCCAGGACCACACGTCGACCTCGTCGTCCTGCCGCTGATCGCCAATGGACAGGTGCACCGCCACCGGCACGCCGTCCCGGTTGGCCAGCACCTTCCGGCGCAGGTCCCCGGCCCGCAGCTCGGAAACGCGGACGAAACTGACGCCCGGTCCGGTCTGGATCCGGTCCGCCTCGATCCGGGCCGGGCCGTCGGGCGCGTGCGTGTCGTGGAAGAAGCCCTCGGCCCGCAGCGCCCCGGCGAAGTCGAAGCCGAGCCCGCCGAAGTTGTTGCGCACCGCGGCATCGCGGCCCACCAGCACCACCGGCCGCCGCGGATCAGTCTCCAGCTGCTGCCGGAAACCCTGGTCCGCCAGCAGCATCCGCCCGAACTGCCTGCCGTCCAGCTCCAGCGCGGGGCCGGCCACGGTCCCGATGCGCACGTGCTTGCCGTCCGGGGAGTCCACCGCGACGACCAACGGATCGGTGCCCTGCCACGGCCCGCCCAGCCTGGCGGTGCCGCGCTCGACCTCGTCGATGAAGTCCCGCAGTGCGGCCGTTTCCGCCGCGGAGTCGCGGAGGCCGCCGCGCACCGGGAAACCGAACACCGAGTCCGCGGACACGTGCACCACCTCGGCCAGCGCCGGTGGCTTGCCCTCGGTGAACTTCGAGCCCGCGGGCACGGCCGCCACGGCGTAGGCGTCGGGCCTGGTGTCGCCGGTGACGTCCCAGCTCACCCAGGGCCCGCTCAGCTCACGCAGCTTGGCCAGGAACCGGGCGTTGGACAGGCCCCTCGCGCCGGGGGCCAGCGCGTCGTCCTTGCCGATCACCAGCAGTGGCGGGCGGATCGGACCGCCGGTGAGTTGCTGGAACATCGAGGAGCGGTGCAGCAGCGAGGCCAGGTGTTCCGGGGTGACCGGCAGCAGGGACTCGTCGTCCAGGCGCACGGTGAATTCGGGGCCGGAGCTGCCCACCATCAGCACCACGGGCCGCGTCCGGTCGCCGTCGGTGGCCGGGGCCCAGACCTGGGTGGTGTACTCCCGCTGCCAGGCGCCCGCGGCGTCGACCGACTCCGTGGCCACCGCCCGCAGGCGGTAGTCGGTGGTGTCGGCCAGCCTGTCCGCCGATTCGGCGGCGAAGGCCATGCCGAAGGACTGGCCGTGCTCGCGTTTCAGCTCGTGCCAGTGGAGATCGTCCGGTCCAGCCACGGACACCAGGTCGAACGAGGCGGTCGCCACGCCGGCGGCGTCCAGTGCCAGCCGGTCGGTGGCCGCGCTGATCTTGCGGTATTTCCCGTTGCCGCGCAACGCTTCGGCGAACTCCCGCGCGGCCCGCCGCGACCCCATCGGATCCGCCGGATCCGCGGCGGCCAGCCGCACCGGCACCTTGTGGTGGTCGGCGAGGAAGTGGAACCACGGCGAGGTCCGCACCCGCCGGGCGAGTTCGGCCCCGTCGATCAGCGCGCCGTCGACCAGGAACCGGTCGCCCTGGCCGGTGGCGTAGACGTAGAACGGCTTGGCCCGCTGCGACACCGAGGGCAGCGCCTGGTGCAGCTCGTCCCACTGGTCGTTCTCGGACGCGCCGGTCGCGCCGAAGCTGAGGCCGCCCGCGGTGTTCGCGTTCACCCCGTGCTCCCCACCGCCAGGCTGGGCGACGCGCACCGTCGACCGGCTGCCCGCGGAGGCCACCGAGGCGGTGTCGCTGTCGCTGTCCGGACTGGCGCCGACAGTCGTCAGACCAGCTCCGGTACCAATCGTCACCGGCCCGCCAGAGCTACCGACGAAGATCACCGACCCGGGGTCGCTGTCGGAGTCACTGTCGGAGAGGGCGAGGCCCGGCATGGTGGGCGCCGAACGCAGGCCCGGTCGAGGGGTGAGGCCGAAGCCCCGCCACTCGGCCAGCTCGGCCTCCAACTCCGGGTCCTCGCCGACCGGCTCGTTCGAGTCGTCCTCGTCCGAGGCCGGGTCGAACTCGGACTCCTGATCCGAGGCCGGGTCGAACTCCGACTCCTCGTCCTGCTCGTCGGCGACCGGTGCGATCTCCGGGTCGAAGCCCGGGTTCGGCCGGAACTCGCCCAGCCCGCCGTCGGCGGTGATCTCCTGGGCGCCCCGGATGAAACGCGGCCGCACCCCACCGGCGAACGCGATCTCCGCCTCGTGCTCGTGCAGCGGCGAATGCGCCAGCATGGTGTCGTTGACGACGATGCCGCCGGGCGCCTGGATCTCGTACCGGAACCGGCCGTGGTACAGCCCGCCGGTCCGCGGGTGCCGGTGCAGCTCCGGGTCGCTGGTGAGCGAGACGTACACGCTGTCGTTGTCGGCGACCACCCGGGACATCAGGTCGTAGTTGACCCGGTCGTGCGGCACGAAGCCGTCGGCGAACACCTGCTCCGGACGGGCCAGGTCGTACCGGTACAGCGGCTCGGCCGAGGTCCGCCAGGCCGGGTCCCAGTCGTCGATCCGGTCCGGCAGGACCCCGTGCACGGCGACCGCGCGCAACTCGTGCTCGTCCACGCCGTACCCGCGCGAGGTGGTCCCGTCAGCGGGCGCCGATCGGCGCGCGAGGATCGGCGCGCGCGGGCCCGCGCCCAGCTCAGTCGGCGTCTCCTCGGTGGGGAAGAAGGCCCCGGCCCACCCCCGGGACACGGGCACTCGCAGGAAGCCACCGGGGCCGCCGAGGTGCCGCTGCGTGGTGCGCCGGGTGTCGTCCCCGGCGTGCGGGAAGAACGTCGCGCTGACCCCGGCGCTCTCCCGGTCGGCCCAGGCCGCCAGCTCCGCCGGAGTCATGCTGATCGGGTCGGCGAACTCCGGGTCGTTGAGGACGAAGGCCCGCTGACCGTCCACAATGGTCGCCCGCAGGTAGGCCGCGTGGATCGGGGTGTCCAGCACGGTTCCGTCGCCCGCGGCCACCTGCCGCCAGAACTCCGCTCGCTCCCCCGCCGTCGCCAGGTTTGCCGCCAGGTCGACCCGGGGCTGCCTGCCGTCGAGCAGATCGGTGGTGCCGAACAACGTGCCGTCCGGCTCCAGCGCCAGCTGCGCCTGGATCTTGGCGACATACTGCTCTTGGTCGACCCCGGTGAGCCTGCGCGCGCCCCGGTCCACCAGCAGTGGCGCGGCCAGCACCGCGCTGCCCACCCAGTCACCCTCGCGGACCTTCGGCGTGAGCACCGGCACCGTGGGCCGGTTCAGCTCGGCGGCGGCCAGTTTCTGCATTGACCGGGCCCAGCGATCGGTCAGCGCCCGCCATTCCCGGCGCACACCGGGGTCGCGCTGATCCGCGACCACCAGTTCCAGCGCCCGCCCTTCGATGGCCTCGAACTCGGCCCGTGCGTCCGCGACCCGTTTCCTGGTCATCTGCTCCTGGGTGCGGCCGAACAGCCGGTCCCGGGCATTCCTGATCTCGGCGGGGACCCGGCCGATGCGGTTCTCGGTGGCGGCGGCCACGGTGCGGCCGAGGTGCAGCAGGGCGGGCAGGCCCGGCGTCCTGGTGCGGACACCGGTGTTGACCGCGGCCGCGACGCAGGTGGTGAGGAAGTACTGCTCCTCGTGGCCGGTACCGGCGAACAGCGCTTCGGTGAGCGCCGCCGGATTCGCCCGCAACGCGGTGGACAACGGCGTCCCGGCCACCGCCGCCCTGACACCCGCGCCGAGGTTCACCTGTCCCAGGACGGCCAGGCGCACCGGCAGTTCGGCCGCCGGGATGGCGAGGCCGTGCACCAGCGAGGTGGGTTGGGTGAACGGATCCTCGCCCCGGGCAAGGGAAGTGTTCAGATCGTCGAGGAGCTGCGGGAGCCGGGCGGAGCTGATCGGCCTGATCTCACGCAGGTCCCTGGCCGGGGTCAGCGACGCCGCCAGCAGCGCCTCGGTGACGAACTCGCGCACCCGCAACCCGACCGCCGGATCCCCTTGCCCGGCAAGCATTTCCTGGAGTGCGGCGAGCTGGTCCCGGACCCCGTCGGGCAGTGCGTGGTGTTCAAGCCTGCCGTCCGCGGCCAGCGCGGTGTACTCGGCGATCCGGGCGCGCACGACATCGGTCGGCAGGGTCAGGTCGGGCAGCCCGTGGGTGAGCCGGTCGTACTCGGCCTCGGCCTGTCGCTGCGCCGTGCTCCGCGGCGAGGCGAAGGAGACCTCGATGGTGACCCGGCGCCGGTCCTCATGCGTGCCCACGCCGTCGCCGGTCCGGGTGCGGATCTTGATGTCCCCGGCCGCCACGGTGGGTCGATTCCCTTGCAGCGCGGCGAGTTCCGCGGTCAGTGCCGCCCGGTAGGCCGCCTGCACGTGCTCGGCGCGCTGTCGCGCGGCCGGGCTGGCCGTGCCCACGCCGAGGAAGCCGCGGCGGCCGTTGCCGTAGCCGGTGATCGTGACCTCGGGCGCGGGCAGTCCCAGTTCCGCGCGCAGCACCGCCGCACGGGCCACCTCGCGCGCGCCCGCCCGGATCCCGCCGCCCGCCTGCGCGGGCACGGTGCGCTGCCCCTGCTCGAACCAGACGCCGACCGGGTCCAGCTCGTGCACTCCGCCCAATGCCACCGTGACCAGCGGGTTGGCGTGCGCCGCCTGCTGCTCGAAGAAGGACTCCCCAGGTTCCTTCGTGTACATCCTGAAGTGCCAGCGCTGCGGGCCCGGCACCACGTTCAGCTCGACGGCCATCGCCTGCCAGGCCCGCCGCCGCGCCTCGGGGGTCGCGTTGTCATAGCCCGTGTCCGCGATCGCGCCGAGTGCGTTCGCCAGCACGCGGTGCCGCTCCAGTCGCCGCGCTTCGGCAGTGTCCCCGGCCTCACGGGCCAGCTCCACCCTGGTGCCGAGAGCCGCGGCAATCCGTTCGAACCCGTTGTGCCGGGCCAGGTTCTCGTTGATCGCGGTCCGGACGGCGGCCTCGAACTCCGCGGCGTGCGCGTGGTTCTCCAGCGTGACCTGGGTGCGGCCATCGGCGCTTTCGGCGATCACCGTGGCGAAGTGGTACCCGGCCGCGGTCCGCCCGTCCGGCACCGACACCCGCACGTACAGCTCCCCCGGCTTGGCCCAGGCGAACTGGTTGAGCCCGGCCCGGCGCGCCGCCTCCGCCATCCGCGCCCGCTCGGGCGGGTGGCCGAACATCCCGCCGTAGCGGCGTCCGGGCAGTGGCCCGCCGGGGATACCGCCCACCTGCCGGGTGTCCCGCCCGGCGAATGCCGCTGCCGAGTCAGCATCCACTTCGGACACCGCGTCCCGTGCCACACTCTCCGCCAAGCCCTCGGCCAGGTGCAGGGTTCCGGGCATCTCAAGGTTGTCATCGGTGTTGACCCGCGCGATCGCGTTGGCACCACCCGGTTCGCGGAACAGCAACGTGTCAGTCTGGGCGCCGTGCACGAGCCCGGCGAAGTCCCGGCCGGCCTCGGCCAGTTCCGCCGGCATCCTGGGCGTCACCCGGTGCAGCACCTGCTCGTCGCCGACAATCACCCGGGAGTCCTGGACCTCGAACTCGATCCGGCTGCCCAGCCGCCGCAACGTTTCCCGAGCCCTGTCCAGCACCTCCGGGGTGGCAAAGAACTCCCTGGCCTCGTTCGCGGGCTCGCCGCCGTTGAGCGCGAGCGTCCCGTCCCGCGCGATCCGCAAGTCCGGCCGATCCTGCCTGTTGAACCCGCTCTCCGGCCGGCCGGCGGCGGGAAAGTCGTTGCCGGGCAACGGCTCCACGGCGATCGGCCGCAGCGACTCGAACAGCGACACGCCCTCGGGTTCGGTCCGGTAGTCGCGGGTGAAGTTGGGCCGGTGGGCAAGCGCGTGCTCGGCGATCTCCACGAACCCGCCACCGTTGTCCACGTTGATCGCGGCGAAGGCCGGCACCAGGTTGATCGGCTGGGTCGGCGCGAAGACCCGCCGGTGCTGCCCGCGTTCGGTCAGCCGCCGACGGAAGTCGTAGCCACCGCCACCGGACTCGTTGCGCTGCCCCGATTCGCAGGCCAGCAACACGATCGGCGCGTCCGGCCGTTCCCGCAACGCCCGCTGGAAGTCGGGGTCGGCCAGCGCGATGTCGGCCAGGGTGGCGCCGTCGATCCGGAGGGTGCCCTGGTGCGTGGCAGCCCGGAAGCGCTCAGGACCCGCGTGCAGGTAGAGGAAGATCGGCTTGCGGGCGGGATCGGCGCTGTCCCACTGGGCGCGGTGGATGACAGCGGACTGTCCACTGTGGAGTGTGTGGTAATCGCGGACCGGATGGGCGGTGGTACTCTCCGCCCACGACCTGGCCACCCGGTCATCGCCCTTCCTGGTGGGCAGGGCGATGCCGAGGACCTCCTCGTCGGCGTCACGCATCGGGTCCCGCCGCGCCTGGGGCAGCTCGAAGGTCATCGCCCGGTTGAACGGGCCGAGCCCGGTGCCCAGCGGGGCCTTCGGCACGACCGCCCCGTCCGGCAGCACCTTGGTGACCGGGCCTTGCACCGCGGCCTCCTGACCGGCGGCCGGCACCTCACCGATGGCCAGTTCCACCAAGTGGAAGAACCGGTCCGGCATCCGCACCGCACCCGGATCCACCACGGTGTAATCCCCCATGAGGGTGCCCGCGATGTCCGGGCCGCCCGGCTGAGCCCCGTTCTCGTCCACCAGGCCGAGCATGTGCCCGAACTCGTGCGCGCTGGTCGTCGGATGCTGCCCCGGATGCCAGTTGTTCTGATCGACCGGACGCCCCGGATCCATCGTCACCACATGCCGGTGCCCGTCCGCGGTGTCCGGCACCAACCGGAAATGCAGCCGATCACCGTTGGGCCGGGTCCGCGGCCCACCATCGGCGTCCCGGTTGAAGTACTCGTCAATCCCCCTCCTGGCACTCTGCAACGCTGCTTCCCGCACGGCCTCGCTGTGCCGCCCCTCGGGATCCAGGTCGACCCGCACGGTCACCACGGTCGTCGGCTGACCGTGAATCGGCCCGCGCCACACCTCGAACGCCGACCGCTCCAGCACCGGCTCGGACGAGTGCACCACCCGCCTGCGCCCCGGCTGCCCCGGAACCGGCTCCCACCGCCACTCACCCGGCTGGGTCCGCACCCGTCCGCGCCGGTGCGCCCCTGGGAAGAACTCCACCTGCGCCAGGCGGTTCCGCCACCCCGCGTGGCCTGCCTCGGTGGCGGGGATCTCCGTCGACGCGCTGGACTCGCCCGAGGTGCTGGACTCCTCATCCCAGGGGTTCAGCGCGTCCTCGATCTGCTCCCGGTGCTCGGGCAGCAGCTGGTACAGCAGCACCAGTGGTTCTGGTTCACGGTCGAGCACGCCCTCCCCGCCGACGGGCTCCCGATCGGTGAGGTTCTCCAGCGAGTCGAGCACGGCCTGGACGTCGACCGCACGGCCGATCGCACGGTTGTGCCAGATCTGCATCACCACGTCGACCAGTGCGCGGTTGACCCGCCGCCGCGCGGCGAGGGTGTAGTAGTTGCGCATCAGCTCGACGTCCTCGCGGAAGTCCTCATCGGCCCGCTGCCAGGACATCGGCTCGGCTTCGACGAGGTCGGCGAAGGCGTAGGCACGAGCGTCGGTGATCGCCACCACGGGGGTGACGGTCGGGTAGTAGTCGTGCCAGTCATCCGGGTTCTGCTCGCGTTCGGTCATCAGCTGATCCCGCACGGCTTCGGCGGTGCCCTGGTAATGCCTGGCGTCTCGCGGGTCCAGGTTCATCGCGGCGAGCCACTGCTCGACGGTCAGCAGCCCGTCGGGGTGCGCGGTCGGATCGAACACCGCCCAGTGACCACCGTGCGGATCGTCCACGAACAGCGTGGTGGCCACGTGGTAGTGCATCGGGACGGGCAGCGGCCGGTTGTTGGTGGCGTGCTCGGCGGTAGTGAGCCGCATGTGCAGCGCGCCGTACCCGGCCGCGAAGATCTTGTGCGGCTCGGCGCCGAGCTGCCAGAGGGCCAGGGCAATGCCGTGTGCGCGGAAGTAACACCCGTCCTCGGGGTAGTCGTGCGGCAGCGGGAGGGCGCCGTAGCGGTGGTGGTCGAAGGTCAGCTCCCGCATCCGCCGGAACCAGTCCTGAGCCTGTTCCAGCGGCACCGGATCCGAATTCACCTGGCCCAGCAGGTGTTTCAGGTAGCCGGATTCCTCCGGCCGGGACGTCAGCAGGTCCGGGTACAGGTCGCGGCCGAACTCCACCCGATATGCCTCCGACACGGCCAGGATCGCCCGCGCATCCCGGTTCAGCCCGCCGAGCAGCGTCACCGCACCCTCGAAGTCGCCGTTCTCGACCCGTGTCCCCACCTCCCGCGCCAGTTCCACCACCTGCGCCAGGTCGACCGGTTGCTCGCCAGGAGGCACGGCGGTCGAGTCGACCGGACGCTCCGCGGCGGGGTCGGCCGGGAACACGCTGACCCGGCCCATGACCTGCAACGCGCGCTGGTAATTCGCCGTCGAGAGCCGCCCGTCCTCGTGCGCGGCGGAGAGCACCTCGGCCACCCTGGTCGAGAGCCTGCTCGAGTCAGGCAGCCCCATCAGGCGGTGCAGCCGGCCGAGCAGCCTGCCGCCGTCGACCGCGGGCTCGGCCAGCGTCAGGACCACGGCCTGGTGGGCGCGAGCGACCGCGGGCGAAGGCAGCGGCGCGCGCGGCACCCGCGCACCGCCCGGCAGTTGCCGGGTGACCGGGCCCGGCACCGGCGCCGCGATCTCCTGGCCGGACAACGGCACCTCACCGATGGCCAGTTCCGCGAGCTGGAAGAACCGGTCCGGCATCCGCACCGCACCCGGCTCGACCGCGGTGTAGTCCCCCATGAGCGTGCCCTCGACGTCCAGCTCACCCGGCTGGGCCCCGTTCTCGTCCACCAATCCGAGCATGTGGCCGAACTCGTGCGCCCCGGTCACCGGCGACTGCCCCGGATGCCAGTTGTTCTGATCAACCGGACGCCCCGGATCCATCGTCACCACATGCCGGTGCCCGTCCTCGCTGTCCGGCACCAACCGGAAATGCAACCGATCACCGTTCGGCCGGAAACGCGGCCCACCATCGGCATCCCGGTTGAAATACCGGTCGACCCCGCGCCGGGCGTCCCGCAGCACCGCGTCCCGGACGGCCTCGCCGTGCCGCCCCTCGGGATCCAGGTCTACCCGCACGGTCACCACGGTCGTCGGCTGATCGTTCATCAGCCCGCGCCACACCTCGAACGCCGACCGCTCCGACACCGGCTCGGACAGGTGCACCACCCGCCTGCGCCCCGGCTGCCCCGGAACCGGCTCCCACCGCCACTCACCCGGCTGGGATCTCGTCCGCCCGCGCCGATGCACCCCGGTGGCGAACTCCACCTGGTCCAGCCACCGCGTCCACGACGCCTCGTCGGCGGTGTCCACCATCGATACGTCGGACTCGCCCGAGGTGCTGGACTCGTTGTCCGCCACGGGGTCCAGCGCGTCCTCGATCTGTTCCTGGTACTCGGGCAGCAGTTCGTACAGTCGTGCCAACGGTTCTGGTTCGCGACCGAGCAGCCCCGCCCGGCCGACGGGCTCCCGCTCGGCGATGGCGGCGAGGGAGTCGAGCACGTCCTGGACGTCGACCTGGTGGCCGGTCCGCTGGGCCAGGTCGACCCGCGCCGCCACATCGGCCAGCGCGCGATTCACCCGCCGCCGTGCGGCGAAGGCGTAGTAGCTGCGCATGTTCTCGACGTCGCTGCGGAATTCCTGGTCGGCCCGGCGCAAGGAGGTGGGCATGGGTTCGACGAGTTCGGCGAACTCGTAGGTGCGGGCGCCGGTGATCACCGCGATGGGGGTGTCGACCGGGTAGTCGTCCTCCCACCCGCCCGGATTCTGCGCGCGCTCGGTCATCAGCCGCTGCCGGACGGATTCGGTGGTGCCCGCGTAGCGCCGGACGGCCCCCGGGGCCAGGTTCATCGCGGCGAGCCACTGGTTGACGGTCAGCAGCCCGCCGGGGCCCACGGTCGGGTCGAACACCGCCCAGGACGGGCCGCGCGGACCGTCCACGAGCAGCGTGGTGGCCACGTGGAAGTCCAGCGGGAGGTCCACCGGCTGGTCGTTGGTGGCGTCCTCGGCGGTGGTGACGCGCAGCTCCATGTCGGGCCCGGCCGCGAAGATCTTGTGCGGCTGAGCGCCGAGCTGCCAGAGGGCCAGCGAGATGCGGTGCGCGCGGAAGTAGCACCCGTCCTCGGGGTAGTCGTGCGGCAGCGTCAGGGCGCCGGAGCGGGGGTGGTCGAAGGTCAGCTCCCGCATCCGCTGGAACCAGTCCTGGGCCTGCTCCAGCGGCACCGGATCCGGGTTCACCCGGCCCAGCAGGTGATCCAGGTAGGCCGATTCCGCCGGCCTGGACGCCAGCAGGTCCGCATACAGGTCGCGGTCGAACGCCGACCGGTAGGCATCGGTCACGGCCTGGATTGCCTGCAGGTCCCGGTTCAGCCCGCCGAGCAGCGTCACCGCGCCCTCGAAATCGCCGGTGCGGACCCGGGTCCCCACCTCCCGCGCCAGTTCCGCCACCTCCGGCAGGTCGGCCGGGGACTCGTCAGCGGGCACGGCGGTCGACTCGACCGGGCGTGCCGCGGCGGGGTCGGCCGGGAACACCGTGATCCGGCCCATGACCTGCAGCGCGCGCTGGTAGTTCGCCGTGGAGAGCCGCCCATCGTCGTGCGCGGCGGAGAGCACCTCGGCCAGGCGGGTGGAGAGCCTGCCGGAGTCGGGCAGCCCCATCAGTCTGTGCAGCTGGCCGAGCAGCCTGCCGCCGTCAACCGCGGGTTCGGCCAGCAGCTGGACCACGGCCTGATGCGCGCGAGCGACCGCGGGCGCGGGCAGTGGCGCGCGCGGCACCCGGGCGCCGGGCGGCAGTTGCGGGGTGGCCGACTGCTCCGCCACCTCGGCGCGCCGACCGCTCTCCGCCGCGTACATCCCGGCGATCTCGTTGTCGTACAACGCCTTGGCGTCCCACCACGCCTGCTCCGCCGCGCGCTCGGCGTCCACCGCGGCGCGTTCCCTGGCCACCGCCTCGGTGTAGCGCCGCTTGTCCGCCGTGCTGACGCCACCCCGGTCCAGCGCCACCGCGCCCAGCTCGCGCTTGCGGTTGATCAGCCGGCGCAGTTCGGTGTCCGCCTTGAACAACGCCTGCCGCCGGTGCTCCAGCTGGCGGCGGGCCGAGGACAGCCCCCGGGGGCGGGCGGCCGCGGCGTTCCTGGCGATGGTGAACTGCTCGCGGACGGTGTCCAGGTGGGCCTGCTGGCGCTGGATGCGGGTGTCGAGTTCGTGCAGCCGGTCCGCGCTCGCCCTGGCCCGCCGCCGCTCGCCCGCCTCGATCGGGCGGCCGGCCTCCTCGGCCGCCACAGTCGCCGCGATCCGGCGTTGTTCCGCGCTCAGCCACGCCTTTCCCTGGTCCGCCAGGTCTCTGGTGGCGGTGACCAGCGTGTCCGGCAGGGCCTGCCCGGTCAGCGCGGCGGCGTCGGGCTCGCGCACCCGCAGCGCGTAGGCGTCGTGCACCCGCAGGTCCTGGTAGGTGGCCTGGTCCCGGTCCCCGCCGAACGCGGGCTTGGACCGGCGCCGCGCGACCACCCGGAACTCCGCACCGGCCAGCAGGACCCGGGAGAGCTGATCCCCGTCCTTGTTCGTCCACGGCATCAGCGGGTCGTGGGCCGGGCCGTCCTCGTCGAGCCTGGTGGCCTTCAGCCGGTCCGACTCGGGGCCGGTGAGCACCCGCCCCTGGCGCAGCGCGTAGGCCGCGTTGTCACCAAAGGGGGTCCGGCTCGGGGGTTGCGCGGGTTCGACACCGGTGGCCCGCTCCACGGTGGTCGACTGCCCGGCGGCGCCGAACGGCGTGTTCTGGACCAGCGTGGTCTCCTGGCCGGTCTTGACCGTCACCTCGGTCGCCTGCCGGGAGGTCGTGTACGAGCCGACCCGGACACTGGCGCTGGCGCCGGCGAACCTCGGCTGGGCGGGCAGCCGGAAGTGGATCTCCAGGTCCCGGTCGACGCCCCCGGGCAGCGGCACGGCGAAGGTCCCGTCGGCGGCGGCGGACAGTCCGGCGCGCACGGTCGCCGGGGTGATGGCCGCCTGCAGCGTGCGCCTGATCTTCGGGGTGATCCGGACCCCGGACCCGGCCAGCACCTCCCTGGCCTGCGCGCGCAGGGCCTCGACATCGCCGAAGTAGTGCTCGGCCCAGTAGCCCTCGAGCGCGGGCAGCTTCGGCGCGGGCGTGCCGTCGGCCAGCTGTGCCCGCCAGGTCGCCAGGTCCTGTTCGGACAGTGTGCCGGTCACCGGGCGGGGTCCGGTCTCGGTGGCGCCGAGCCGTCCGCCGTGTTCGGGCGCCGGGTAGGACTCCTCCGCGATCTTGGTGATCCGCACGTCCTCGGTCACCGGGAGCGCGGCGATCGTGCGGCCGTGCCGCTGGATCCGCAGGTTCAGCTCCAGCCTGCCCTGGTGCACGGCGGCAGGCCCGGCGAAGGTGCCGGAGTGGTTGTGCTTGACCGACTTTTCTGCCGTCTTCTTCCGTCCCCGCCGCCCCGCCGCGATCTCCACGCCGAGACCCGCGCCCACCTGACCGTCGGCGTGGCGGGTGCGGGCCTCGCCTGCCGAGGACGCCCCTGCCCGGGGACCTCGTGTCCTTCTGAGCACCATCGCCACGCGGGCCAGGAACATGCCGTTGACCAGCGTGCGCGCCCTGATCCTGGTGTCCTGGCCGCCGAATTCGGCGCTGACGGTGGCTTTGAGCTTGCCGACGTTGCGCACCACACCGCGTTCGGGGGCCTCGGTGAAGGCCGCGTCCAGGGTCAGCTCATAGGTTTGGCCGCTGAAGCGGAGTTCAGCGCGGATCGGGTTGGCCTGGCCGCCGTTGAGCGAGTTGTGCACCGCGCCGTTGACCTCGGACAGGAACCGTTTGACCGCGTCGATGTTGCCGTTCTTGGGATCCAGGCTGCTCTCCGGCAGCAGCCGGGCCGCCAGGTCGGGACCGATGCCGGGCGCCTGGGCCAGTTCCGCGCGGAGGTCGGCGATCCGCGGACTCAGGTCGATCCGCTCGATGATGCCGCCGAGGCCGATCGACTGCCCCGCCGACTCCCCCGGCCGCAGCGAGGGCGGCGGCTCGATCCCCCGGTCCGCGGGCGTCGCCGCGTCCTCCCGCGGCGGCGGGGTCCCGGTGCTCAGTTCGTGCAGCTGGTCCTCGGTGAGCCAGACCAGCGCCGACTCCGGCAGGTCGAGGACCTCGCCCGCGGTCCGGGCCGGATCCGGCTCGGCCAGGCCGAAGCTGAGGTTGCCCCGGTACCGCGCCTCCGCGACCACGGTGGCCTCGATGTCGAGGCGGGCCAGGACCACCTTGGTCGGCAGCTCGCGGAGCGCGATCTTCTCCCCGCCCTTGAGGTTCACGGCCTGGGACTCGCCGCGCTCGACGGTGAAGGCCGAGGCCGAGACCCCGAAGACGCCCCGGGGCGAGACCCGGACGCCGCCGTCGGTCTCCGAGTGACCCGCGCTCGTCAGCACGGGCACGGCGATGACGTAACCGCCGTAGCGGTCGGTGGTCCCGGCGCCGCCGGTGGCCTTGCTGGAACTCTCCAGCTGCCGGGTGACCTCCTGGTACTCCGCCGCGCTGACCTGCCGTGCGGACAACCGGGGCCGGAAGGACACACCCAGCGCGCCGAAGAGGTCCGCCGCGCGACGGCCGTGCAGCAGCTTGGTCGAGTCGATCACCGTGGTGCGGTTGAACAATCGCGGGTCCCGCCGCAGCGCCTCCGGGGCGAGCCGGGAGTTGATCGAGTAGGCGATGTCCCCGACCCGCGAGCGCACCACCGGATCCCGTTCGGTGGCCAGGCTCAGCATCTCCTCCGCCGAACGCTGCACCGCCGCCGCGCCGGTGAAGGCGAGGATCTCGACATCGTCGAAGGAGCGGGACAGCGCGGCGGGCAGCGCGTGCGGGGCCGGCGCGTCGGCCAGCGGTCGGTTGGGCCGGGGCTGGATCGCCTGCTCCTGATTGGGATCCCCGTTGGTGAGCAACACTTCCGGCAGCACCATCCGCAGCGGGACGGTGATCGGGTCGGGCGCGGTGAGCTGCGCGTGCGCGGGCAGGTGCCGGCCCCGGCGACCAAAGCTGATCTTGCGGATCGCCTGGGTGTGCCGCCGGTCGGCGTGGATCTCGCTGGTGATGGTCAGTTCGGCCCGGAACTGGCGGACCGGGCGGTCGCCGAGCTTGCCCTGCTCGGTGAGCGAGCCGCCCCGCCACCGCTCGACGTTGTGCTTGCCGCCCAAGGTCTGCGTGGTCTCCTGCGCCCAGGTCCGCGCGCCGCGGGCGCCGAAGTACAGCGCCCCGAACGCCTCGGTGCCACCGGTCTTGCCCAGCGGGCCCAGCAGGCGGCCCTGCGGACCGCCGCCGAGTCCGGTCTCCCGGCCGTGTCCGCTGTCGACACCGGTGACGTCCTTGGCCCGGTAGATCGCCAGCAACTCCTCGGCGGTGAGCGGGTTGCCTTCCTTGATGGCGCCGATCTCGGCCTTGACCACGATCGTGGTGCGGTAGTCGTGGAAGTACCCGGCGCGCCGGACTGGGACGTGCAGGCCGGGGCCGATCAGCCGGTTGGTCAGGCGGTTGATCTCCAGTTCGGACAGCGCCAAGGTCAGCGCCTTGCCCCGTTCCAGCGCCGCCAGTGCCTTGGAGGTGAGCTGGCCGTCCTTGATGTCGGGGTCGGTGAAGGACCGGATGAGCTTGTCCTTGTTGAGGTACCAGCCCTTCTGCAGCGGCACGTCACCCAGCAGCGGCCGCAGCGCCCGCGCCAGCAGCTGGCCGCTGCTGACCTCCTCCACCATGCCCAGGACGGCCTGCCCGGTCTCGAACTCCCGCGGCCCGAAACGGGTCCGGTCCGCGCCGGAGCGGAACTCGGTGTCCTGGGGATCGGCCTCGACCAGCCCTGCCCACCCGGCCTCGCGGGCGGTGGTCCACTGCACGGCGCCGACGTTGCCGCGCAACCGCCACGGCTGCTCGCCGTTGCGACCGACCTGCCGGACCTCAATGTCGTAGACCAGCTCGTACCGAACGGCATCCCCGGTGATCTTGAGCGCTTCCTTGGCCGCGGTGGACCCGGTGACCCCGCCGGTGGCGCCCTGTTCCAGGGTGGCGTCGGAGGTGAGCCCGCCCGCCGCGGTGAACGCGGGCTCGAACTCGGCGCCGCCACCGAGGAAGGCGTGTACCCCGGACCGGCGTTTCACCCCTTGCTTGCCGGTGTGCTCGTAGTGCTCGTGCGTGCGCTGGGTGATGCTGACGCCGCTCTTGGTCTGGTCCACCCGCACCCAGCGGGCGACCGCGCGCATCTCCAGCTGGGTGCTGCGCTGCCGCCACTCGAACCCGCCCCGGTTCTTGCCCTTGAAGATCACCGGCGACCGGATCCACTTCTTGTCCTGGTACGCCTCGTCCTTCCGCGTGCGCACCTCGGGCGGGTCGCTGGGATCGCGGTCGTCGTAGAGCGCCATCGCCCGCAACTTGGCCGCGATATTGCCCGCACTGAGAAACTCCTGGATCGCCTCCCGCCCCTCAGACCCGATCGCGGTCGCCCCGGCGTATCGCGGGCCCAGCTTCTCGATGACCTGATCGGCGAAGGTCGGGATGTCAGTGGGCTGCGGCCCACGATTGACCACAACGGACTCCACAAGCGTGTGCCCCGGCAACCGAACCAGCCTCGGCGCCGACCGCTGTCCGCCCTCCCCCAGCAGCCGCCGCCGCTCGGCCCGCCCGACCGGACTGACCCCAAGCTTGGCCAGCGCCCGAGCCCGCGCCGGCCGAATCACCCCACCCCAGCCAGCCCGCTCGGCCCGCAACACCCTGGCGCCCGCACCGTCCCGGCTGCCGAGATCCACCGGCATGGCCAGGGTGACCTCGGCGTCCGCGGTGACCACCGGCCCGCCCACCGGCGACCGGACGAGGTTCCCCGCGTCGTCGTAAAGGCCGAACTCCACCCGGAACGGCACGGAGACCTCATGCGGCGAGCCATGCTCGATCTCCGCAGACCCACCCAGCTCCTGCCGCAACTCACTGCCGACCTCCTCGGTCGGCGCGGACTGCACGGAGGGAACCACCTGCACGATGACCCCCGGCAGCCCGGTGAATCGCAGCACCGGCGCGATGTTGTTGTCCCGCCGATCCGCCTCCCGCACCGCGGAACTCACCTTGGACTTCGATGCCTGTTCGAGGTGGTACCCGGCCTTTCCCTTGTCCCGCAACCCATCCCCGGCCCAGTCGAACCGCGAGGCGATCCGCAACTGGTAGTACTTCCCATCCCCCTTCACCCGCACCCGGAGCCCATCCCCCAGCGTGCCCGCCATGTCCTGCGCCAACATCTCGCCGATTTCCTTGGCGCCATCCCATTTCTTGACCTGCGGCGCGATCTGCCGCAACCGCGCCTCGACGTCCAGCGCGGTGCCCCGGGCGTGCTCCTTCTGCTGGGCGGCGCCGAGAGATCGGCTGTCTCGCAGGTAGCGCGGCAGGCCGTCCCGGAGCTGCTGCGCGGTGAGGGGGCCGTCGTGGTCGCCACCCGGCTCAGGCGGGTCTGATGGCGGCGGCGCGCCCGTTTCCACCGGGTCACCGGCCACGGGCGCGGTCGCGGATTCCAGCGCGGCCACGGGTGCCGCTGCGGATTCCGGCTGGGGCCCGGCGGTGACGGGCGGGCCGACGGGTCCGGGCCGCACCTCGGCGACA
Organism: Crossiella sp. CA198; assembly: GCF_052078295.1. Taxonomy (NCBI): domain Bacteria; kingdom Bacillati; phylum Actinomycetota; class Actinomycetes; order Pseudonocardiales; family Pseudonocardiaceae; genus Crossiella; species Crossiella sp. CA198. The sequence goes on from NZ_JBQJIM010000004.1 coordinate 271,447, forward strand.
AGCTGCGCCAAGCCCTTCGGGTAACCGCCTTCAACCACCCCGAACAGATCCTTGGCGAGCGGCGGACCGGCGTCGAGGCGCGCCACGCGATGCACAACCGCGGTCTCCGGGCTCTGCGAAACCACCCGGAAGCGAAGCAAGTCCCCGTTGGGCAGCCTCAGCCCAGGCTTGTTGAGCCGCGCGTCAACATCGTCCCGCGCCTCCCGCAACAACTCCCGCCGACCCTGCTCGCCACTCCGCCCCGCCGGATCAACCGCCACCACAACAGTGACCTCAGTGGTCGCCACCCCATCCTGCACCGCCCGCCGCACCTCAAACCCAGCCCGCTGCTCCACAGCAGCCCCAGCGAGCTGCTCGCGCCCGTGTACCAGGGCCGGGGCTTGGATGTTCGCGGCGGGGGCGGTGCTCGGCTCGGACGCGACCTCGGTTTCCGGGGCGGGGCCGGTGTCACTGTCGGAGCCGGTGTCGGCGAGCGCTTCGAGGCTGAGGGGTGGAGCGGCGCTCGGACTCACCGCGGGCCCGTTGCCGGAGAACACCGCCGGCACATCGGTCTCGGTCCGGGGCGCGAGTCCGGGCGGAGCGTGCGCGATGTGCGGGGTGGCCACGTCGGTGCGGAGATTGTCGATACGGAGGCTGTCGGTGCGGAGGCTGTCGGCCGGGGTGGGGTTGGTGCTGCTGCGGACGTTGTGTTCCGGGCCGCTGCGGGTTTCCGGCTGCGGGCCAGTGGGTTGCAGGCCAGCTGACTGCGAGGCGCCAGGCTGCGGAGCAACAGGCAGCGAGGCGCCACGCTGCCCGGCCGACTGCTCCGACACCGTCCCTGCCGCCGCACTCGGCCCCGGCACCGACACCGGCGAATCCACCACCATCGACGGCGGCCCCCCATGCGCCACGGACGACCCACCCGACGCCCCCAGCACCCCGCCAGACCCAGAGTGAGTGGCCTGCCACTCACTGGCCCCACGAACCGCCCCAGGCTGAGTGGCCTGCCACTCACCCGCCCCACCAACCGAACGAGACTGAGTGGCCTGCCACTCAGCCGACCCGCGAGCCGAACCAGACTGAGTGGCCTGCCACTCATCGGTCTGACCTCGCGGAGCCAGCCCATCCGGCTGCCGCGGGGAAACGCCCGGCAACGACTGGTCTGGCTGGGGCTCAGGCGCCCGCGGGTGCGAAACGGGCGGCTGGACGGCCCCGGACACGTCGGCACCGGGAACACCCGCCCCCGGCACAGGCGGCCCCGCAACCGGAACGGGCGGACCCCCGAGCGATGCCGACGGACCCGCAACCGGAACGGGCAGTCCCGCGACGGGAGTGGGCGGCCCCGCGACCGGCGCCGACGGACCCGCGGCCGGCGCCGGTGCGTGCGCATCGGGGCGAGCCGGGACCTCAGCCACCGGCGGCAACCCCACACCTCCAGGCGACGACGGCGCACCGCCAGGCGGAGACGGCACGCCCCCCGGTTGCGACGGCACATCACCCGGCAACGACCCCACCCCGCCAGGCGCCGCCACCTCACCGGGCCGCGACCCCACGTCACCCGGCGGCGACCCCACGTCACCCGGCGACGACGAGACACTCCCTGGCCGCCCCGACACCCCATCCGGCGACGAACTCACGCCACCAGGCGGCAGACCCACTCCTCCCGGCGGCAAACTCACGCCACCAGGCGGCAGACCCACTCCCCCCGACAACGACCTGGCGCCACCAGGCGGCAAAGCCGCTCCGCCCGGCAGCGAACTCCCACCCACGGGCGGCAATCCCGCTCCTACCGGCGATGAGCCCACTCCCCCGGGCGGCCCCGAAACCCCACCCGGCGACGACGGCGACACCGGCGACGCCCCAGGCCCCAACGGCCCCCCGCTCGGTCCACCCCGATGCCCGCCACCCTCCTTCTCCCCAACACTCCCCGCCCCACCCCCCAGAACGCCCCGATCTCCCCCCTTGGCAACGCCCCCGCCAACTACCCCCGAACCCCCAACCCCACCCCCACCAAGCCCCCCTCCCCCAATGGATCCCGCATCCAAACCATCCACAATGGACGGCCCATGCAGCGACCCGGCAATCCGATCCCCAACCCCACTGGCCCCCTTCTCCGCCCCACCACTGAACGCACCACCAACCGCGCCCACCCACAAATCATCAAAACCGCCACCACTGGCAGCCGCGCCGACGGCGCCCGCCGCGACGTCGGCCACAGCTTCGGTGGCACCATGGAAAAGAAGGGAGTTCCCAACATTGGGCCGCCAGTTGTTCATGCCAATATGCATGCCGCCCGCGACGCCCCCTGCCACCGCGCCACCAAGAGCCGACATGCCAAGACTCAAGGTGTCCCAGGCCTGGCGGTTGCCTTCGGCGAACTGGATCAGCTGGACGGCGACGTCCTGGAGGACCTCCTCGACGCCCTCCTCGATCGCCTCGGCCAGGAGGCGGGCGGCCCAGTGCATTTTCCCGGCGATGCGGCCGATCGCGAAGCGGGCGCTGGTGATGAAACCGGGCACCAGGGGGGCGGTGAACGGGCTTGCCAGGGCCCAGAGGATGGAGTTGACGAAGAAGATGATCTCGATGAGCATCGAGTAGGTGCCTTGTTCGACGTCCAGGGCGAGTTTGCGCAGGCTGCCGGACAGCTCGTGGACGGACTTTTCCAGTTGTGGCAAGGATTCCACGAGCTTGTGCACGAAGTCGCGGAAGCCCTTGCCCATCCGCTCGCTGACCGCGCCCTCCACCGAGCCGATCTGCGAACGGACGTTCTCGCCCAGTTCCCGGACCAGTCCACTGAGGACTTCATAGGCGTCGCCGAGGGCGCGGGCCTGGTTCGGGCTGACCCTGGGGACCTTCGAGCCGGCGACCAGGATCACCAGGGGCTCGTACTTGGGGTCGAACTCGATGGTCACCGGCGAGGGCCTCGGCTCGCGCGGAGGCGGCGCGGCGCGTCAAGCCGCTCCGACTGCCCCGCACCCGACATCGGCACCCGCGCACCCTTCACCCATTGACCTGTCCGGCAGTAGAACGAGCGCATCGTGGGCGTGGCAACCCGAATGGCCTAACTCCAGCGCGGAAGTGAAACCCCGTTGCCCTGAAGTACTCCGGCCAGGGGTTGGGTTCCGCGGTGGTGGCGCGATCCGCCGAAGGCAGGTGACTTCGGGTCGAACACGCCGCGGCGCACCGCGGACAGCTGCTGGTGCAGGGTGCTGGCGAGTCTGCTCCAGGGTTGCCAGCCGCGTTGTTCGGTCACGTAGGCCCAGCCGGCGTTGGCGGCCGCGATCTCACGCAGCACCTGCTCCGTCAGCAACTCGGGGGTGTCGTTGACCAGGCGGCCGAACCGCTCCCGTGGCAGCTGCTCCGCCCAGGCGGGCACCTCCAGGTTCTCGTGCAGGCTCATCGGGCCGTCGAAGGGCAGCACCAGGTCGGCGAAGTCCAGGTACCGCGGATGGGGGTAGCCCGCGCAGTTGAGGACCAGCCACGCGCAGTCCGCGCTGCGGGACATCCCAGCCAGCTGCCGGTAGAACGGCAACCGGTTCGCGGTGCCCTGCACCCGGTCGAAGAACACCCCGTCCACCCGGTACCAGGCCCGGTGCCGGACCAGTTCCCGGTACACCCGCTCCCGGGCGCAGCGGCCGTGACTGGTGTCGACGTAGCCCAGCACCCGCGTGCCGGCGAACTTGAGCTGTTGCACCATCCACTGGAGCTTCGGCTCCGGCCGGGGGCCCGCGCCACCGTCCACATTGAGCACCACCGCGCACTCCGGACCCACCGCGCCGGTCAGCCGCCGCCAGTCCGCGGGCGCGGTGTCGGGCTGGAAGTACGCGGGAACCAGGAGCCCGCCGCGCCAGGACCCGTTGAGCTGCAACACACTTCCTCCGGATTGGACAGTGGCGGCCGCGATCGCCGGTCACGCTCGGGAATGACGAATCCAGGATTCACCAGAGTGCTGCCTGAATCGATGTACGAAGAACGTTCGGGCAGAACTGCTTCACTATTCCCCCGGCCCGTGACGATGTTCGCTCGGGCAACTGTGGAGAACCGATGACCACTTCCCGTCAAGTTCGCTGGCCGGGACCTGGTCCGTGCAAGTATCGGCGGAGCGGCCCTTCGGCCAAGGGAAGCGAGGAGCGGCGGTATTCGATTTCCCATTCACCCCTCGGGAGCCGAGATGAGAACCACCAAGGTCGCGGTGCTGGCCTCGGACCAGTTGATCGGAGCCGAATCGGTCGGCCTCGTGCGCAGCGCGCGGGACCTCGAACACGTGGATCTCGCCGCGGCGGAGGTGGTGCTGCTCATCGAGCACGTGGTCACCCGCTCGTCCTTCGCCGCGCTGCACCGCTGCTACCCGCGACTACCCGCCACGCCCCCGACGCGCTGCGTGGTGGTGACCGACCACCTCGAACCCGGGACCATGGCCTACGCGCTCTCCTGCGGCCTGGCCGCCGTGCTGCCGCTGCAGGAGATCGACGGCCTGCGCCTGACCCAGGCGATTTTGTCGGTGCGCCAGGGCAACGCGCATTTCCCAGCGCAGCTGCAGGGCGCGCTGGTCAGCGAACTTGCCCGGATTCACCAGGACGTGCTCGCGCCCAGCGGCCTGACCGCGGCCGGACTGACCGAGCGCGAGGTCGATGTGCTCACCCTGCTCGCCGACGGATTCGACACCGACGAGATCGCCGCCAAGCTGTGCTACTCCGAGCGCACCGTCAAGAATGTGCTCTATCGCATGATGACCCGGTACAACCTCGGCAACCGCACCGAGGCGGTCGCCTTCGCCGTCCGCGCCGGGGTGTGCTGATCAGCGCCGACCGAAAGTGTGACAGTCCCGTTTCGGCACGGGCGCTGCCACTTCGGCCCGTGCATACTGCGGCAATGTGCGCGGACATTCTGGTGGCCGAGGACAATTCCCGGCAGGCGGAACTGATCCGCCGGTACCTCGAACACGACGGGCACACGGTGTCGGTCGTCTTCGACGGCGAGTCCGCCCTGACCAGGACCCGCCAGCTCAAGCCGGACATGATCGTGCTGGACGTGATGATGCCCGGCCTCAGCGGCCTGGAGGTGTGCGCCCGGCTGCGCGCGGAGTCCGATGTGGCCATCGTGCTGCTCACCGCGCGGTCCATGGAACCCGATGTGCTGACCGGATTCGACCTCGGCGCCGACGACTACATCACCAAACCGTTCCGGCCCCGGCAACTGGTGGCTAGGGTGCGCAGCATCCTGCGCCGCACCAGCCCACGGCCGGCCGAGGCCACCGACAGTCCACTGTTGAGCGTCGGCGAGATCACCGTGGACCGGGTGGCGCACAAGGTCTGCGTACGCGGCCAGCGGGTGGACATCACACCGGCGGAGTTCCGGCTGCTCAGTATCTTCGCCGCGGCGCCCAACCGGGTGTTCACCCGCAAACAACTCATCGAGGACGCCTTCGGCACCGAGTTCATGACCGAGCGCGCGGTGGACGTGCGCATCATGAAGCTGCGCAAGAAAATCGAGATCGATCCGCGGCGGCCCCGGCTGCTGGTGACGGTCTACGGCATCGGGTACAAGCTCGCCGACGACAAGGACTGAGACGAACCCCATGGCCGGCCGGAACACTCTGCTGCTTCGGTTCTTCGCGGTGTGCCTGGTCATCGCGGCGGGTTCGATCGTGGCCACCACCCTGCTCACCACCACCGTCGCCACCGGGCCGGAGCAGCAGTCCCGCTCGATCGAGGCCGACGGCAAGCTCTACCAGCGGTTGCTCGACTACGCCGCCACGCACCAGGACTGGTCCAGGATCCAGCCCGTGCTGGACTCGCTGCGGGCCGAGACCGGCAGGCAGATCGTGTTGCGCGGCAAGGATGGCCAGTTCATCGCGGACAACGCGCCGGAGGGCGCCGCGGCCGCGGTGCCGCTGGCCGCGCCGAGCACGCTGGTCGATCCACTGCACGTCGACCAGGCCGTCAAACCCGGTCCGGCCATCGATCCCAGGGCGCTCGGCCCGTACCAGCTGTCCACAGTGGACGGTGAGCGGCTGTGGCAGCTCGCCGGCGCCGCGGCGCGCTGCGATACCCGGCTGCGGATGGAGGTCGATCCGGCGGGCCGCCCGCACCTGGTCCAGCCCGACGGCAGCCGGGTCACCTGGAGCACGCCGGGCACTCCCTGCCTGCCGGACCCGCGACAGCTGACGCGGTCCACCCCCGGCGAACTGGCAACCAATGCCGCACTGCTCGATAAGCTCACAGACTGCCTGCGGCGCAACGGGTTCCCAGCGTCCACTGTGGACACTAACTGGGCCGAACCGGCGAACTCGCGATGGTTCCTGACCCCACCGCCGCCGGGTTCGCCCACGCAGGTCGCCGACTGCCTCACCGCCGCGCGACGGGACCAGCTCGCCGGATCGGTCGCGCCGCCCGCCCTGCTCTACCTCTCCCCCACCGCGATCCCGGCCCCGGCCGTGCTGAGCTTCGACCGGCTGCCGCGGATCCTGCTGATCATGACGGCGATCCTGGTGCTGGCCGGTGCGGCCGCCTGGCTGCTGGCCAACCAGCTGGTCCGGCCGATCCGGGAGCTGACCGAGGCCGCCCGCCGCCTCGGCACGGGCGACCGCGAGGCGCGGGTGTGCACCACCGCGCGGGGCGAGATCGGGGAACTGGCCCGCGCCTTCAACCTGATGTCCATCCGGGTCACCCTGACCGAGGCCCAGCGCCAGGCGCTGATCAGCGATGTCGCGCACGAACTGCGCACCCCGGTGGGCAACATCACCGGCTGGCTGGAGGCGGTCCAAGATGGACTGGCCGCCCCAGACCCGCAGCTGACCGCCATGCTGCTGGAGGAATCGCTGTTCCTGGAACGCCTGGTCGACGATCTCCAGGACGTGGCCCAGGCCGACGCAGGAACTTTGCGCCTGCACCCCGAACCCATCAACACCGCCGACGTCATCGAGCACGTGGTGAGCGCGCACCGGGTGCTGGCCGAGGGCAACGAGGTGGCGCTGCGCACGGATGTGGACGGTCCGCTGCACCTGACCGCGGATCCGGTCCGGCTGCGCCAGGCGCTGGGCAACCTGGTGTCCAACGCGTTGCGCTACACCCAGCCCGGCGGCGAGGTGGTGGTGACCGGCCGGGTCGACGAGCACGAGGCCGTGCTGGAGGTCGCCGACACCGGGATCGGCATCGCGGCCGAGGATCTCCCGCACGTGTTCGACCGGTTCTGGCGCGCGGACAAGTCGCGCAGCAGGCGCACCGGCGGCAGCGGCCTGGGGCTGACCATCACCCGGTATCTGGTGGAGGCACACGGCGGCACGATCCGGGTGACCAGCGAGGTCGGCCGCGGCAGCACCTTCCGCGTCGTGCTGCCGGTCCAGCACTGACTCACCGGCGGGTGGAGTGGGTGTTAGCGTCCGGATCCGTGCTGGATCAACGTCTTCGGGGTTGACTCGGGGTTGGCCAGGTGGCCGAGGGACAGGATGTGGTCGGCCAGGTCGAGCAGGTCCCGTCGCGCCCGCGGGGCGGCGCAGGCCAGGTTGAGGCGCCGGACAGCGGTGGCGTGGGCCTGGTCGACGGCGTGCAGGCACGCCTCGCGCGCCCCGGTCTGGCCGATGAGTGTGACGGCGAGCCGCACCTGTTCCGTGGACAGCTCGCCGGGCTGCTCGTAAAGCACCCGCAGGCGCTGGGCTTGTGGACTGACCTCGGCCAGGGCCACGGTGACCGGGAAGGTCTTCTTGCGGGAGCGGATGTCGGAGGCGGCGGGCTTGCCGGTCTGCTGCTCGGTGCCCCAGACGCCGAGGTAGTCATCGCGGAGCTGGAAGGCGATGCCCAGATGGCGGCCGAAGCTGCCCAGGGCCTCCGCCTGGCCTGCCCCGGCCCCGGCCAGCAGCGCGCCCAGCTCGCAGGCGGCCTGCAGGAGCACGGCGGTCTTGCCGGTGGCCATCGCGGTGTACTGCTCGGCGGCCACGGACGGCCGGGTCTGGAACGCGACGTCGAGGACCTGGCCGAGGACCAGCTCGCGCAGCGTGCGGGCCAGGCACACCAGCGCGAGTTCGGCGCGGCGGGGCGCGCGGGAGAGGGTGTCCAGGGCGAGTGCGGTCAGCGCGTCCCCGGCCAGGATGGCTGGGCCCACGCCGTAGGCCCGCCAGGCGGCGGCCCGGTGCCTGCGCAGGCCGTCGCCGTCGATGATGTCGTCGTGCAGCAGCGAGGCGTTGTGCACCAGCTCGACCGCCACCGCGGCGGGCAGTCCGGCGTCCTGCTGTCCGCAGCCGGCCGCGCACAGCAGGGCCAGCGCCGGGCGCAGGGATTTCCCGGCCTGGCCTGCGTGGTCCAGGCCGAGTTGGTGGCGGGCGGCGCCCAGCACCGGCTCGGGCAGCGACTCCACCGCCTCGGCGAGGGCGGGAGCCACCCGCGCGGCCAGCTCGGCCAGCAGCGTGGCAACGGTCATGACGGCTCCAGCAGGAACCGGGCGAGCGCGTCCCAGGCCCCGGTGGGGGCGCCCCCGAGCAGGGTGCCGGCCAGCCGGAGGGCGCGGTCCAGGACCTGGTCGGTGGCCGGTGGTCCGGAGAGGCCGTAGAGGGCGCGCGCCCAGACCGGCAGCATGGCGTACGCGGCTAGGGCGACCGGGGCCCACACCGGCGCCAGCAGGCCCTGCGGCAGCTGCACCCGCGGCACGACCAGGTAGACGGCGGTGCCGATGGCCTCCTTGGTGACGTGCAGGTCGGCCCGGACGCGCTCGTAGTACTCGGCCACCCGCTGGGCACTGTCCGGGACCGTGTCCGGGTCGAGGCCGACCAGCGCGGCGCGGGCGGTCTGCTCGGCGTAGTAGTCATCGACCTGCCGCGGACTCAGCCGCAGCCCGGTCCGGACGGCGGCGTCCAGATAGGACTCGACCTCCACCACGTGCACCCAGCGCAGCAGGTCCGGGCTGTCCACCCGGTACTCCTCGCCGGTGGCCGGATCGTAGGCGGTCAGCGCCGCGTGCACCGCCCGCAGCCGCTCGCCTGCCGCCTGTGCCTCGGCCACGGTGCCCTCGGTGGTGGCCTGGAGGTAGCGCCGGACGGCGGCCAGGCGCTGCAACGGCTGCTCGCGGTAGGAGCTGTTCTGCGCCACCGCCGCCACCGCCCTGGGGTGCAGGGCCTGCAGGAACAGGGCGCGGAACCCGCCGAGTGCGCTGACCGGTTCCTTGATCACCTGCCGGGTCACCGAGTCCGGGCCGTACATTGGCTCGTCGGGTGCCCAGCCCGTCATGGCCGCCTCCCTGCGGTCAGGACGCGCCACAGCACGCTGGGATGGGCCAGTGCAACGGGGCTGTCGAGCATGTTCAGCACCCGGGCGAACCGGTGGAAGACGGTGGGGCTGCTGGGAATGAGCCGCTGTAATCGCCGGAGGTACCAGCGGGCGGCGCGGGCCGCCAGCGGCGGGCGGCCTGGCTGCCAGCAGCGGTCGGAGGCGGCGGCCAGCAGCCACGGTGCCAGGGTGAGGCGGGCCTGGCGGCGGTGGAATCGCCGTGGCAGCCCAGTCAGGCGGGGCCGACGGTTCAGGATCCGGTCCAGCAGTCGGGCTTCCAGGGCGGCCACGGCCATGCCCTGGCCGTAAATCGGGTTGAACGCGCAGACGGCGTCGCCGAGGACGAGCAGTCCGGCCGGCCAGTGGCGCAGGCGGTGGTAGTGCACGCGACGATTCACGGCGCGGGAGTACTGGGCGATCTCGGGGGCCGGTTGACGGGCTGCGGTGGCCTCGGCGAGGCCGGGGTCCAGGGCGGCCACGAAGGCGGTGAACTCCTCGTCGGTGCGCGGGGCTCGCTCGTGCGCGGCATGCAGGGCTAGGAGCAACCGCCCGTTCTCGACGGTGGTGGCGAAGCAGCCGCGGCGGGCGTCCGGGTGCCGCAGCGGCTGCACCAGGTGCTGGTACCCGGTCACGGCGCCGGGCTGGGGCAGATAGACCCGGGTGGCGTAGCCGACGCCGGGGTCCACGGTGGTCTGGCGTGGCAACGGGAGACCGAGGTCGGCCAGCCAGGCGGGCAGCCGGGAGGAGCGGCCGCCGGCGTCGACCACGAGTTGCGCGGTGATGGTGGTGGCCTGGAGTGGCCGATCTCCGCAGGCCAGCACGCGTACCCCGCGCACCCCTCGGCCGGTCTGGTCCGGGAGCAACGCCGTCACCCGGCACCCGGTGCGGATGGTGACGGGGCCCAGCGCCCGCACCCGCCGCCGCAGGATGTATTCCAGCAGTGGACGGCTGACCGGCTGGGCGAGGATTCCTGAGGCCAGCTGAGGGGCGAGGCCGGTGGCGAAGCGGAACCGGACATCCTGACAGAAGTCGATCACCGGTGCGCCCTCGGCGCGCAACTCCGCGCGCAGCCCGGGGAACAGGCTCTCGAAGACCTCCGCGCCCCGGGTCAGCAGGCCGTGCGGGTGCCGGTCCTGGGGCGTGCCCGGCCGGGGTGTGGGCCCATCGGGGAGCCGGTCCCGCTCGATGAGCGTGACCGTGGCGAAGTGGTCGGCGAGCACCCGGGCCGCGAGCAGCCCGGCGATGCCCGCCCCAATCACCACGGCGTGCTCATGCCGCGCGCCCATCAGGTCTCCTTCTCGGTGTGTTCCGGCGAGTTGGGCCAACTGGTACGCCGGTTTGGCCCAAGTGGGCGTACCAGTTGGCCCAAGTTGGTACGGGACGGGTCAGCCGACTGGGGCTAGGCCTTCGTCCAGGGACAGGGCGGGCAGGGTGGCGCGGGTCAGTGCGTAGAGGTCGGCTGCGGCCAGGGTGCGGGAGGCCGCTGTGGTCGCCAGGCGGTGGGCCAGCCGGTGGGCGCCGCGTGCGGTGCGGTCCTCGCCCTCGGCGAGCAGGTCGTGCAGTGCCTCGGCCACCTCCGCGGGTACCTCGTGGCCGCACCAGATCAGCTTGCGCAGGGCCAGTTCCGCCAGGTCCTCGATCTCGTACTCGGCGAAGTCCCAGCGCTCGCCGAAGCAGTCGCCGAGTTCGGTGGACAGCTCGGCCAGGGCGGCCAGCGCCGCCGGTTCGCCCAGCAGCAGCACCACCGGGCCGCCCGGGTTGCGGCGGATCGCCTGGCAGAGCGCGTCCACCGCCTCGACCCGGCGTTCCAGCGAACCACCCGCCCAGTCGCCGTCGGCGTCGAGGAGCAGCAGTCCGCCGGTCGCGTCCTGGAATGCCTTGTCCACCAGGCTGTTCGCCTGGCCGGGCCAGCGCGGGCACAGCTGCTCGCCGAGGCTACGGCGCAGCACCTGCCCCGTGCTCAGCACGCCGAGTTCGGTCAGCGCCTGCGCGTACAGCGCGGCGACCGCGCTACGCCCCATCCCGGAGTGGCCGGACAGCACCACGTTGGCCAGTCTGCCCGGCGGCTTTCCCTTGGCCCGCAAGGCACACAGGCGCACCAGGGTGCCCCCGGCCGCTTCCGCCACCCCCGCCAGCCCGCACAGCTGCGACAGCCGCCGCCAGCCCAGGCTGGCCTGTACCGCGGCCTCCGGGTCGGTGGCCGGGTCGGGACCGGCCTTGCGTGGCGAGACCTGTTCCAGCACCACGAGTTCGGTGTTCAGGTCGGCGCCGGTGAGCCTGCTCAGCTCGGTGTCCTTGGCCGGTGGGCTCTGGGCCAGACGGGACGCCTGGTTGTTGACCATCGCCTCGAACAGTTTGCGCGCGACCCGGCCGTTGCCGAAGGTGTCGTTCTTGGGCACCCGCTCGAAGTAGTCGGTGAGCGCGTCCACCGCGTCGTCGGTGAGTTCGTAGTAGTGCTTGCCGCACAGGTTGGTGGTGATGGTGACCAGTTCGCCGACGCTGTAGTTGGGGAACTCGATGGTGCGGGAGAACCGGGAGGCCAGCCCCGGGTTGGAGGCCAGGAACCCTTGCATCAGCTCGGAATAGCCGGCCACGATGACCACGATCTCGTCCCGGTGGTCCTCCATCATCTTCATCAGCGTGTCGATGGCCTCCTGCCCGAAGTCCGGCCCACTGCCACCGGATCCACTGGCCAGGGTGTACGCCTCGTCGATGAACAGCACGCCGCCCATGGCCTTGGTGACCACCTCGGTGGTCTTGATCGCGGTCGCGCCGATGTACTGGGCCACCAGGTCCGCCCGCGCGACCTCGACCATGTGGCCGCGTTTGAGGATGCCGAGTTCGGCCAGCACCGAGCCGTAGAGCCGGGCCACCGTGGTCTTGCCGGTGCCGGGCGGCCCGGCGAAGACCAGGTGCCTGCTCATCGGCGGCATCGGCAGGCCCATCTCCTGCCGGCGCTGGGACATCTTGATCAGGTTGATCAGGCCGACGACCTCGCTCTTGACTCCGTCCAGGCCGACCAGCGTCTGCAACTCGGCCAGCGGCCCATCCAGGACCACCCCGGCCGCGCTGCCGATCGCGTCCGCGGGGCCGGCCTCGCGCTCCGGTACCGACCGAGCGGTAGGGCGCGGTGCGGCCGCCGGGGCGGGCTCGCCGGTGACGATCCCGTGCACCGACAACTGTTCGTGCTCCACGCCCCGGCGCACCGGGCTGCCCCCGCTGCCGGTGATCCGGCAGTCGGCGACCGTGGCCGCCTCTTCGGTGTCCAGCAGCACGCCGTCCCCGGCACTGCCGGTGATCTCGCACTCCCGCACCTCGCCGCGGGCGCCGCTGAGCAGGTGCACACCGTGCCTGCGGGCCGCGCGCACCCGGCAGCGTTGCGCCCGCAGCACTCCCCCGGCCGCCACGCTGATCCCGTCCTCGGCCGGGTCCACGATCTCACTGTCCTGAATGGACACTTCGGCGTCCTCGACGCGCAGCCCGCCACCACGCAGCAGCGTGGAGGCGAACTCGGCCCGCGACCCGCCTGCCACCGCCACCAGGCGCGCGCCGGATCCGCTCAGCCGCAGGTCGCTGACCTCGGCCGCGGCGCCCTCGGTGAGCGCGAGCCCCAGACCGTCGATCAGTTCGACCACCGCGTCGGTGAGCACCACCCTGGCCTGGCCCTTGAGCACCAGCGCGGCCCCGGCGGAGTCGGTCACCCGCAGGCCGGTCAGCCCGACCCGCGCCCCCGCGTCCAGCAGCAGCGCGGCCTGGGTGGCGCCCTCGACCCGCAGGCCGCCGAACTCCGGTGTGGCGGCCCCGTCCACCGCGATGCCCACCGGGCTGTCCGCCACCCGGCAGTCGTCGAAGCGCGGTGCGGCGCCACCGGTGACGTAGACCGCGACCTGCGCCGCCGAGCTGAACCGGCAGCCGCGGAATCGGGGTGCGGCCCCGTCGGCGATGTGCGCGGACTGGATGCCCGCGCCGGTGAAGTCGGAGTCGGCGATGCTGACCTCGCCGGTGGTGCGCAGGTACAGGTCGATGGTGGCGCTGCGGGTGACCACCAGGTCCCGGATCTCCGCGCCCGCCTGCTGTTCCACCACCAGGGCCGGCTTGGCAGCCTCGATGATCTCGCAGCCCTCGATCACCGCCCTGGCCTGCCCGTTGACGCAGATGCCGTTGCCGCCGGCCTTGCGCACCACCACATTCCGCAGCCCGAGCGAACCCTGCTCGGTGAGCACCACCGCGGAGGAGGCGACCTCGGTGATCTCGGTGTGCTCCACCACGCTGGGCAGCGCGGAGGTGATCACCAGCCCCACCCCGGTGGTGTTGGTGACCACGCAGTTGCGCAGCACCACACAACCCTGGTCCCTGGCCAGCAGGGCGGCCCAGGCCGAGACGGCGATCCGGCAGTCGTCGAAGGCGACCTCACCCCGCCGGATGTCCACCGCGGCGCACTGCTCGTCCGCGCCGGTGAAGCTCAGCCCGACAAACTGCACCGCGTCCGCCTCGACCACCACCGCGCTGCCGGTGCGCGCCGAGACCTCCACCGTGCCAGGGCCGTCCTCGGCGGTGATGGTGACCATCCGGGTCAGCACCAAGTTCTCCGGGTATCGGCCGGCGCACACCGAGATCGTCGCGCCGTCCCTGGCCTCCCGCAGCGCGGCGCCGATCGTCGGGTACGCGCCCGGCCTGCCCTCGGACACCACCAGCAACTGCCGATTCATCGGCGGCTCACCCTTCCCCACGCACGGTTCGGACCAGACCTGGCAGCAGCTCGAACCGCCGCGCCGCGGACTCCGGCATCCGCTGTTCGCCGTTGGCGGCAGCCCATTTCTCCACGCACCGCCGCATCGAGGTGAGCGCGAGTTCGTCCAGCGCGGCCCGGTTGCGGTCCACCCGGCCCTCGGCGTCGATCTCGCCAGCCGCCAGCTCGCGCAGCACGATCTGCCCACGACTGCCCTCGGCGGGCTCGGTCACGTCCAGCACCTTGAAGTTGGTGCCGGGCACGAACAACACCCGGTCCGCGGTGGGTTCGCCGTCGGGTTCGAGCAGCTTGGTGCGGCGCGAGGTCATCGACCACAGCAGCACGTCGGTCTGGTGCCCGGCCTGCTGCCGCGCGCAGGGCGCGGTGAGCGCGTTGACAAATCCCCATTCGGTGCACAGCGTCCGGCTCCGGTACAGCTCCCACTCGCCTGCGGTGGGTGTGGTGGAGAAGATCGCCGCACCCCGGTGCGAGGGCAGTCTGCTCAGTCCGGAGACCGCGCACCGGGCGAACGGCACGTGCGGACCGGCCAATGCCCGGCGCAGCGGCAGGTCGAGTTCGTCGCCGGCCGCGGACAGGTAGAGCCGCACCGCGACCGCGTCGGTGAGTACCCGGCCGGAGGACCGTTCCAGGGCGCTCTGGAAGCCGGGGTGTTCGGAGAGCACCCGGCCGACCGAGTTCGCCACCGCCGCGTACTCGCGGCTCAGCGCCCGGCGCAGCCATTCGCGTTCCTGGTCCAGGCCGCGTTTGGGCACCAGTGCGGCGGCCTCGGGCACCGGCGCGGGCTGCACGGCCGAGACCCATTCGACGGCGGGCGCCGGGGGTGTGGGGGCCGCTACCGGCTCGCTGGGGGTCGAGCCGATCGCGGCCGGGGCCTCCGCCGCCCTTTTCGGGGCCACTGACGGCGAAGGCTGGCGCACCGAGTCCCGCTCGGCCGCCGGGTCCGGACTGGCGTCGGTGGCCGCGCGCACCAGTGCCAGTCCGGCTGGAGCGGCGGGGGCGGCGATCTCGCGGAGAAAACCACCCCCGCCGGGTTCAGGCGCGCTTTCCAGGCGCAGGGTGGCGGGCTCCTCGGGCCGCGGGACGGCGGGCTGGGCGGGCGGCTCCAGTCGCAGCCGCGGCTGGATCAGGGTCGCCGCCTCGGCGAAACCAGCAGCCGCGATGCCCGGCCCCAGCGCGCCCTTGGCCCGGCCCGCGATCTCCGCCCGCCGGTGCAGGATCGCGCTCGCGGGTGCCACGCAACTCAGCCGCTGGGCGGCGTTGTCCAGGCTGCCGAAGAGGTCCTCGGCGAGTTGCCGCATCCGGGCCGCGGACTCGGGGTCGCCCTCGTCGTAGAGCACCAGCTGGCGCTCGGCGTCGGCCTCGGCCAGCCGGATCGCCGCGGCGTTGGCGGTGTCGTAGTGCGGCCGCAGCCACAGGCCGGACTGCACGACCTCCAGCAGCGCGTCGGGGGCGTAGGCGTAGACCGCCCGGCCGACCTCCTGCACGCCGAAGACCGGCGCCCGGTAGTTCACCGGGTACGGCGCCGACGGCTCCTGCCACGATTCCGTTGGCGCGTAACCGAGTTCGCCGACGCTGGCCTGCCAGCCCAGCGTGCCGTCCGCGCGGACCAGGTGGATGTCCGGCTCGATCCGCGCGCCGACCGGCAGCCCCGGGTAGCAGATGACGTGCTCCCCCAACGCATCGGCCACGGCCTGGCCGTAGGGCACCCCGCCCCTGCCCTCCACCGGGCCGAAGCGGGCCAGTCGCAGGCGGGGACGCACGTCCTCGGGCAGCCAGCCCCAGAACCGGGTGATGTCGTCCACGGTCACCGGGGCGGCGCCGGGGCAGCCGATCACCACGGTGCAGATCTCCGGCTGGCAGGGCACGGTGGCGATCAGCCGGGCCCGCTGCGGGCCCAGGATGTGCTCGGGTCCGCGCGGCCGCAGCCACACCCCGCCGGGCAGCGGCTCGGCCACGCCGTTGGCGCTGGTCGGCATGATCTCGGCCAGCGAGGACGGGGCCTCCCAGGCGGGCCGGGGGAATCGCTTGCCGTCCCGTTTGGGCGGCCGGCCCGGCTGGAACCGGACCCAGCCGCTGCCCCAGCCCGCGTCCACGAACAGCGAGCCGCCCACCCCTGGCATGATGTGGCCGTCCGGCGCGATGACCACCCGGTTGAGCCGCTCGGACAACCATTGCCCGGCAAGGGCGGTGGTCTCCCGGGACCGGCTGCCGATCACCAGTCGGATGCCGGAACGCTTGCGCGGCAACAACTTCGCCGTGGACTCCCACACCGAGAACGGGCTCTCCCCCGGCAGATCGACCACCACCAGCTGGTGATCGGGATCCTCGGCCAGGCCGAGGGCCAGATCGCGGATCTCGTTGCGCAGCGCGGCCCGCGGGTGCACCACCAGCGCGTTGCCGATGGTCTGGCTGGTCATGCCGCGGCCACCCTCCGGTCCGCCGCGGCGCTTGGTCAGCACGCTCACCTCAGCCAGTTCCTCTCTGCGGCACGCCCACCTCGGCCCGGCTCAGCGCCGGTCCACTGGGCAGCGCGGCCAGCACCTCGGCGGCCACCGGGCGCGGGGTGATCCCGCCGAAACCCAGGGCCTGGATGGCCTCGTCGTCGGCGAGCCGGTACTTGAACCCGCGGTCGGTGATCAGGTAGCGGTCCGGTTTGACCCCCGCCTTGGTCGGCGCGGGCACGGCGGCGGCCAGCAACCCGGTGCCCGGCTTCAGGTAGGCGCCGGTCTGCGCGGTCATCCCGGTCCAGGCCAGCCGGCGCGGCGCGGTGACGACCTGGCTGGCGAGCTGCGCGCCGTTGGTCAGCTGCCGCAGGCAGAAGGCCCGTTGCCCGGCCGGGACCTGCTTCATCGTGAGCAGGTCCGGGAGCCGATTGGTCAGCGAGGTGTCGGCCGAACGCGGGGCAGCGGCGATCGCGGCGGCGTCCACCTCTACCACGGACGTCCCGCCGTGGGCCCGCAGCAACGCCACCTCGGTGCGCGACAACGGCGCCAGGCCATCGGTCCGCAGCACCAGGAAGTTCTCCACGCCGTTGCCCACCGCGTGCCGGAAAACCGTGCCCACCGGCCGGGTCCCGCCGCTCACCGACGTACCTCCGCCGCCCGCGCCGGGGATCGTGGCGGCGCCGACGGTCAGCCCCTCCGGCAGGGCGGCCAGCCAGGCGGGCGCGGCCAGCGGCGGGGTGCCCGCGCCGAGGCCGAGCGCGATGGCCACGGTGGGGTCGGCGAGCCGGAGCTTCTGCTGTCCCCACACCACGTACTGCTCGCCGGAGGCGGCGGCCACCCACAGGTACTCGCGCTCGCCGATCGGGGTGGATTCGGCCTCGGGACTCAGGTTCATGCTCAGCGCCCCGCTCCCGCCGCCGGTCTGCGGCAGGCACAGCAGCCAAGGCCCGGTGACCAGGGATCCGGGGCCAGGCACCGAATCGGGGGCGTTCGGGATGCCCACCGGCCGGCCGCGGTCGAGTTCGGCTAGGGAGGCGCGGCTGATGGTCTCCACCGTCGATCCCTGGCCCTGCACCAGCATCGCGGAGGCGTGGTTGAGCACCGGGACGAGCAGCCCGTGCTGGTAGACGTAGCGGGCGCCGCTCTCCTTCTCCACCAGGATGACCCCCGGCTTGCGCCACGCGGTGTTGCCGCCCGGGTTGATCAGCCCGTACACCCAGAAGGCGACCCCGATCAACAGGCCGAGCACCAGTCCGAAGATCACCCCGGTCACCGCGCGCCGGGCCGGTGGCTCACCGTAGTTGGTGTCCCCCAACAGCAGAGCCGCGCTCATCCGGCCCACCAGGGTCTGGTAGGCGTGCACGTGGTCCTTGCGGGTCTGCACCGGCGCTCACCCGGCCAGTCCACGCGCCCAGGCGAAAACGCCCAGCGCGTGCATCAGGAACGGGATCAGCGCGAGCGCTAGCAGCTTCTCCAGCACATCGCCGCTGTGCGGCC
The DNA here is from genome assembly GCF_052078295.1 of Crossiella sp. CA198. Lineage (NCBI taxonomy): Bacteria > Bacillati > Actinomycetota > Actinomycetes > Pseudonocardiales > Pseudonocardiaceae > Crossiella > Crossiella sp. CA198. The sequence continues at coordinate 289,374 of NZ_JBQJIM010000004.1, forward strand.
AGATCGGCAGCAGCCTGCGGTGCGCCGGGCGCAGCGCGGCCAGCACCAGCAGCAGCGCGCCACCCAGCAGCGCGGCCACGCCGATCCCGCGCCACAGGTCGGTCCACTCGGCGAGCAGGGACAGCGCGAACAACGCCAGGCCCCAGGAGCCGGCCAGCGCGAGTCCGGTGCGCTGGCCGATGTTGAGGAACTCCCTGGCGCGCAACAGCACCAGCACCGCGAGCAGCCCGGCCAGGGTGTACTCCAGCCAGGTGGGCGCGGCCAGCAGGTACCACAGGGCCACCGCGATGACCGTGGCCGAACCGATGGCCAGCACGCTGAGGTAGCGGTCGGCGTGCCCGGTCTGGGCGACCACCTCGGCCGCGGGCTCCGGCTCCACGTCGATCTTGAGTTCCTCGGCGGTGCGCGGCAACTGGGGTCCGCGCAGCCTGGCCGTCCGGGTGGCCAGTTTGGGCGCGGCCAGGGTCAGCAGGAAGAACGTGGTCGCCACCACCACCGCGTTCTGGGTGGGAGTGAGTCCGACCCCCAGGTGCAGCCACATCGCCATGATCCCGCCGAGACCGGCCACCGCGGCGCAGCCGAAAGGCACGATCGGGAGGTCCGGCGCCAGCAGCCGTTGCACCAGCAGCAAAGCCGCCGAGACCCCAGTCAGCGCCAACGCGCCCACCAGCACCCCGAACGGCGCCAGCGCCAGTGTCCCGGCCACGCCCTCGACGCCCAGTGCGCCGCAGAGCGCGGCGAACAGGCAGCCCGCGGTGCCCACCACCGCGGCCAGGCCCCGATCGGCCAGGATGCGCGCGACGATGGTGGCCGCCACGCACAGCACCAGCGCCAGCTCCCCGGCGACGATCGAGGCGACCAGTCCGCTGGTGTTGCTGAACAAGGACACACCGATCACGCCGAAGAGTGCGCCGGTGAGACTGAGGAACAGGGTGCGGTTGACCTGCTCGTTCCACCGGTTGCCCTGGCGGCTGACCGCGGTGGCCATGCCGTCGGCGATATCGTCGAAGTCCAGTTCCGGCAACGCTTCCTCGGCCCGCAGCAGGTGCAGCCGCTCGCCGTCGAGCCAGTCCAGGGTCTCCGGGGTGCCGTCGGGGTCGAACGGCGTCTCGCCGAGCCGTTGCAGCACCCAGGCCCCGGCCTCATCGCCGTCCGGGACGCGTTCGGCCTCCCGGAGCACGTGCCGGACCAGGGTCGGCAGCAGGGCCGAGACCGTGGTGGTGACCGGCACCGCGAGATCGGCCCGGCCGCTGGGGCCGAACACCGTGATGCGGCACAGTTCCGCGTTCCTCGTGGCGCTCATCGTTCTGCCTTCCCCGACCACGTGCTCGCGGCGACCGGGTCGTGCTGCTGGGTGGTTTCCACTGGTACGTAACCGGTCTGGATCAGCCGGATCCCGCGCCGGGTGACGAGTTGGGCGCGGCCGGGCGGCAGGGTCCGCGGCGGGGCCTCGCCGAGGAACTTGCCCTCCTCCTTGGGATAGGAGAACAACAGCGCCGGGCTGCCCAGTTCCCACAGCCGCCGCAGCAGCGGATCCATCATGCCGCGCAACGCGTTCGCGCTGCTGCGGGCCAGGATGAGGTGGAAGCCGATGTGCACGCCCTGGGCCAGCAACGGCAGCAGGGTGTCCAGCGGTGTGCCCATGCCCATCCCGCCGCCGAACAGCTCGTAGTCATCGACCACCACGAACAACTGCGGGCCGGTCCACCAGTCGCGCCTGCGCAGGCGTTCGGAGGAGATGTCCGCGCCGGGCACCCGCCGGTGCAGGGACACCGCGGCCTTGTTCGCCAGTTCGGTCAACGCCTCCGCGCTGATCGCGTGGCCGACCCGGTAGGCATCCGGCACGATCTCGTCGAGGTCGCGGCGGGAGTCACCCAGGACGATCTTCGCCTCGTCCGGGCCGTGCCCGGCCACGATCTGGCGCAGCAGCAACCGCAACGCGTTGGTCTTGCCGGTCTCGGCGTCACCGAGCATGAACAGGTGCGGGGTGGTGTTGAAGTCGTGCCAGACCGGGTTGAGCCGCTGCTCGTCCAGGCCGAGGCAGAACCGCAGATCGCCTGGGGAGCGCGGCAATTCCACCATGGGCAGCTTGGTCGGCAGCAACCGCACACCCGGCGCGCTGCGGCCCGGCCAGAAGATACGCACTTCCTCCACAATGGACTTGGTCGCGGCGGCCAGATCCTCCACATCGGACACTCCGTCCAACCGGGGCAGGCCGGCCAGGAAGTGGCAGCCCGAGCTGGTCAGGCCGCGACCCGGCTGGTTCGGCACGGTGGCGGCCTTGCGGCCCTGCACCTCCGACTCCATCGCATCGCCCAGCCGCAGCTCGAACCGGGTGCCCAGCACATCACGCAGCCAGGGCCGGATCTCCGACCAGCGGGTGGAGGAGACCACCAGGTGCACGCCGTAGGACAGGCCACGGGCGGCGATCTCGGTCAGCTTGGTCTCCAGGTCGCCGAAGTCCTGACGCAGGGTGAACCAGCCGTCGATGACCAGGAACACCTCGCCGTGCGCGTCCTCGACCCTGCCCTCCCGCCGTGCCAGGCGGTAGTCGGCCATCGACTCGAAACCCAGCTCCGCGAAACGGGTCTCGCGCATTTCCATCACCTGCACGACCTCGGCCAGGGTGCGCACCACCCGGTCGCGGTCCATCCGGGTGGCCACCGAGCCGACGTGCGGCAGACCGCTGATCGACATCAGCCCGCCGCCACCGAAGTCCAGGCCGTAGAACTGGATCTCTTCCGGGGTGTGGGTCAGCGCCAGGCCGAGGATGAGCGTGCGCAGCAGGGTGGACTTGCCGGTCATCGGCGCGCCGACCACGCCGACGTGGCCGTCCGCGCCGGAGAGGTCCGCCACCAGCAGCTCGCGCATCTGCTCGTACGGCAGGTCCACCAGGCCGACCGGCACCCGCAGCCGGGCCCGCACCGCGGGGTCGTCCACGGTCATGCCGAGGTCGGGGTGCGGCACCACGCTGGGCAGCATCGAGTCCAGGCTGGGCGAGTGCGACAACGGCGGCAGCCACACCTGGCGGGCCGCCGGGCCCGCGCCGGCGAGCCTGCCGATGAGCACCTCGGCCAGACTCGGCGCGTCCTCACCCGCGGCCTGCGCCTCGGCCTCGGTGGCTTCCTCCTGCTCCTCCTCGATCTTAGCGGCGCGGATCTCGTGCTGCCGGGGATTGGGCTGGGTGTAGAAGGGCGCGACCTCACCGGCCACGGTCTCGGCCTCGACGCCGGGGCCGCCGGTGGGCGCGGTGGTCCGGCAGGGGCCGGAGACGTAGGCGCCCTTGAACCGGATCAGCGTGGAAGTGTCGATCTTGAGGTAGCCGTTGCCCGGTCCGGGCGGCAGTTCGTAGGCGTCGGCGACCCCGATGACACTGCGGGATTCCATCGAGGAGAAGGTGCGCAGCGCGACCCGGTAGGACAGGTGGCCCTCCACCCGGTGGATGCGGCCCTCGTCCAGTCGTTGTGAGGCAAGCAGAAGGTGCACGCCGAGGGAGCGGCCGAGCCTGCCGATGGAGACGAACAGCTCCATGAACTCCGGTTTGCTGCCCAGGAGTTCGCTGAACTCGTCCACGATCACCAGCAGGGTGGGCAGCGGGGTGAGCTGGCCGCCGGTGGTGCGGGCCTTCTCGTAGTCGAACAGCGAGGAATACCCGCTCTCCCGCAGGATCTCCTGGCGGCGGGTCATCTCCCCGTTGAGCGAGTCCTGCATGCGGTCTACCAGGGGCAGTTCGTCGGCCAGGTTGGTGATCACCGCGGAGGTGTGCGGGAGCTTGTCCATGCCGAGGAAGGTCGCGCCGCCCTTGAAGTCGACCAGGACCAGGTTGAGCACCTCCGAGGAGTGGGTGGCCGCGAGCGCGCAGACCAGGGTGCGCAGCAGCTCGCTCTTGCCGGAACCCGTTGCCCCGATGAGCATTCCGTGCGGGCCCATACCGCCCTGCGCGGACTCCTTGAGGTCGAGTTCGACCACCTCGCCGTCCTCGGTGACCCCGATCGGCACCTGCAACCTGGCCCGCTGCGGGGTTTTCTGCCGCCACTGCGCGGCCACGTCGAAGGTGTGCACGTCGCGGATGCCGAGCAGGGTGGTCAGCTCGAAGTCGTTCTCGAACGGCCGGTCCACGATGTCCACCGTGCCGCTGGTGCGCTTGGCCGCCAGCAACCGGGCCAGGGTCTCGGCCTGCACCGGGCTGAGCTGATCGCAGGTGGCCGAACCGGTGTCGGTGTCGGCGGGGTAGGACACCCGGCCGTCCTGACAGGTCAGGCGCAGCACCTTGGCGCCACCGGGCAGTTCCCCGGTGGCGTCCAGCAGCACCACGTTGCGCAGCCCCGGCCCCAGCAACGGCGAGTGCGCGGGGATGGCGGCCAGGTGCGCGAGGATCACCACGAACGGTTCGGCCGCGCCGGGCAGCACGCTCTTGTCGTGATCACCCCGGGAGAGCACCTCGGGGCCGAGCAGGTCGAGCAGCTCGTCGTGCTCGCAGGAGAGCAGCCGTAGGGGCCCGGCCGCGTCGTGGGCGACCGGGTGCGCGGTGTGTGGCAGCCATTTCACCCAGTCCCACTCGGACTGGTTGCGTGCTCCGGTCAGCACGGCGATCCGCAGTTCGTCCGGGGCGTGGAAGCTGACCAGCTGGCCGAGCATGGCGCGCAGCAGCCCGGCCACCGCGTCCGGGTCACCGGCGAACTCGACACTGGTGAAACTGCGCAGCCCCACCGGGATCGGGATGCCGGTCACCGTCCGGTAGGTCTCGCTGAACCGGCGCAACGAGATCGCCGACAATGGTTCCAGGTCCTCGATCGGTTTGGTGGCGGGCGGGGTGAACTCCATGACCGACTGCTGGGTACCCAGCCCAAGCCGCACCCTGGCGAAGTCGTCGTGGCTGCCCCGCCGCTCCCACAGCCGGGGCCCACCGGCCAGCGACCACAGTCCGGCGGGCGCGGGGTTGTTCCACACCACGGCTTTGCGTTGCGCCTCAGAGCTTTCCCGCGCCTTGCGACGCAGCTGGCCGATGTAGCGCAGGTAGTCGCGGCGTTCGGCGTTGAGCTTGCGCTTGCGCTCCATGGAATCCCGCAGGAACTGAGTGATCCCCATGGCGACCATGCCGATCCCCATCGCCCCAGCCATGATCAGGATCAGCGGCGAGGCGCCGCCGCCACCGGCCGAGGAGAACATCAGGATCATCACCAACGGCCCCATGGCCATCGGGATGAACATCAGCACCGAGCTGAGATCCCGCGCCGCCGGCTCCGGCATCACCGGCGGTTCCTGGAGTTCCTCCTCCCCCTCGGGCAGCTCCGGCCCCGCCACCCGGGGACCGCGTTTGACCGTGACCGTGCTCATCCGATCACTCCCGGAGCCGCTGCTTTGTGTGCGCCCCAGGCACTGCTGTCCCGCCGGAGCAGATCGGCGGCCGTGCGTTCGGGCGTCTCTTCCTCGGTCCGCTCCGGCTGGACCTCCTCCACCGCGGCGTCCTCCTCGCTGCACGTCCCCTGCTCGTCCGGCTCGAACGGCCGGGGCAGGAACAGCGCGGGGTCCGCGGCCCGGTCGGACTCAGGACCGCGCGCGGCACGGGCGGAGGCGGAAACCCCGCTGTGCGCCCAGGCCGTGTTCTCGCGCAACGTGTACTCCGGCGCCTCGGGCTCCTCGGCCCGCTGCCCGGCCAGGCCACCGAGACCGAACAGGCTGCCCGCCACCGGAAGATCCCAGGAGCTGATGTCCTCCTCGTTCTCAGCTGGCGCGACCACCGCGATCCGCTCTTCCGCGGCAACCGGTTCGAGCTTCTTCGCCTTCGGCTCCTCCCGCGCGGCGGCCCACTCCGCGGTGGTGCCGGCCGGGGTGTCCACTCCACGCGGGTCACCCAGGCCGGGAGTCTCCGGAGCTGCCCAGGGCTTGACCTCGCCACCGATCAACCCGGAAGCATCCGACCGCTCGCTGTTCGACGCACTCCCAGCAGGAGCCATCGGCATGCCCGGCGGCGGCATCATCGGCGCACCAGCCGTATTCGCCGACGCCCCACCCGGCGCAGCAGCCCACTCCTGCCCGGCGGCCGCCGGGGTGTCCACCCCACGCGGATCACCCAGTCCAGGCGCCTCTGGAGCCGTCCAAGGCTTGACCTCACCGCCGATGAGCCCGGAGGAATCCGACCGATCCCCACCCGAGGCACCGCCTGGCGCACCACCGGGAGCCATCGGCGCACCCGGCGGCATCACCGGCGCGCCAGCCGAATTCGACGAGGCCCCACGCGGCGCACCCAATCCGGGCGCCTCCGCCCCATTCCACGGCTTGGCCTCACCACTTGGCGCACCACCACCGGGAGCCGTCGGCGCACCGGGCGGCATCACCGGCACACCAGGCGGATTCGGCAGCGACACATTCGGAGCGGCAACCCGCTCCTTCCCAATAGCCGCAGGAGTATCCACGCCACGCGGATCACCCAGCCCAGGAGCCTCCGAACCCTTCCAGGGCTTGGCCTCCCCACCAATCAACCCAGAAGAATCCGACCGATCCCCACCAGGAGCACCGCCTAGCGCACCACCTCCCGGAGCCATCGGCGCACCAGGCGGCATCATCGGCATCTCAGGCGGATTCGGCAACGACACATTCGGAGCGGCAACCCGCTCCTTCCCAATAGCCGCCGGGGTATCGACCCCACGCGGATCACCCAGACCGGGCGCCTCCGCCCCCTTCCACGGCTTGACCTCCCCACCAATCAACCCAGAAGAATCCGACCGATCCCCACCCTGCGCGCCACCAGGCGCCCCACCACCAGGAGCCATCGGCGCACCAGGCGGCATCATCGGCATCTCAGGCGGATTCGGCAACGACACATTCGGAGCGGCAACCCGCTCCTTCCCAATAGCCGCCGGGGTATCGACCCCACGCGGATCACCCAGACCGGGCGCCTCCGCCCCCTTCCACGGCTTGACCTCCCCACCAATCAACCCAGAAGAATCCGACCGATCCCCACCCTGCGCGCCACCAGGCGCCCCACCACCAGGAGCCATCGGCGCACCAGGCGGCGGCATCATCGGCATACCAGCCGGATTCGGCGACTTCGCCCCCGGCCCGGCAGCCCAGTCCTGCACATCGCCCTTCGCCACCTCACCCGGCCCGCGCGGATCCCCGAGCCCGGGAAGCCCCTTCCCCTTCCACGGCTTGACCTCCCCGCCGATCAACCCGGAGGAATCCGACCGATCCCCACCACCAGCTCCACCCGGCGCACCGCCACCGGGAGACATCGGCATACCCGGCGGCGGCATCATCGGCATACCAGGGGAATTCGGCCTCGACGCACCCGGCGCGGCCCAGTCCTTCTGCGGGTTGTGCGGCATCTGGGGATCGCCCAGGCCGGGCATTGTGGGGCTCTGCCAGGGCTTGCCGTCGCCGATCGGCCCGTGCGAGCCATGCCGGTCCACGATGCCGCCGCCAGGCAGACCGCCCGCTCCCGGACCCGAGCCGGGGTGGAACGGCATGGGCGGGGGCACGGTGGCCGCACGGCGGTCGGACAGTTTGGGCGCGTCGGGGTGGTTGCCCGCGGCCCAGTCCTTGGGGTTGGGCAGGTTCTGCCCGCCAGGGGGCTTGTCGCCGGTCCACTTGTGCAGATCCGGTGCGGGCGGCTTGTGCAGCTCGGGCAGCGACGGCGGCTTGACACCACCGGGCGGGGGCGTCGGCTGGAAGCGGGTCGGCACGTCACTGCCCGGCAACTTGGGAGGCGGCATGGCCGCGCCCGGCAGCCTGGGGGACGGCGTGCTGCTGCCCGGCGACCTGGGTCCGCCCGCGGAGCCTGGCGGCGGGGTCGGCAGGAAGGGCAGGGGCGGCGCGACCGCATTGTTGTGGACCGGCGGTTTCAGTCCCGCACCACCGGGCACGCTCTTCGGCGCGGACTCCGGGTTGTGCTTGCCGCCCGGGACGTGGGCGAGCGTCGGCGTGAGCGGCGGCATCGAGCCACTGTGGCCAGGCGCGTTCGGCCCCGCACCACCGGACCCGGGCAGGCTCTTCGGCGTGAACTCGTTCGGAGCCCGATTGCCGATCCCCGCACCGCCGGGCGGCGCACTGGCGTGGAAGCTGGGCGGGGTGTGGCTGCCCGGTCCCTTGCCATCCGGCGGGGCACTGGCGGTGAAATCACGCGCGGCGTGCTCACCCGGCCCCTTGCCACCCGGCGGCTTGATGGCGAAAGCCGGGCTCAACGGCGGACCGTTCACCTCCGACGGCGGCTTGATGGCGACCGCCGGACTCAGCGGCGGACCGTTCCTCAGCTCGGGCGGCAGGTTGTCCAGCCCAAGCTTGTTCGGCCCGCCCGGCCCGCTGCCGAGCGGATCAGGGGTCGGCACCTTCTGCAGTTCGGTGTCGAACCGCTTCTCCTGGTAGTTCCCGGCGAGGGTCTTCAGCACCGACCGCATGTCCTTGGTCATCTGTTCGACGACGAGTGGGAACTCGCTCACCTTGGTCTTGTTGTTCTCCAAGGTGATGTCGATGCCGTAGTGGTGCGCCTGGGTCTCCGCCGCGATGCGCCGGGTCTCGGCGGCGTAGTGCACGTCGATGTCGTGCACGGTGCGGCGCGCCCACTCAAGGTAGTTGCCAGCCGACCACAACTGCTCGGGCACGGGGTCCATTCCGGACGGTCCGCCGCCGATCTGCTCGGCCTGCTGCAGGAACGCCTTGGAGAACGGGGTCATCAGACCCAGGAACGCGGTCGCGGCCTCGCCCTGCCAGGGACGGCCTTCGCCGGCCAGCGCCTCGGCCTGATCCCGAATGCTGTCGCCCACCATGGTCAGCACCACCCTGGCCTCCTGGAAGGTCAGCGCGGCGTTCCACAGGGTGCTGGGATCGGACTTGCCGTCCAGCTCGTGCACGGCCTTCTTGCCGTGCCCGCCGGCCACCCCGTGGATGGCGGCCTTGATGGTCTTCCAGTCCCAGGAGTCGTAGTCCGCCTTGGACATGGTCTGCGAGCCATCGCCGGTGGCGACGACCGCGCCGTCGACGACCTTGAAACCGGTGTTCTTGGACTGGTCGTTTGCTTCGTCAGCCATTGTCCAGAGCTTTCGTCCAGGGCGGGGCAGACCGCGGTGTGCAGGGGGAACGCGGGGTCAGCAGGCGGCAGTCACTTGGTGCGGGAGTCTTCCCCGCCACCACCCTTGGCACCGTCACCGATACCGCCAAGGCCACCGCCGCCAACCGCGCCCGCACCGCCGACCATCGAGATGATGCGCTGCCTGGCGTTCTCGATGTGCTCGCTGAGATCCTTGCCAGTGGCGGAGTTCAGCTCCTCCGTGGTCGCGTAGGCGGTGGCCAGCTTCTCCAGCTCCTCCGCCGCCTGCGTAATCGCGTTGATCGCGTTGATGGTGAACTTCTCGGTGGCGTGCTGGATCGAGGTCACCCCGCCCGAGCTGTCCCCGGTCTTCGACCCGGTCACCTTCTTCACCAGCTCGAAGGCGTCGAAGAACACCCCTGGCGCGAGCTTGGTCTCCCGGATCTTGTGCAGCACATCCTTCAACGGCGGAATCAGCGACCGGATGTTCGTCGCGAACTCCTTCAACGCCTCCGTGCTGACCCGCGTCCCCGCACCCGATCCGTCCTCTGTGGACGGAACTGGCGGCGGAGGGAACCTCTTGCCGACATCACCGTCGGAAAGCCCGCCCCAGGCCGGGTCGGCCTTGGTGTTGATGTCGTAGTCCTTCGCCGACATCCCCTTGATCTCGTCCTTCTTGCTTGCCACTCCCGCGCTCCTGTTGTCTCTGGTGAGGTCGTGCTCGCGATCAGCCGGACTTCTTGCCCGTTGGCATGTTCCGGCGCAGGTCCACCGCCACCGCTTCGCCCTGCTCCTCCGCTGCCGCGGCGAGTTTTCCCAGCGCCCCCATGGATTCCGCGGTCGTGCCGACCGCCGTGCCGATGGAGTACAGGACGCTGATGACCGAGTTCACGCCTTTCGTGTAGCCACCCTGGAACTTGTCCCACGTCTCGTCCGTCTCGCCGTTGACCAGCGGCGGGTGACTGAGCAACTCGCCGAACTGGCCCGCGAACTGGGCGAAGGCGACGCCCAGGTGCCGGAAGTTCTCCGCGGCGCCGGCCAGGGCGTCGGTGTCGAACCTGATGTTCTCCCCGCCACCGCCCAGCTCCACCGGGTTTCCGCCACTGGCTGGGGACGAGGGCGCGGAGCCGTTCTCGGCGCCGCCACCGGGAGTGGCTGGTTTGGTCGACACGGGTGTCACTCCCCGCTCTTGGCGCGGTCACCGGAATCGGCGCCCGTGCGTGGTTCCGCCGACATCAGTTCCTGGAGATCCAGCTTGCCGCTGAACAACTTGTGCGCGTCAACGCCCTCGGGCAGACTCGGCGCGAGCAACTCCGCGGCCGCGTGCGTCGCCTGGTCCTGGGCCTTGCGCAGGGTGTCGAGCAGGGCGGCGGCCAGTTCCCTCGGCGCCATGTTCTTGTACGCACCGGTGGGAAACGAGATGTCCTTGACCACACCGCCATGTCCGACGGTGACCGACACCGTGTTGCGCGGCGCCGACACCGTGCAGGAGATCTCACCGAGCTGCCGCTGGGTCTCCCGCACCTGGTCGAACTGCCGGCGGTACTGCGCGTAGAGCTGTTCCACCTGCTCCGATCGCGGCGTGGACACCGGTTCCTCCCAACGATTTTCCTTGGTACCACACGATTTCCGTCAGGAACGGAGCACCGCCGGGTGTCTGCGCCTCGACGGTGCTCCGGACCTCACTTGACGCTGTAGCCACCCCAGGCGTTCATGCCGGTGTGCTCAACCTTCAGGTAGCCCTCGGTGATCTGCTGCAGCGCGGTCTCCGCGGCGTTGAGGCTGTGCGGCATGCGCTGGGCGGCCGCGTCCCACTGCGACTTGGCGGTCAGGTACTGGTCCTTGGCGCCGTCCTGCCAGTCCTGCAGGGTGCTGGTGATCTGCTGGTGCATGTTCTCCAGCTCGTTCTGCAGCTGCTTGGTGATCGCGGCCATCTGGTCGCGGACCGAGTCGGCCATACCCCGGTTGAAGGTATAGGTGGGCAAGGCTCTGTCCTCTCGTTTCGCTGACGGGGTAAGGGAATGACGCGCTCAGACGCCGGGGAGGCCGCCGCCGCCCGCACCGACCGGGATCCGGGCCGCGGTGTCCATGTTGGCCTGCTCGCCCTCGGTGATGACCTTGCGGTTGCCGTTCATCATCTCGATCATCTCGCCCAGCTTGTGGACGATGAGCTTGCAGTCGTCCATCCACGCATTCATCGAGGCGTCGTAGGCCTCGTAGGCACGGCCGGTCCAGGTGGACTTCAGGCTCGCGAGGGCGCCGGACACCGTGTTCATGCCGTTGCGCGCGACGCTCTGGGTGCTGCCGAGATGCCCAGCGGCCTGCAGCATTCCCGGGGTTGTTGTTGACACACCAGCCATGGAAAAACCATCTCCCTTAGTGAACGATGCCACTTCACACGAAGCCGCTTCGGCGCCAGCAGACCGGATGAATGCATCAAGCACAACGACCGTGGTCTAGACATGTACAGATGAACTGCCCGGGTGCCCGATCTGACCGACAACAGGGCACGGACGCAACGTCGGGCGAAGTTGGTTTTCCACCATTTTCCGGACATTTCCGAAACCCGCGGCCGCGGTTGCCCGAACACACATAAGCACTTGCCCGACCGGGCAACTATGACAAACCTATGACCGCGTCCGCCCTGGCCAGGCACTTCGCCCAGCCACGTGTGACCATCGGAGAATGCCGCCGCATAACCTGTTGAACCCGAACTGGATCGACACCGAGAGCACATCGCGAGAAGAGAATGGGTATTCGATTTCCCGGTCTTCTCCGGCGATCAAGGTAGCGGTGAACGCGACCGACTGGCTGAGCCGGCGGGGGCTGCGGACCAGGCTGGAATGCCACCCTGAGCTGCGCGTACTGGACGAGACCGGCATCGCGGACGTGGTCGTGGTGGCCACCAGGTTCGGCACCCCGTCCGCGGTGGCGCTGCTGCGCCGGGGCTGTCCCACGGTGGACCGGGACACGCCGACCGTGCTGGTCACCAGCCAGGTGGACAACCTGCGGCTGCTGGTCGAGCAGCAGGTGGTGGAGGTGCTGCCGCGCAACTCGGCCACCTCGGAGGACCTGTTCACCGCGGTGGCCGCCGCCAGCGAGCGTGCCGAGGTCAGCCCGGCCCACCTGCAGACCAGGCTGGCCGATCGGGCCGCCACGCATTTCGGCGAGCCGGGCCAGGCCGAGGTGAACGCGCTGAATGACCGGGAACAGGCCGTGCTGCGCCTGCTCGCGGAAGGCTGGGACACCAATCGGATCGCGGAACAGCTCTGCTACTCCGAGCGCACGGTGAAAAACGTGCTCTACGGAATGACCAGCCGGCTGAGCCTGCGCAACCGGGCGCACCTGGTGGCCTACGCCATCCGCACCGGAATGATCTGAACCGGCCAGTCCGGAAAAAACGAATGATCAGCCACCGGTCGCATTTGGCTGGTGGCTGATCTTTGTCCGCGGCGCGTGGCCTCAGATCATCCCGGCGCGCAGGGCATAGGCCACCGCGTGCGGTCTGCTGGTCAGCTTCAGCCGCTGGGCGAGGCCGGAAACGACGTTCTTCACGGTGCGCTCGGAATAGCAGAGCTGGGCGGCGATCTCCGCGGTGTCCCAGCCATCGGCAATCAACCTCAGCACGTCCACCTCGCGCGCGCTGAGTCCGGCGGAGTTCACGCTCTTGGCCGCCAGCAAATCCCGCTGCATCCGCTCCACGTGTTTGAGCAGTTCGCCGAGCATGGCGGGCGGCAGCACTCCCCCACCCGCGGCGGCCGCGCGCACGCCGTGCACCAGCCGGTCGCCGGTGGCCACCGCCCTGGGCAGCACCGCCACCACCCGGCACTCCACCGCGGCCAGCAGCTGGGATTCCGCCAGCTTCTCCACCACCAGCACCACCGGCGCCCCGTCGTCGCCGGCCACCCGGCGCAGCAACGACAGCAGTTCAGGGGTGAGCGCGTCGGTGGCCACCACCCGGACTTCGGCGGGCGCCGATTCGATGCCCTGCTCCACCACGAACTCCGGCTGGGCGGACAGGGTGCTGACAATGCCTTCGGCGGTGAGCGGATCCGGTGCGTGCACCGTGACGCGAATGGCTCGCACTGCGCTCTCTCCATACCTGTGGGGCAACCGGATCATCTTGGCGGGCACCGGCGCCGAAGACATCAGCCATCGGACACCCACCCCAACGACACCGGGCCAACCTGCGAAAACGGGACTGGTACTGCCTTTCACGGCGGTGACCGCCGACGGTCCACGGTTGTCCGTGGTCGCACCTGCGGAGTACACCCAGTGTCCCCCAGGTGATTCATCCGGCCGCATCGCGTTCGCGGCGGCCAGCTCGCCGAGTTCGGCCGAGCGGCCGACCCACACCTCCGCGGAGACCATGCCCCGCAACCTACGACCTGACCGGGCTTCAGTGCTTTCGAAGCGGGCACCGGAAGGTGGTCATACGGGCATACCGGCCGGTTTTCCGGGCAACCTCGGCGGTTCCGGCACTCCGGTCCGCCGGAGAGTGCTGGACTGCTGCTGGATTGACCGCGGAACTGGGTGGAGGAGAGATGACGAGCAGCGACACCGGGTACAGCGGACTGGCCGGTGACCTCTTCCTGCGCCTGGCCGAGGACGGGCGGCTCGCCCTGGCCCCGGATCAGGCCGGGGCCATCGTGGACGACCTGGTCCGCACCCTGGACTCGGTGCACCTGCTGCTGCGCGGATCCACCGCGGAAGCGCGGGGCCTGGAAGCGGCCCAGCGGGAACTGCCCAAGTACATCGAGGCGTTCCGCCTGGTGCGGGACCGCGCTTCCTAGCCGAGTTCCGGGCCGGTCCAGTCGAGCAGGTCGTGGCGGCCGGTGATGGCCAGTTTGCGGTAGACGCTGGAGAGGTGGAACTCGATCGTGCGGCGGGCCAGGCCCAGCTCCGCGGCGATCTCGGCGTTGCCGAGGCCGCCGGCCGCCAGCCGGGCGATCCGGCGTTCCTGCGGGGTGAGCAGCGCGCGGGCGGCCGGGGCGCGGGCGGGGTCGTCCGGGCTCCCGGCCACCGGCACGCCGCCGCAGCGCTCGAACAGTTCGCGGGCACGGGCGAGCTGGCGGAGGGCTTCCTGCTCCCTGGCGGCGCCCGCCTCGCGCAGGGCCAGGGCCAGGTCGTAGCGGGCGTGCGCCTCCGCCATCGCGGCGCCCGCCTCGGCGAACTGGCGCACCGCCTCGGCGAGCAGGGCCATCCGCATGTCACCCCGGCTGGTCAGGGCCCGGCCATAGGCGCCGAACCCCAGCGCGCGGGCGGTGCCCCAGGCCGAGGCCGCGGTCTGCCCTGCCTTGGCCATGGCCACCGCCTCCTCGTGGCGATCGGACCGGAGCAGGATCCCCACCAGGTCGAATCGCCAGGTGACCAATTCGGTGTTGAGTTCGGCCCAGCCGTCGACCAGCCTGCCGCAGTCCAGTTGCGCGGCCCGCGCCGCCGCCAGATCGCCGTTGGCCAGGGCCACCACGCCCCTGGCGCGCAGCAGCGCCACCGTGTGCGCCTGCTGGGGGAGGTCACCGTCCAGGCCGTAGTCCGCGAGCACCTGTTCGGCCCGCCACAACGCACCGGTGTGCACCAGGGTCTCGGCCAGCAGCGCCGCCGCCTCGGCCACGATCGGCTGGTCCCGAGCCAGGCCGCGTTCCGCACAGTCGACCAACAGACTGTCCATAGTGGACACTGTCGCGCGCAGGTTTCCCTGCCTCCGCATGGCGTGGGCGCGGTACACCACGCAGCCGAAGCGCTGGAGGTCGGCGCCCTCCAGCGGCAGTGCGGCCTCCAGCCGATGGCAGGCGTGTTCGGTGGCCTGGTCGTTCCCTGCCAGCAGCAGGGCGGAGAGCGCGAGCCGGCAGGTGTCCCACTCCCGCCGGAGGTCGGCCGCCACCAGCACCGAGGTGGCCAGCTCGACCGCGTCACCCGCCCGCGGTTCGCACAGCGCCGCCAGGCAGACCCGCACCGCGGCCAGTCCCCGCTCGGCGACCGCACCGGTCAGGCCGGTCTCGGCGAACCAGCTCACCAGCCTGCTCAGCCGGGCCTTCGCGCCGGGCCGGAACAACGCGGACCCGGCCCCGGCCAGCAGCAGCCGCAGTGCCGCCGCCGGATCGTGCCTGCGCACCTGGTCCGCGGCCTCGTCAAGCAGGCGCAGCGCGTCCTCGGTGCCGGGCAGCCGATCGACCAGCCGGTGCAACAGCCCGCAGGTGACCTCGACCTCGGCCGGGGTGTCCGGGCGGCGCAACTCCTGCAGCAGGCAGCCGATCGCCGCCACCGGGTCGGTGTCGAGCAGGATCGAGGCCAGCCGCTGGGCGCAGGCCGCCCGTTCGGCCACCGGCAGCGGCTCGCCCAGCGCGTGCCGCAGGTACTCCGCCGCCGCGGGCACATCGCCCCGGTCCTGGGCCTGAGCGGCGGCGGTGCGCAGCGCCTCCCCGGCCCAGTCCAGCCCGATCGGCCCGATCAGCACCAGCTGGTCCGCGGTCCGCTCGGCCGCGCCAGGCAGCGCGCGCAGCAGCTCGGCCGCCCGCAACCGCACGGTGACCCTGGCGCCCACCGACAGTCCATTCAGGACGGTGTCGGCGGTGTCCTGCTCCTGGAAGGACAGCGGAACCTGGTTGACCAGCACGCCGGCCGCGGTCAGCACGTCCACCGCGGCCAGCACCTCCGGCAGGCTCAGCCGGGCCAGTTCCGCGGCGTCGTGCAGCGGCGCCTCCGGACCGAGCACGGCCACCGCCACCGCCACCGCGCCCGCGTGGGCGCCCAGTCCGTCGAACATCGACGCGGTCGGCGTCAGGTCGTCGGGGGTATCGGCGACCGCGCGCAGGGCCTCGACATTCGGCCCCGCTCGCCTGCTCCAGTGCGTATCCGTCACCGCACACTCCCGCCTCGCGTCGGACTCGATGCTAAGCCAGAAGTCCGGTCGGCAACTCACCGGTGTGTTGGCCGTTGTCGTACCCAGTGTTGGCCGAACTGGCACACCTTTCGGCCAACACACCGTCCACAACGGCCAACACGGGGGCGGGGGTTGCATCTCAAGTCGGTTGAGGTTCCACAGTGGACGATGTGCAGGACAACGAGCGGTGAGCGATGCGTGGCTGGCCGCCGCGCTCGACGTGACCTGATCCCGCACGCGTCGCCGATCACTTCGGCAGACTGGTTCGGGCAGAGGTCTTGCCCGAACAACTCCGGAAGCTCCCGGTTTCCCGGTGCGGCGCAACACAATCGGCCGTCACCTGAACCAACTTCCGGAAGGGTCAACGATGTCGAAGATCAAGAAGGCGCTGGGCGTCGCGGCGGTGGCCGCCGCGCTCACCCTGGGTCTCCCCGCGGGCGCCGCCCTGGCGCAGGACGCCGCGACCGACGCCACTGGCGCCGCCTTCTTCTGCAAGGCCAACCAGGTGGGTGTCACCATGAGTTCGGGCCAGCGGCGCTGCTACGGCCCCTTCCCGGTGGACGCGAGCCGGGGCCCGCTGCCGGTCAAGTGCGTGCACACCGGGCCGAAGGCGGCCGGTTACCGGATCAAGGGGCAGAGCCGGGATGTCCACCAGGGCGCGAACAAGACCAACTGCCGGGGTGGCTTCCTGGTGAAGCTGTACGTCAAGCACCGCTAGTCGCACCCGGTGAACCGAACCCGGCCGCGGCGTGTGTCACGCCGCGGCCGGGCTTCGCGCTCACCTCACCGGTGATCCGGGTTCACCCGCGCCAGGCGTCCGGGCAACCATGAATTCCGGTGGAGGCGTTCGTCCTGGTCCGGAACTTGACGAAGCGCTCCTCGGAGCCGCTTCCCCTGGTGAAACTACCCCGGAACGCCCAGTTCTTGTAGCCGCCGTCGCCGGACCGTCTGAAGGTCCCGTGCACAAAGGCGATGGTCATGAAACTGCCGTTCCTCGTACACTGCTGCGGACGTTCGAGTCGCACCGTGTGGTTCGGGCTCCACTGGAACGTGATGACGTTGTACTTGCCGCCATGCTGCTGGTACATCACCCTGGTGTAGCGGTCCGCGGCGGTTTCCGTTGCCGCCGCATCCGCCGCGGGGGCAACAAGAGTGCCCGATACCGCCAGCAACGCACCCGATAGTGCTACCACAGCCTTCTTGCCACGCAAGCTGATTCTCCCTTCAGGTACTGCCTTCGGGTTTACCGGTCACGCCGATGCAAACAGCAGGTAATCACCGGGGCAAGCACTTGTCTGGACCAATGGACAGGCACGCACCGGCGGGGGCACAGACGGGCAAAAACTCGGTGACCTCAAGGATCGTGGCCTGCCAGTGCGGCCCGTGCCCCGCCATGACCAGCAGCACCCGCTGCCCGGCGCGCAGGGCGCCGCTGCTGATCAAGGCCGAGAGGTTGACGATGTTGTCCGCCGAGACGGCGTGCCCGAGTTCGCCGAAGCTGCTCTGCCACACCCGGTCCATCGGGATTCCCAGCAGCTTGCCGACGATTTTCCAGGCGGAGCTGTTGGTGTTCTGCGGCACCACCCAGTCGATGTCGTCGGTGCTGATCGCGGCCATGGCCAGCACCTCGCGAACCAGTTTCGGCAGCAGCGCGAAGAAGAGCCCGACGGATTCGTCCAGCTCGCTCTCGGCGACCTGGTGCGTAGCCACGAAGCGGAACGCGGCGGTGGTCGCCGACACCCGGCAGGCCGCCGCGCCACAGGAGCGGGCATCACCGGGCAACCGGTCGACGGTGACGCACAGGACGGTGCGCCAGGCCGGTTCGACGGCCAGCAGCTCGTGCGCCAGGCGCAGGGCCTCCAGCATCCCGGTGCAGCCCTGCTGGTTGAGCCCGTGGATCTCGGCGGTGGCCACCACTCCGTACGCGGTTTCCCCCGCGGACCCCAGCGAATAGGTGACACCAGCCAAAAATGTGGAGTTCATTAGTGGCAGAGTGTTATCGGCCCAGCGGCAGGCCGTCCACGAACCTGACCGCGATCTGACATCGCGGTGTCAGAAGGGCACATTCACCGGCCGCGCGTGCAGCAGGTCGACCAGCACGGTGGCCGCCGCGGGGCTCAGGTGCACGATGTTCCTCGCCGTGGCCGTGGTCGCGTTCACCAGTTCGTCCACTGTGTACTCACCGCGGACCAGGAAGCTGCGCGCGCCCGCGGCCAGCAGCTTGGGCACCAGCGGGACATCCGGCCGGTCGATGAGCACCAGCACCGGCGCCAGCAAGGACAACGGGCGCACCAGGTGGCGGCAGCACCCGCCCCGGCGGTTGCGCAGGCTCAGCACCACCACGCCGGGCCGGTAGAGGCGGGTCGCCGGCACGCCGTCCGCGCAGGCGCGCACCGAGTCGACGACCTCCACCCGGTCGCCGAAACCCAGCTGTAGCCGCAGTTGTTCGCACATGGCCGGGTCTCCGCTGATGAGCACGGCCCGTACCCGGCCGCCGCTGCCGAAGCGCATCGGCGGGCTCACCACTCCGGCATGCGCATCGGGCGGAGGGCGATCCGCAGGGTGGCGGAGGCGATGAGCGCGTCCTCGGCGGGCTCACCGCGGAACAACTCGAACCGCGCGGCGCCCGGCCCGGCCGGTGTGACCACAATGGACAGTTCGATGAGTCTCGGCCACACGGGGGATTTCGCCATGTACAGCTCGCTGACCTCGATGTCGGCGCAGCGCAGGCGGAAGAACTCCGCACCGGCGGCCAGCGCGAGTTCCCCCGGCGCGGCGCCGATCGGGCCGCCCCGGCCGTAGCAGTCCCGTTCCGGCCAGGCCGGGGCGGTGATGACGGATCGCCAGGCCAGTCCGCCGTCCTGGCCCGGCGATCCGAGCGGGATGCCCAGCACGGGGTGGGTGGCCGGCTCAGCGGCCACCGGCGGCCGCGTGGCCGTCCGGCGTCTGCCCGCGGATCCGGTTCCGGGGCGGCCAAAAACGTAGTTCAGGTACATCGGCACCTCACACCTCGGTCCTGCCGGTCCTTTCCCAGACAAGCACCGCCGCGATCCGCACCGGCGGACGCACGGGCGGATCTGTCCATCCGACGACCGTTTCTGCCCGAACGACTCAGTTCGCCTCGCCTGGCTCGGCGTTCGCGGGCAGCGTGATCCAGTTCCCCTGCGCCACCGGGATCGAGACCTTGGAGAGGTCCCTGGCGCCCAGCATCGAGGTCACCGCGGACTTCCAGGCGTCCTGGTCGCGGGCGACGTCCTGCTGCTGCACCTCGGCGAAGCGGATGATGCCCTCGGTGTCGATGAGGAAGGTCCCCCGCCGGGCCACGCCGTGCCGGTCGTCGAAGGTGCCGTAGGTGGTGGCCACCTCGCCGTGCGGCCAGAAGTCCGACAGCAGCGGGAACGGGTAGCCCTGCTGACTGGCCCAGGCCTTGAGGCTGAACGGGGTGTCCACCGACACCCCGATGATCTGCACGTCGTACTTCTGGTAGATGTCCAGCTCGTCCCGGAGCTGGCACAGCTCGCCCCGGCAGATCGGGGTGAACGCGCGCGGGTAGTACACCAGCAGCACGTTCTTGTGGCCGGCGAAGGAGGACAGCGTCACCGGTTCGCGATGGCTGTTCTCCAGGGTGAAATCCGGGGCTGGGTTGCCGACTTCGAGTCGCATCACTTCGCCGCCCTTTCCGCCACTGAGGCGCAGACCTGGTCGGGGTCGAGTTGCTTCGCCTGCCGGATCACGTCGTTGAGTGCCCGCGCGCTCAACGAGCCCTCGTGCAGGAAGATCAGCACACCGCCGCGCATCACCGCGACCGTGGGGATCGCGGTCACGTTGAACGCCGCGCCCAGCTCGGGCTGGGTGTCGGTGTCGACGTGGCCGAACACCACGCCCTCGGTGCTGGCCGCCGCTTCGTGGAACACCGCGGTGAAGGCCTGGCACGGCCCGCACCACTCCGCGGAGATGTCGATGACCACCACCTCACCGGACTCCACCGTCGGGCTGAAATTGTCCACATCGAGCGAGATGACCTCGCGATTTCCGTTGGCCACAAACGTCAACCTTCCTGCTACGACCTCACGCCATCGAGGGCTCGGTCAGCTTCTCCACCCGCTCCATGACGTACTTGATCAGCCCCAGCAACGTGCTCTTCACCTCGCCGCGCATCCGCGCGTCGCAGCGGAACACCGGGATCGACGGGTCGATCGCCATCGCCCGCCGCACGTGTTCGAGGGGGTGGTGCAGGATGCCGTCGAAGGTGTTCACCCCGATGACATAAGGGATATTGCGGTTCTCGAAGAAGTCGATCGAGGTGAACGAGTCGGCAAGGCGGCGGGTGTCGGCGAGCACAACCGCGCCGATCGCCCCGCGTACCAGGTTGTCCCACATGAACCAGAAGCGTTCCTGGCCGGGGGTGCCGAACAGGTACAGCATCAGGTCGTCCTCCACCGCGACCCGGCCGAAGTCCATCGCCACCGTGGTGGACCCCTTGTCCGGGATCCGGCTGAGGTCATCCAGCTTGTCGCTCGCGACGGTCATCACCGCTTCGGTGGTGAGCGGCTGGATATCGGAGACCGCGCCGACGAACGTTGTCTTGCCGACCCCGAAGCCGCCGGCCACCACGATCTTCGAGGAGATCACCGGACCCCGCGAAGACATCCTCGGGCGTCCGATTCCAGTGTTGTTCATCTGAGTACGTCCCTTTCCGATCGCACGATCAGTTCGACTGGGCGCCAGCCGTGACCGCGGACGGGCCGTCCTCGTTCACCCGGGTGCCGGGGGTCAGCATGTGGCCGAACCGTTCGACCAGCAGCGTCATCTCATAGGCGATCTGCCCGATGTCGTAACCCGGATCGGCCAGAATGGACAGACAGGAACCGTCGCTGATCGCCATCAGCAGCATGGTGCCCGCGTCCATCTCCACGATGGTCTCGTTGACGTTGCCCGCCTGGAAGCAGCGCGCCGCGCCCTCGGTCAGGCTCACCAGACCGCAGGCGACCGCGGCCAGCTGGTCGGCCCGCGCCTCCGGCAGTGAGCTGGAGGCCGCGATGAGCAGGCCGTCGGAGGAGACCGCGACCCCGTGCGCCACCCCGGGCACCCGGTCCACAAAATCGTTGATGAGCCAGGCGAAATTACCCCGCTTCTCGTCCTTCTCGGTCATCACTTGTCACCACTTTCCGGATAGTTGTTCTCCAGCACCGTCCAGCCGCCGGAGTCCGGCGCGGGCCGCAGCCGGTTTTCCTGTTCCTTGGCCTTGCGCACGCCCTGCTGGTAGCTGGACAGGCGGCTGCGGGTGGTCTGCGGGTCGCGGCTGATGGGGGCGAGGAGAATCGGGGTGGCCGGGACGGGCGCCGCGTCCGGGCCGCCGGGGATCAGGTGCGCCCCCTGCTGCCGCAACGGCAGGCCGTCCTCGGTGTAGGTGTAGCCGTCCTCGTCTCGCACGGTGTCCGCCAGCTCCCATTCACTGTCCACTGTGGACATCTGCTCGTCCGGTGTGGACTCATCCGCCGTCGGGCGCAACGGCACCGCGTGCTGTTGCCGCAGGGCCACCGCTTCCCTGGCCTGGAACCAGCGGGAGGTGGGGCGCACGGTGCCGGGCATGGGCCGGGACTCCGGCGCGGCCCGCTGGGGCACCCGGATCGGCAGCTCACCCGAGACGCCCGCGTGCACCTTGGCGACCACCTCGGCGGAATCCCGCCACGCCTGGCCAGCCCGCACGGGCGTCCTGGACCTGGAGTACCAGGAGGATTGCCGCCGGGAGCTGGCCCGCACCGGCGACTTCGCCTCGGTCTCGGCCCGCCGCAGCGTGGTGGTCACCAGCACCGCGGGGGCGGTGTCCGGTCGTTGCCCCACCGTGGCGCCCGCGCCCTGGGTCAGGCCGCGGCGTGGATCGCCCGGCAGCGCGGCCCGCACCTCGTCCTCCTCCAGCAGCGCGGAACTGGGCACGGTGACCAACGCCGACACCCCCGTGACGTTGTTGCCGCCGAAGAGTTCCACCCGGATCCCGTGCTTGCCGGCCAGCCTGCCGACCACGAGCAGTCCGACCCGGCGGGTGCGCGCGATCTCCTCCGAGCCCAGCCGCCGCAGCTGCCGGTTCACCCGGTCCAGGTCCTCATCCGACATGCCGATCCCGTTGTCGAACACGCCGATGGAGAGTCCATGGTGGCGGCCGAGTTCGGCCTTGACGGTGACCTGCTGATCGGGGGCGGAGAAGGAGGTGGCGTTGTCCAGCAGCTCGGCCACGATCCGGATCAGGTCACCGGCGGCGGTGTTGGACACCCGCACCGCCGGGGTGTCGAGCATCCGGACCCGTTGGTAGGAGCCGATTTCCGAGATCGCCGCGCGGAGCAGGTCGCCGACCGGGACCGGCTCCTTGGTCTTGCGCACCAGCTCGGTGCCGGAGAGCAGCAGGATGTTCTCGTTGTTGCGCCGCATCCGGGTGACCAGGTGGTCGAGCTGGAACAGCCGGTTCAGGTCGGTCGAACAGCGGTCGCCCGCTTCGAGCTGCTCGATGATCTGCAGCTGGCGCAGCAGCAGGGACTGGGTCCGCCGGAACATGGTGACGAAGACCTCGGAGTAGCCGGAGCGGATCTCGTCGTGTTTGGTGGCCAGCTGCACCGCGTGCGTGCAGACCTGCCGGACGTCGTCGATGAGCATGGCCAGCTTGCCGTCGGTCGGGTTGGGCAGTTCCAGGCCGACGCGTTCGGGATCGCGCCGGTGGACGACCTCGCCCACGATCTCCGACAGCCGTCGCCCGGACAGCTCGTCCACCTCGGCGCGCAGGGTGTCCATCGAGCGCCACAACCGCCGCGCGCCAACGGCTATCAGGGCGCCGAGCAGCAGGGAGCCGATCCCGGTGGCCAGCGCGGTCCACCGCGACCAGGGAGTCCCGAACGCGGCGACGGCCACGACGGCGAACTGCAGGGCGCACAGCAGGACGAAGGCGAGCAGCAGCTGCCTGCCCTGTCCTCGCGCCTGTTCTCTGTTCATCGTGCCTCCGTCAGCCGTGGGGTTCAGATGAGCCGGGCGAGCCCGGCGTAGAGGCGCCGCAGCAACTCCAGCGAGGGCAGGCCGCCGGTGGTCGGGCCGGCGATGCTGTGCACGCGCAGGTATCCCTTGTCGATGCCGTCGCTGATGATCGTGCGGGCCAGGCCCAGTGGCGCCTCGATGGCCACCGCGATCTCGGCCACCGACTGCGGCACCGCGCAGGTGCGGCACACCAGCCGTTCGTCCTGGCTCATCTCCCGCTGCGGCAGGGTGGCGTAGGGCCGGGCGGCCGCGATCATGGTCTCGAACTCCAGCTCGTGGCTGGACTCCGACCGGCCGCCGGAGCGGACGTAGGGCCGGATGAGCGGGGCGGTGCGGTCGAGGTCGAGGGTCAGATCGCCTGCCTCGAACCGGATCCCGTCCTCGTGGTCGGCCGCCGGGGCGATCCGGCAGGACCGCCTGGTGCCGGACTCCCCCTCGGTCTCGGCCAGCACCCGGATCGGGGTCACCTCGGTCAGCGCCTCGACCACGACCGGCCGGCCGCCGCCGCGCCCTGGTTCCTCGAACGGGGACCGGTCGCGGAAGTCGTGGTCGGCCCACTCCCCGTAGTCCGCCCAGCCGCCGAATCGGACCGGTTCGGCCCCGTCCGGCCGCTCGCCCGGCAGTGCGGGCGCCCGGCCGCCACGCATCACCGCTCCCCCTGGTGCGCGTGCCGGGCGGCAGTGCCAGGCGCCATCAGCTCCTCGGGCGCGGGCGCCCGCGCGATCCGCTGCCGCTCCCGGTAGGGCAAGGGCACGGTGGCGGACTGGTAGTACGGGTCGTCGGCGATGAGCACGGAGATCCCGGTGGTCTGCGAGGTGAAGTTCGGGGACCGCTGGACCGCGATCGCGGCAGCCGTGGCCAGTGCGACGAGCGAGAAGATCGCGAGTACGTTCGGTCGCATCCCGTGGTCCTTTCCAGTCCGTCAACATGCGCACTACGCCCGCAAGCTCTCGGGCACGGGCTGGACCCGGTCCGCGCCGGTGGCCACCCGCCCGCGCAGCTCGGCGGTGTGCCGCAGCACCGCCGGGGTGTTGTCGAAGCCGACGACGCCGGTCAGCCGGTTGTCCAGGAAGAACCCGGAAACCGTGTGCCCGCCGGGGGTTCCCTGGTCCATCGCCCGGCGCACCGGGCCCAGGGCCGGCATCCCGGCCGCCTGGATCTGCAGGCCGAACTGCTCGGACCAGAAGCGCGGCACCGGTGTGTACGGCAGCGCCCCTTCGCGGCCGCTGAGCAGGCTCTCCGCGGCCGCCCGGCCCATCTCCATCGCGTTGGTCCAGTGCTCGACCCGGTGCGCCCGCGGGCCGAAGCGCAGGTTGGGCCAGCTGGCCACATCCCCGGCGGCCACCACGTCGGTCAGCCCGGCGACGTGGCAGCTCGGCTCGCACACCACACCGTCGGCCAGGTCCGCGCCCGAGTCCCGCAGCCAGGAGACCGCCGGGACCGAGCCGACGGCCACCACCACGTGGCTCGCGGACAGCACGCGCCCGTTGGACAGTCGCAGCTCGACCGCGGACGGCCGCGGCGCCCAGCCCGCCACCTTGGTGCCGAGCTGGAGCTGCACGCCCTTGCGCCGGTGCAGTTCGGTCAGCCGGGTGCCCAGCTCGCCGTCGAGCAGCTCGCCCATCAGTCGCGGGGACCGGCCGACCAGGGTGACCTGATGGCCCATGGCGCGCAGGCTGGCGGTCAGCTCGCAGCCGATGAAGCCACTGCCGATCACCACCACCTGCTCGCGCGAGTTCGTCAGTGCCGTGCGCACCCTGGCTGCGTCGGTGATGGTGCGCAGCACGGTGACGCGGGGGTGTCCGTGGATCCCGGTGGGCAGCCTGCGGGCCTCGACCCCGCTGGCGATGACCAGCCCGTCGTAGTCGAGCACCTCACCGCCGGGCAGGAACACCAGGCGCCGCAACGGGTCCAGCCGGTACGCCGGGGTGTTGAACCGCCACACCACGTCAAGCTGGTGCGCGGGCGCGATCACCAGGTCCCGCTCGCTGAACTCACCGCTGAGGAACTGTTTGGTCAGGGCCGGCCGGTAGGTCGGCAGGCCCGGTTCCGCGCCGAGGATGACGATCTCCCCGTCGAAACCCAGTTCCCGCAACCGTTCCGCGGCGCACATCCCGGCCAGGCCGGCCCCGGCGATGACGATTCGTGGCAGCTCAGTCACGTTTGCCCGCCTCCAGTTCGATCGCGCGGGTCGGACAGGCCCGCGCCGCGGAGAGCACGTCCCGGTTGTGCTCGACCTCGGGGTTCTGCCGGTAGGCCAGGCGCCCGTCCTCGCGCAGCTGGAAGACCTCCGGGGCCTCGGACTGGCAGAAGCCGTAGCGGTGGCAACGCTGGTTGTCCACGCTGATGCTCAGCGGCGCCGCCTTGTCCACCTGCTTCTGCCGTGGACTGCTCGCATCCAGCAGCCCGATCCACACCAGCGCCGCGGCGGGCAGGAACCGCACCGCGGTCAGCGCGAGCGCGGGGGCGAGCACGGTGATCCCGCCCAGCCACACCAGGTTGAAGTTCGCGTTCGCCCAGGCGCCCCACCAGGAATGCGCCACCCCGAGCGCGATCGCCAGGTAGCCGAGCTGGTGGAAGCGCAGCCAGCTGCGGTAGCGCACGATCCGGTGCACCCACGCGGTCAGCATGATCACCACCATCAGGTCGAAGGCGAGGATGCCGAGCGCGTGCCGGAGATAGCCGTTCAGGAACGGGATCACCACCTGGGTGCCGACCACGATCTGCTCGTCGAGCAGGAGCATCGACAGGCCGTGCACGGTCGCGGTGGCCAGGGTGAAGGCGGCCAGTAGGACGTGCCCGGTGCGCAGTGCCTGGTGGCCGGTGACCCGGCGGATCCAGCCGGTGGACACCAGCACGCCCCAGCACAGGGTCAGGCACATGCACAGGTAGGCCAGCCGTCCGGAGAGCGCGGCGACCGCGCGCACGCCGGAGTCGTAGGAGGTGAATCCCTGGGCCAGCAACAGGTCCGCGCTCATTCGATCGCACCCCCGCCCGCCGGGTCCGCGGCCGGTTCCCCGGCCCGCCGCCGCGAGCCCAGCTGGACCAGCAGCAGGGTGGCGAAGCCGAGCACCAGCGCCAGCGCCGAACCGGCCAGCACCGACACCAGCGAGGGCACCGGCTGGTACGGCGAGTCAGTGCCGGAGTGCACCGCGAGCGAGTCGGTGTCCGCCAGTTCGGTGCTCTCCAACAGGGTCATGTGCCGGGCCACGTACTCGGCGGCGAGCTGGGCCATGGTGCGGACGACGTCGTTCTGCGTGGTCGCCCGGACACCGGCGACCTTGAGGTAGACCGTGCCGTGCGCGGCCCTGGTCAGCCGGACGTACCGGCGGTCCCGCTCCGCGCCGGTGGCGGCCAGGATCTGCTCGCGCCAGGCGTTCTGCTGCGGGGTGGCCGTGCCGGGCAGCAGCACGTTCAGCCGGGTGGCCGCCGCCTCGTTGTACTGGTTGAGCTTGTGGTGCTCCTTGGCCAGTTGCGCGCCGACGGCCCGCACCCGGGGATTGGCGCTCTCCCTGGCCATCAGCTCACTGGCGGGCATCTCCCAGAATCCGGCCTGGGCCACCGCGAACAGCATGCCGATATCGGCCGGGTAGAGCGGCCCGAACGGCGCGTCCATGCTGGTGCGCTCGCGCAGCCGCTCCCCCGGCACCGACTCGTTCCACTCGGAGGTGGCGGTGACCCCGCAGGAGCTGACCGTGGTGCACAGGGCGGCGGCCAGCAGAATGCGGGGAACTCCGCCGAGGCGACCGCGAGCGGAATTGCGACCAGCCGCCCAATTCACCTCAACCGATTTCCGCATACTGTCGCCGCCCGTCACTTCACCCGACGAATCGATGTTGGGAGTGCATTAGGCGCTCTTGTCGGCCCGGGTGGAAGTGTTGCCGGCGGCCCTGGGTACAAGTGGGCAATCAGAGTGCACGATGTGACACCGTCACGCTGGACGGCGGTCCCGCTACCTGGGCGTTCGTTCGCCAGGCATGGGTCGTTCCGGGCAGCGCGCGGTCCGCCCGGAACGACCTGCCGCCGCGGTCAGCGGTCGATGTGAATCTTGACCACCGCGCCGTACTTCTGGTACTTCGACTCGTTCTTCCGGAACGTGTGGCGGTAGCGGCTGCCGTCGCCCGGTTCGTATTCGAACCAGCCCTTGTTGTTGCCGGAGCTGAAGTTGGTCACCCCTGGCTGGTCGAGCGAGCGCTTACCCGCATTGGCGAAGCACCTCTTGAAACCGCCGTTGTTGTTCCGGATGCCGATGATGAAGTACTTGTCGACCCAGATCGGGTTGTTGCACTCCGCGACGTTGATTTCGTTGATCGCGAAGGCCGGGGCGACACTGATGGTGCCGAGGCTCATCGCCGACATCGCGAGCACGGTCAGGACACGCGTTCTCATTCTTTTCATCACAGCCTCTTTCAGGTCAGAACACAGCGATGGGGTTGACCGGGACGCCGGTCAGGCCGTGGATACGGGGCGGGGCGATGCTGAGCAGGAAGGTGTGCCGGTTGAGCTGGGCGCACAGCGCCGCGAGGTCGTCCAGTGCGGCCGCGTCGATCAGCGGCATCGCCATCCGACCCAGGCCGACCCCGTGCAGCGGGGACGGGCCGACCGGGTCCAGCGGCGGGTAGGCGTCGCCCCGGTCACCGGCGAAGAGGGCGACTCCTCGGCGGTGCATCCAGCGCACCGCGTCCAGGCTGATGCCCGGGGTCGGCGTGCCGGGAACCGGGGTGCTCGACCAGCCCAGTCGCACCACCAGCGCGTCGCCCGAGCCCACCTCGACGCCTTGGCGCTGCTCGGCCCGCTCGAAGTCCAGCCCGGTCACCGCGTGCCCGGAGGCGAGCGGTCCCTCGTGCGCCAGGTCGAGCAGCACCCCGCGGGTGACGATCCCGGCGGCGAAGGCCGTGGTGGAGGCGTGCGTGACACCGCCGGGGGTCACGGTCTGGGCGCGCGGGCGGCCCGGGTACACCTGGTCGTCGGTCGACCAGTGCGCCAGCGCGTCGAGATGGGTCGAGTTCGCGTGATGGTTGGTGACCAGCATCAGATCCGCGGCCACGCCGATCCCGGTGTGCTGCATCATCTGCTGCACGGGCGAGACGTCCACCGTGCTGGGCGCGAACGGGCTGCTGATCATCGGATTGGGCGTGATCGGCAGGGCCAGCGAGGCCCACCGGCCGATCCGCACCTCCGCCGCCGCTCGCACCCGCACCTGGTCGGTGATGAGGTTGAGCGTGCCCAGTTCGTCCTCGGGTCCCCATCTGCCCCAGTTGTCCGGGAGTTCGGGGTCGGTCGCGGCGGTCATGGCAGGCGCCGCAGCAGTTCCGCCCACGCGTCCTGCGGGGTGGGCAGTTCGGCGATCCGGACCGCGGCCTCGCGGGCGGCGTCCCGGTAGGCCGGGTCGGTGAGCACGGTGCCGACGGCTTCGGCGATCCGGTCCGTCTCGTCCGGACCGAGCACGATCGCCGCGCCCGTGCCGGCCGCGCCCTTGGCCACGAAGGGCTGGTCGGCGAGCACGGGCTGGATGACCATCGGCAGGCCGTGGCTCAGCGTGGCCGAGACCGTGCCCGCGCCACCGACCGTGACCACCGCGTCGACCGCGGGGAGCAGGTCGGCCAGCGAGGTGAACCCAACGAACCGGACGTTCTCCGGCGCATCCGGCACCGGCTCGGCGGTGACCAGGATCTCGGCGTCCACAGTGGACACCGCAGCCAGCAGCCGGGCCAGGTGCGCCTCGGGGTCAACCACGGTGCCGAGGGTGAGCAGCACCCGCCGCCGGTCGCCGCGCTCCAGCACGGCGGGTTCGGCGCCCGGCGGTCGATGGGCCCTCGGGCGCATGGGGATCCGGTTCTCCGCGAGCACGTGACCTTCCAGATGCAGCAGTGACGGCACCGCGTCCAGCAACGCCAGCGGGGGCGACGGCGTCAGGCCCCGCGACTCGGCCTGGAAGGCAAACCGTTCCGCGAACCCCTCGTGCATCTCCGGCGGCATCGTCGTAGTGATGTTGAAGAACGCCCAGGGCACGTCGAGGACCGTGGCCACCAGCGGCGCGATCAGGTCGGCGACGTCGGAGATGATCAGGTCCGGCTGGAACTCCTTGGCGACAGCCAGCACCTCCTCGAAGCACAGGTCGACCCTGGTGTCGGCGCACAGGGCGATCACGCCGGCGGGATCGCTGATGTCGGTCATGTCTATCGACCAGCCCCGCCGCTCGTGTTCGGCGGCCAGTTCCGGCCAGTCCGCGCCGACCGGGATGAACGGCAGGTCTCCCACGACATGCGCCTTCGAGGCCGCCGTGGCCACCGCCACCTCCGCGCCCGCGGCACGGGCGGCGACCGCGAAGGGGAGCAAGGGGACGAGGTGCCCGAACGCGGGCAGGCTGGAGAACAGAACTCTCATACTTGTCAACATACGCAAGCCATCCGGGTGAAAAGGTTGCTCAACGCCAGTTTCGCGTGACCAGTTCCCGCCATCATTCACCTTGTCCCCCAACGACTTCCGGGCAGCATTCAGCCGCGGTCCTTTGTAGACATTCTGGATGACTTCTCAGTAGGTGATCAGTGGCTTGATGACGTTGTCCTTCTTGTTCCGCATGATGTCGAAGGCCGTTTCCGCCTCGGTCAAGGGAAAACGGTGCGTGGTCATCGGGGTGGGATCCACCCTTCCGTTGGCCAGCAACCGCATCAGCCGGGTCATCCGCTCGCGGCCGCCGGGACACAGGTCGGTGGTGATCTTCTTGCCGGCCATGCCCAGGCCGAAGGCGTCCAGCGGGATCGACAGCGTGGGCCCGTCCGCACCGTGGTAGCCGATGTTGGAGATCGTGCCGCCGGCCCGGGTGGCGCGGATGCAGCCCTCCCAGGTCGCTTGCGCGCCAAAGGCTTCGATCGCGGAGTCGACCCCGCCGCCGGTCAGCGCGAGGATCTCCGCGGCCGGGTCGGTGCGCGCCGGGTCCAGCACCAGATCGGCCCCGAACCGCTTGGCCAGCGCGGCTCGTCCGGGGATGCCTTCCACCGCGATGACGAGCCCGGCGCCCAAGAGCCGCGCGCCCAGGGTGGCCGAGAGGCCCACCGCGCCCTGGGCGAACACCGCGACGGTGCCGCCGATCGGGATGTTGGCGTTCTCCGCGCCGACGAAGCCGGTGGAGAGCATGTCGCAGGCGTAGACGGCGGCCTCGTCGGAGAGTCCGTCCGGGATCGGCGCGAGGTTGTAGTCCGCGTCGTTGACGTGGAAGTACTCCGCGAGGTTCCCGTCCTTCCTTGCGGTGTAACGGTATGCGCCCAGCGGGCCGCCGCACTGGGAGGTGAATCCGCGCTGGCAGTAGTCGCAGGTCCCGTCCGGGGTGATGGCGTTGACGGCCACCCGGTCCCCCACCGCGACCGAGCTGACGCCCGCGCCGATCGCGTGCACGACACCGACGCTCTCGTGGCCCAGCAGGCGCCCGTCGGGCACCGGCACCGCGCCGAGCACGGCGTGCACGTCCGAGGTGCAGATGAGCGAGGCCGTGGTCCGGACGATGGCCTCGCCGGGACCGGCGGCCGGGATGTCTCGTTCGACTAGGCCGACCTCGCCTCGGCCGAGAAAGGCAAGGCCGCGCATTCGATCAGTCATGCTGGTCTCTCCACAATGGACTTGAGGCGGCAGACAACGCCCGTCTGCTTCAGACTAGACACGGACCACGGGCCGGAGCGGGCACAGCCGCGGTTCCAGCCACCCGGCGGGGGTGTCATCCAGCCGGGTGGGGGGTTGTTCCGGACGCATGAGGGATGCGTGGCGCCGGTTGGCCGAGCGAGGCTGGGCCAGGTGACACAGGCGGTGAGGCCTGACTCGCCCTGGCGGCGGCTGTGCCACCTGTCCCGAAGGAGACTGTTCATGTTCCACCGGACGCAGAGCGCATTTGGTATCAGTGACCCCTCCGTCGAGACCTGGCTGGACGCACCGCACGCCGTGCCCGGCAGGCCGCTGACCGGACAGGTCTACCTCCAGGCCGGTTCCTCGGCGGCCCAGATCAGCCGGATCGTGCTGTCGCTGGTCACCGAGGTCGAGAGCGAGCACGGGCCGGGCAGCACCGCGGAGTTCTTCCGGCTGGTGCTGCAGCAGGACATCGAGGTGTCAGCGGGTGAGCTGGTCATCCTCCCGTTCCAGCTGCCGGTGCCGTGGGAAACGCCGATCACCGCGGTCGGCGGCGCGCCACTGCCGCGCACGGCCGTGGGGCTCCGGACCGAGCTGATGGTCGCGGGCAGGCCGGACCGGGACGATCTCGACTGGGTGCAGATCAACCCGATGTCCATCCAGGACACCGTGCTGGAGGCGTTCACCCAGCTCGGCTTCTCCTTCCGCGAGGTCGGCGTGGCCACCGGCCGGGTGCCCGAACTGCCCCAGGAAATGGGTTTCTACCAGGCATTCGCGTTCGCCTCGCCCGCCCCGTTCGCGAACCGGGTGGACGAGGTCGAACTAATCTTCGTGCCGAGCGAGCACGAGCTGTGCGTGCTGCTGGTCGCCGACCGGCGCGGCGGCGAGTTCCCGCACGGCGACAACGCCTTCGGCCACTTCCGGATGTCGCACCAGGAAGCACAGGCCACCAACTGGCCCGCCCTGCTCTCCGGCTGGCTAACCCTGACCGCCCAAGCCTAACCACCCACGCACCGTGTTGGCCGTTATGGACGCCGTGTTGGCCGTTGTGGACGGTGAGTTGGCCGTTGTGGACGGTGAGTTGGCCGGGCGGCGTACCAGTTCGGCCAAGACTGCGTACGACAACGGCCAACACGCCGGCGAGTCACCGACTCTCCCGCCTCGGCGAGCCGGGTGGTCGCCGGGGCTGGTGCTGGCCACACTGGACCGGCACAGGACCCGCAAAGGAGCGTGGCGTGATTCGGGTGATCGTCGTGGACGACGAGGAACTGGTGCGATCGGGCTTCCGCCTCATCCTCCAGGCGGCCGGGGACATCCAGGTCGTCGCGACCTCGACCGGCGCGCAGGCCGTGCGCGAGGTGACCGCGCACCGGCCCGATGTGGTGCTGCTGGACATCCGGATGGCCGATGTGGACGGACTCACCGTGCTCCGCCAGCTCCAGGGCCTCAAACCACCGCCGGTGGTGGCCATGCTGACCACCTTCGACTCCGACGAGTACATCGCCACCGCGCTGCGCTCCGGCGCGGCGGGCTTCATCCTCAAGGACACCGCGCCCGACCAGCTCGCCCAGATGGTCCGCACCGTCGCCGCGGGCGGCGTGGTGCTCTCCGCCAAGGTCACCCGCACGGTGGTGGAGGGCTACCTCGGCGCGGGCAGCGACGCCGAGGCCGCGGCCGCGGCGCTGACCGAACAGCTCACCGAACGGGAGCACGCGGTGCTGGTGCTGATCGCCGAGGGACTGTCCAACACCGAGATCGGCGCCCGGATCCACGTCAGCGCCAGCACGGTGAAGGACCACGTCAGCGCCATCCTGACCAAGCTGCGGGTGGGCAGCCGGGTGCAGGCGGCACTGGTGGCCGAGCGCGCGGGCCTGCTCAGCACCGAGGAACCCCGATCATGAAAAACCGGCTGCACAAATGGCTCATCGACCTCGCCGTGCTGGCGGTCACCACGGCGGAGGTGATCCTCACCGCGATCACCGAGCCGAGCCCGAACACCGGCGTCGGCGTCGTCGCCGTGCTCGTGCTGGTGCTGCGTCACCGCTGGCCGTTGCCGGTCTTCCTGGTGACGCTGCCCGCGGTGGCGATCGTCGATGTGTTCATCCCGGCGGTGGTGGCGCTCTACTCGGTCTCCGTCCGGTACCGGAACTGGTGGCTGCTCGGCGGTTGCGGGCTGGCCCTGATGGTCGGCCTGTTCTTCCCGCTGCCCGCGCCAGGCGAGGAGGTCTCGGTCTCGGGCCTGGTGCTGGAGGGCATCGACTCGCTGATGACCGCGGGCGGCCCGATCCTGCTCGGCCGGTTCCTGCACACCCGGCGTGAACTGGCGTTGCGGCTGGCGGAGGTCAAGGAGGCCAGGGAGTACGAGCGGCAGCTGGACGCCCAGGTGATCCTGACCAAGGAACGCAACCAGCTGGCCAGGGAGATGCACGACGTGGTCTCGCACCAGGTCAGCCTGATCGCGGTGCAGGCCGGGGTGGTCACGGTGAGCACCGCCGATCCCGCGGTGCGGGAGGCGGTGGAGCACATCCGCACCCTGTCGGTGAACACCCTCGACGAATTGCGGCACATGGTGAATCTGCTGCGCGCCTCCGGCACCCCGGAATCCGAACTCTCGCCCCAGCCCACGCTGGCCGAGCTGCGCAGGCTCATCGACAACAGCGGCATCGACACCCAATTGGTCGGCACCGCTCCGGCCGGTATCGAGGCGCCCATGCAGCGGGCCATTTACCGCACCATCCAGGAGGCATTGACCAATGTCCGCAAACACGCTCCCGGGGCCAAGGCCACGGTCGAGTTCCGGCGTGATGACAGCGATCTGACCGTCACGGTCACCAACACCGCGCCCACCCGGCCCGCACTCGCCCTGCCCAGCGCCCAGCACGGGCTCGTCGGCCTGCGGGAGCGGGCCGCGTTGCTGGACGGCCGGTTCCACGCGGGTTCCACCCCCGACGGCGGATACCAGCTCCGACTGCGACTTCCGCTCACCTGACGGTCAGCGGAAAACAATTCCGAATAACGAAGATCAGGCGTACGACATTCAGTTCGTGCCGCCGGGAACAATACTGTCCGAAATGGAACGAAGTAGTCATGGTCTATGTCCGCACCAATCACCCCGGGCTGAGTGCCGCGGACCGCCAGTTGTTCCGGCGGTTCGGGTGGGGACCCGCTCGCGTGGTGCCACGCGAGCCGCTGCACGAGGTGATCGCCCGGCAGGCCGCCGCGGCCCCCGGTGCGATCGCGGTCGAGCACGGCGAGCAACAGCTGACCTACGGCGAACTCGACCGCAAGGCCGATCGGCTGGCCGCGCGCCTGGTCGAGCAGGGGGTGCGGCCGGGCGAGCACGTGGCGCTGGTCGTGCACCGCGGCATCCCGATGGTGGTAGGCATCCTGGCCACCCTCAAGGCGGGCGCGGCCTATGTCCCGCAGGACGCCAGGATCCTCCGGCCCTCGACGCTGCGGCACATTCTCGCCAGCACACGGGCCCGGATCGTGCTCACCCAGTCCGACGAGCCGGTGACCGTCCCCAGTGGACACCTCGGCATCGACATCGACGTGATCATGGCCGAACAGACCGAGTTCACCGCGCCCCGGGTGGAGGTCACCCCGGACCACGGTTGCTACGTCCTGTTCACCTCGGGCACCACCGGCACCCCCAACGGCGTTGTGGTCACCCACGCCAACGTGGCCAACCTGCTGCGCACCGAGCCGGGTGATCTCGGCATCCGGCCGGGCACGGTGGTCGGGCAGATCCTCAACATCGCCTTCGACCTGGCCGCCTGGGAGATCCTGGGCTGCCTCGTCCACGGCGGCACCCTGCTCATCCGCGGCGAGGACATCCAGGAGATCGCCCGCCGGGCACACGTCCTGATCGCCACGCCCACGATCCTGGCCGCGATCGACCCCGCGGACTGCCCTCGGGTGCGCACGGTCGCGGTCGCGGGCGAGCCCTGCCCGCGCCCGCTGGCCGACCGCTGGGCCAGGACCACCGCCTTCTACAACGGTTGTGGCCCCACCGAGGTCACCATCGTCAACACCATGCAGCGCCACCACCCCGGCGCCGAACGCCTGACCATCGGCACCCCCACCCCGAACAACACCGTTTACATCCTGGACGAGCACCGGCAGCCCTGCCCGATCGGCGCGGTCGGCGAGCTGTGGGCCGGCGGGGACTGCGTGTCAGCGGGCTACCTGGCCAATCCCGGCCTCAACGCCGAGCGCTACGCACCCGATCCGTTCCTCGGCGACGGCCGAATGATGTTCCGCACCAGGGATCTGGGCCGGTGGACCCCGGACGGCGAACTGGAACACCTCGGCCGCACCGACGACCAGGTGAAGATCCGCGGCTTCCGGGTGGAGCTGGACTCGGTGTCCGCGGTGCTGGAGCGGGTGCCCGGCTGCACCAGGGCGGCCACGGTCACACTGGACGATCGCACGCTGGTGTCCTTTGTCCAGCCCGAAACCGTCGACCCGGCCGCCGCACTGCGCGCGGTCGCCGAGGATCTGCCGTACTACTGCGTTCCGGCCGCCGTGCACCCCTTACCCACGCTGCCCACCACCGACCGAGGCAAGATCGACAAGGCGCTGCTGCTGCGCATCGCACGCGGTACGGGGGCGGTGGCATGACCGCGCTGGTGAACGACATCGTGCTCCCGGAACCCCTGCCGCTGCCACGGCGGATGTGGAAGAACCCGCGGCTGATGCACCACAACCGCCTGGCCGCCACGGTGCTCCTGGTCAACCTCGTCGTGCTCGGTTTCGCTTTGCCCGGTGGGATCTCCGCCGACTTCGCCGCCAACGCGGCGCTGGCCAACTTCGCGCTGGCCATCCTGATCCGCCGCCAGCGCCTGATCAACCTGCTGTTCCGGCTGGCCACCGCGGCGCCGGTGACCTGGCCGCTGCGGGTGCGCTGGCTGCTGGGCAAGGTCTACCACTTCGGCGGCCTGCACGTCGGCGGCGCGGTAACAGGCACGTTGTGGTTCCTCGCTTTCACCGGCCTGAGCACCGCCGCGGGCGCACCGGCCGCCGTGCTGGTGCTGACCTACGCGCTGGTGGCCCTGTTCCTCGCCATGGTGGTGCTGGCACTCCCCCGGCTGCGCGCCAAGTCGCACAACCACTTCGAGCTGATGCACCGCTTCGGCGGTTGGACCTCGCTGATCCTGTTGTGGGCACTGACCATCACCCGTTCCGTCTATAGTGGACAGTCACTGGTGAGCACCCCGCAGTTCTGGGTGTTGGTAGCGCTCACCGCGGCCATCCTCGCGCCGTGGACCCGGTTGCGCCGGGTTCCGGTGACCATCGAACGGCCCTCGCCGCACGTGGCCATCGCCCGGTTCACCCACGGCCGCAAGCCCTTCGCCGGTTCCTCCACCGCGATCAGCCGGTCCCCGCTGCGGGAATGGCATTCCTTCGCCAACATCCCCGCCCCCGGCGAGCACGGCTTCCGGCTGACCATCTCCCGCGCGGGCGACTGGACCGGCCGCTTCATCGACGACCTGCCCTCGCACGTGTGGGTCAAGGGCATCAGCACCGCGGGCGTGGCCAACATCGAGACCCTGTTCCGCCGGGTCGTCTACGTCGCCACTGGCAGCGGCATCGGTCCCTGCCTGCCACACCTGCTCGCCCAGCAGGTGCCCGCCCGCCTCGTCTGGGCCACCCGCAACCCGCGGCTGACCTACGGCGACGGGCTGGTCGAGGAGATCCTCGCGGTGCAACCCGAGGCGCAGATCTGGGACACCGGCGAACACGGCAAGCCCGATATGGTCCGCCTCGCCTACGCCGCCTACCGCGACTTCGACGCCGAGGCGGTCATCTGCATCTCCAACAAGAAGCTCACCTGGCAGGTGGTGCACGGCCTCGAACGGGTGGGCATCCCCGCCTACGGCGCCATCTGGGACTCCTGATGGCATCATCAGGGATACTGAAATCCTGGCGCGCGGTGAGAGGATGGGCGGATGGCCACCACCGACGGGACGCCGTTGACCCTGTACCTGATCAAGCGGCTGGAGCTGGTGAGCCGCTCGCTGCTGGACGACGCGCTGCGTCCGCGCGGGCTGACCACGTTGCAGTACACCGCGCTCACCGTACTGGAGGCGCGGGGCGCGACCTCCTCGGCGCAGCTGGCCCGGCGCTCCTTCCTGCGCCCGCAGACCATGCACGAGATGGTGCTGACCTTGGAAAAGCGCGGCCTGATCCGCCGGGAGGCGCAGCAGGGCAACAAGCGGGTCCTGCTGGCCACCCTGACCGAGGCCGGACAGGAACTGCTCGCCGAGTGCAGGCCGGCCGTGCTGGAACTGGAGCGCGCCATGCTCGAACAGTTCAGTCCTGGCCAGCGCGCGGTGTTCCGCGAGGCCCTGGAACTCGGCATCGGCTCGCTGGCGCCGCTCGCGCGGGAACGCGAGAGCACCGACGGCGGGCGCGACTGAGGACCGCGCCTGGCGCGTCCCAACCGTGACTTGATTCTTCGCCCTGCTTGACTGAATATCAGGGAACCTGACATCTTGGGTGACCTGGTGAGAGGAGCTGACATGACGCTGCTCGGGGATGGAACCTGGGCCGGCCGGATCTTCACCGGCAGCTGGCTGCCCGGATCGGGGCTCGGCTACCCGGCGATCGAACCGGCCACCGGCGCCGAACTGGCCGAGGTCGGTCAGGCCACGGCAGGCGACGTGGTGGTGGCCGCGCAGCGGGCCGCCGTGGTGCAGACCGGCTGGGCCGCGACCCCGGCGGTCGAGCGGGCCGCGGTGCTGTCCCGGGCCGCCGCGCTGTTCGAGGAGCACGCCGAGGAGATCAACGAGTGGGTGGTGCGCGAGTCCGGCTCGACCCGGCTCAAGAGCGGCCTTGAGGTCGCGGCCTCGATCGCCGAATGCCGGGAGGCCGCCGCGCTGGCCACCGCCCCCTACGGTGAACTGCTGCACTCGCCGATGCCCCGGATCAGCATGGAGCGCCGGGTTCCGGTCGGCGTGGTCTCGGTGATCTCGCCGTTCAACTTCCCGCTCATCCTGTCCATGCGCTCGCTCGCCCCCGCCCTGGCGCTGGGCAACGCGGTGCTGCTCAAGCCGGACCAGCGCACCGCGATCTGCGGTGGCGTGCTCATCGCCCGCGTCTTCGAGGAGGCCGGGCTACCGGAAGGGCTGCTGCAGCTGCTGCCCGGCGGCGTCGAGGTCGGCAGCGCGATGATCGACGCGCCCCAGGTGCGGGTGGTGTCCTTCACCGGTTCCACCCCCGCCGGACGCGCGATCGGCGCGCAGGCGGCGAAAACCCTGACCCGCACGCACCTCGAACTCGGCGGCAACAGCGCCCTGGTCGTACTCGGCGACGTCGACGTGGCAGCGGCCGCCTCCTGCGGCGCGTTCGGCAACTTCGTCCACTCCGGACAGGCCTGCATGGCCATCGGCAGGCACCTGGTGCACGAGTCGATCTACGACGATTACGTTGCCCTGCTGGCGAAGAAGGCCGACGCGCTCACCGTCGGGGACGGCTTCCGGGCGGACGTCGCACTCGGCCCGATCATCGACCAGAAGCAGCTCAACCACGTCAAGGACCTGGTCGAGCGCAGCGTCGCCGACGGCGCCCGGCTGGTCGCGGGCGGCACCCACGACGGCCTGTTCTACCGGCCGACCGTGCTGGCCGACTGCACCTCGGCGACCCCGGCCTACCGCGAGGAGGTCTTCGGGCCGGTGGCCTGCGTGCGCCCATTCTCCACTGTGGACGAAGCGGTGGTGCTGGCCGCCGACAGCGAGTACGGGCTGGCGCTCGGCGTGCTGGGCAACGACCTGGCCGCGGCGATGGCCATCGCCGACCGGGTGCCCGCCGGCCTGGTGCACATCAACGACCAGACCTTCAACGACGATCCGAACGCCCCCTTCGGCGGCGTCCGCGCCTCCGGCACCTCCCGGGTCGGCGGCGCCCGCGCCAACCTGGAGTGCTACACCGACACCCAGTGGCTCACCCTGCGCGCCACTGCACCGCGCTACCCGTTCTGACCACTCCCCCGGCGAGTTGGGCCAACTGGTACGCCGGTTTTGCCCAAGCGGGCGTACCAGTTGGCCCAAGTGGTACGAGACAGGAGGTCCCCATGTCGCAGGCACAGGCCGCCGTGGTCGAACAGGCGGGCGGCGCGTTCACCATCCAGGAGGTCGAGCTCGACGC
The DNA here is from genome assembly GCF_052078295.1 of Crossiella sp. CA198. NCBI lineage: Bacteria > Bacillati > Actinomycetota > Actinomycetes > Pseudonocardiales > Pseudonocardiaceae > Crossiella > Crossiella sp. CA198. The sequence goes on from NZ_JBQJIM010000004.1 coordinate 328,067, forward strand.
GCCGCGCCCGGATGAGGTGGTGGTGCGGATGGTCGCCGCCGGGCTCTGCCACACCGATCTCAGCGTGCGCGCCGGTGGACTGCCGTTCCCGTTGCCCGGAGTGCTCGGGCATGAGGGCGCCGGGGTGGTGGAGGAGGTCGGGTCGGCGGTCACCCGGGTGACGCCCGGTGATCACGTGCTGCTCACCTTCACCTCCTGCGGACGCTGCGCCGCCTGCCGCGACGGGCACCCTGCCTACTGCGCGACCTGGTTGCCCGCCAACCTCATCGGCGGTCTGCGCGCCGACGGCAGCCACACCCTGCGCCGCGCCGGACACGGGATCGGCGGGCACTTCTTCGGCCAGTCCAGCTTCGCCACCCGCGCGCTGGTCGACGAGCGCAGCCTGGTGAAGGTGGCCGCGGAACTGCCCCTGGACGTGCTCGCCCCGCTGGGCTGCGGCATCCAGACCGGGGTCGGCGCGGTGCTCAACACGCTGCGCCCGGCCTACGGGCAATCCCTGGCCGTCTTCGGTTCCGGGGCCGTCGGACTCGCCGCGATCATCGCGGGCACCTGGACGAACGCGGGCCAGCTCATCGCGATCGACCTGCTGCCACAACGGTTGCGGCTCGCGGCCAGGCTGGGCGCCACGCACACGATCAACGCCGCGGAACAGGACGTGCCCTCGGCGCTGCGCGAGATCACCGGCGGACGCGGCGTGCACAACGCGGTGGAGTCCACCGGCAACACCGGTGTGCTGCGCACCGCGGTCGACGCGCTGGCCGCCCGCGGGGGCTGCGCCGTGGTCGGCGCGCCGCCCTTCGGCGCCGAGGTGGCCCTGGACGTGAACGACCTGATCGCGGGCAAGCGGGTTATCGGGGTGACCGAAGGGGATTCGGAGCCGGAGACGCTGATCCCGTTCCTGGTCGCGCAGTACCAGGCGGGCAGGCTGCCCCTGGAAGAGCTGATCACCGGGTTCGACTTCGCCGACATCAACGCCGCGGCCGCGGCCGTCCACACTGGACAGTCGATCAAACCGGTGCTGCGGTTCTGATCCCGTTCAGGAGTACAGTTTCCGCACCTCGGGCTTGAGGATCTTGCCGGAGCCCGAGGTCGGCAGCGCGCTCACCAACCGCACCGACTTGGGCACCTTGTAGGCGGCCAGCCGGGTGCGCAGGAAGGCCAGCAACTCCAACTCCCGCACCTGCGCGCCGGGCTCGGGCAGCACGATCGCCTTGCCGACCTCGCCCCACTTCTCGTCGGGGACACCGATCACGGCGCAGGCATGGACCCCGGGGAAGGCGTGGATCGCCTCCTCCACCTCGGCCGGGTAGATGTTCTCCCCACCCGAGATGATCATGTCCTTGAGCCGGTCGACGAGGTAGACGTAGCCGTCCTCGTCGACGGTGGCGATATCGCCGGAGTGGAACCAGCCAGCGCGCACCGCGGCGGCGGTTTCCCCTGGCTGGCGCCAGTATCCGCGCATCACGTTGGGGCCGCTGACAATCACCTCGCCACGAACGCCTGGCGGCACCGGGTGGCCGCTGGGGTCCACCACCCGCACGTCGGTGAAGAAGGACGGCACCCCTGCGGAACCGATCTTGTCCTGGGCCCGTGCCGGGTCGAGCAGCAGGGCGCCGGGCGAGGTCTCGGTCATCCCGTAGCCCTGCGCGAAGCCGATGCCGCGGTCGAGGTAGCGCTGGATGATCGGCCTGGGCACCGGGGCCCCGCCGCACAACAGGGTGCGCAGGCTGGCGAGATCCGCCGCGGGCCAGCGCGGGTGCGCCGCGATCGCGGCGAACATGGTGGGCACGCCGAACATCAGCGTGATCCGCTCGCGTTCGATCGTGGCCAGGGCCGCGCCGGGGTCGAAGGCGGAGTGCAGCACCACCGTGCCGCCTTTGAGCAGGGTGGGCAGGCAGATCATGCCCAGCGCGGCGGTGTGGAACAGCGGCGCGGCGATCAGCGCCCGCTCGTCCCCGGCGAGGTCGGTCTCGACCAGGACGTTGACGCTGTTCCAGGTCAGGTTCCCGTGCGTCAGCTGGGCGCCTTTGGGTCGGCCGGTGCTGCCGGAGGTGTACATGATCAGGCAGGTGTCGTCGAGGCTAACCGGGATGTCCGGCGGTTCCGCCGTGGTGCTCAGCAGTCGCTCGTACTCCTCGGCCACCGGGATCAGCCGCAGGCCGGGGTGTTCGGCCAGGGCGGCGACCGTGCCGGCGTGCGCCGGGGTGTGCACGAGCACCGCGGCGCCGGAATCGGTCAGCGCGTGGTCGATTTCCGGGGCGGCGAGCCGGAAGTTGAGCGGTACGAAGACGGCGCCGAGCAGCCCGCAGGCGAAGAGCAGTTCCAGGTACGCCGGATGGTTCGGGCCGAGGTAGGCGACCCGGTCGCCGAAGCGCACGCCCGCGGCGGACAGGCCGTGCGCCAATCCGGTCACCCGCCGGGACAGCTCCGCGTAGGTCAGCTCCCGGTCCTCGTGCCGGACCCCCACCGCTTGCGGGGTCATCCTGGCCCTGCGCGCGGGCCAGGAGCCCAAACCCTGATTTCGCAACGGTTTCTCCTCATGCCCAGGCGGCAGGCTACTCCTTGCCGGGGTCGAAGGTGCTCAGGCCGGGCCGGTAGGTTTTGTCGTCGAGGAACTGGGTGAGCCCCTTGGCCCTGGCCCCGGCGCGGTCGACGAACTGCGACTGGTCGAGCTTGGCGTAGAGGTAGTCCTCGGCCTGCTCCCAGGGCATTTCCTTGGCGATCCGGTAGCCGACCTTGGCCGAGTGCAGCACGGCCTGGTTCATCGAGGCCAGTTTGAGTGCCACCTCCCGGGTGCGCTCGCGCAACCGGTCCCCCGGCAGGGCTTCATTGACCAGTCGCATCTCAGCAGCCCTGCGACCGTCGAAGGACTCGCCGGTCATGATGTGGAAGAGCGCGTCCCGCTGCGGCACGGTCGCGGCGAGGGCCCGGCTGACCACCCCGCCCGGCGGGATGCCCCAGTTGACCTCGGAGAGCCCGAACCGCGCCTGCTCGTCGGCGAAGGCCAGATCGCAGGCGACCAGGGGGGTGAACGCGCCGCCGAAGCACCAGCCGTTGACCATCGCGATGGTCGGTTTGCTCCAGTGCGCCAACCGCTTCCACTGCCATTCGGCACTGGCCCGGCGCACCTTGAGCTGCACGGCGAGGCTGCCGGTGGCGTCGACCTCGCGGAAGTACTCCTTGAGGTCCATGCCGGCGGAGAACGCCTCCCCCGCGCCGGTGAGCACCAGTACCCGGCAGCGCTCGTCGGCCTCCAGGTGGTCCAGCACGCGGACCATCTCGTCGTTGAGCGTCGGATTCATCGCGTTGCGCTTCTTCGGCCGGTTCAGCATCACCCAGGCAATGCCCTGATCGAAGCTGACCTCAACAGTGTTCCCCCACGGTTCGGGCACGACCGGCGGGGAGTCGGCGGGGATCGCAGTGCTCATCAGCTCACTCCTACATCTCAGGAACCCTGAGATAGATGTAGCAAGCCAAACCCACCCCCGTCAAGCAAAGGCCACCGACCCGACCGGACACCGCCGAATTGGCCCAAGTCGTACGCATAGTTGGCCAAAGTGGGCGTACGACTTGGGCCAACTCGACGGCGGAGGCCTGCTCAGGCGTGCCAGACTGTGCCGCGCCGTTCGTACTCCAGGATCTCCTCGGCCGCGAGCGCGACCTGGGCGCCGGCGTAGCGTTCGACCAGCCACAGCGCCACGTCCAGCCCCGAGGTCACCCCGCCGCCGGTGATCAGGTCGCCGTCGTCGACCACCCGCGCGTTGACCACGGTGGCGCCGTGCGCGGCGAGATCGGCCTTGGCCTTGCCGTGGGTGGTCGCGGTGCGGCCGCGGGCACGCCCGGCCGCGGCGAGCACCATGACCCCGGTGCAGATGCCTGCCAGCGTCGTGCGCACCCCGGCCAGCCTGCCGAGGAACTCCTTGTCCCGCATCAGTTTCCGGACCCCGGGCCTGGGCTGACCGGAGGGCGGCAGGTGGTAGCCACCACCGGGAACCACCAGGACATCGGCCAGCTCCGGCGACCAGCCACCGGGAACCTCCACCCTGGTCTGATAGGTGCAGGTGATCATCCCGGGCGCGCCGGTGGTGACCATCAGCGGCGGCGCGATCGCCCCGGCGCTGAGTTTCGCCGCCAGGCCAAGCACTTCCACCGGCGCGATGAAGTCCTGCTCCTCCACCCCCTCGAACATCAGCACCTGGAACCGCACCGGTTTCGCCGCCGGGGACCCGCCTGCCACGGCGGTACCGGCCGAGGCGGCAATGCCGGCCGAAGCACGCAGGAAAGCTCGTCGCTGCATCGGAACTCCCGAGGGTGGGGACCGTGGCGGCGGCATCTCATCGTCACCGACCGCGGCCGTGCCCGGCTATCGCCTGACGTGGCCGGTACTCGCCACGCGAGGAAGAGAGAACCTTGCCGCACAACAACACCGGGGTATCCTGCGCCTCGGCCTGCCCGTTCGTACCCAAGGATGTGGCTGAACAGGCAGCCCCGGCCATGACCTGTCGTGGATCCGCACCCATCGGTGAATAGTGCCGACCTGATCTTATAGGCAACCTTCCGCCAAAGGAGCCGTCTTGTCCTCGACGATGAGCGCCCGCCCACTGCCCGTTCCCCGCGAGGACGTCTGTCCGTTCGGGCCTGCCCCCGAGGTGGCGGAGCTGCGGGCACAGACCCCGGTGGCCCGGGTCACCTGCCCGACCGGCCTCGAAGCCTGGCTGGTCACCCGCTACGCCGACGTCCGCGAAGTGCTGGGCGACCCGCGGCGCTTCAGCAGCCGCTCCGGCGCGGCCGGGCACATCCTCGCCAACATGCCGCCCGACTCGCCCGTCGAGCAGGGCGACTTCTTCAAGATGGACGGGCCCGAGCACGTCCGGTTCCGGCGGGTGTTCGCGCCGGCGATCACCACCGTGCGCCGGATCGAGGAGTTCCGGCCGATGGTGCGGCGCACCGCCGACGAACTGCTGGACGGCCTGGCCGGCGAGACCGGGCCGATCGACCTGCACGAGCGGTTTTCCAAGCCGCTCACCTCCTCCGTGATCGCCGAGCTGCTCGGCGTGCCCTACGCCGACCGCGCCATGTTCCAGCGCGTCGCCGAGACCCTGTTCAGCGGCGAGACCGACGTGGACGAGCTGAACGCGGTGCGGTTCCCGCTGTACGACTACGTCGCCGACCTGGCCCGGGCCCGGCGCAGCGAGCCCGGCGAGGACGTGCTGAGCGTGCTGGTCACCCGTGGCCGGGAGCACCAGCAACCGTTCAACGACCTGGAACTCACCAAGATGGCCGTCGGCCTGCTCGTCGCCGGCTACGACACCACCGCCAGCTCCATCACCTACGGCGTGCTGGCGCTACTGGCCAACCAGGCCCAGTTCGACCGGCTGGCCGCCGACCCGGCGCTGGCCGCTGGCGCCGCCGAGGAGCTGCTGCGGTTGCTGAGTGTGGGCGCGGGGCTGCTGCGGGTGGCCACCGAGGACACCGAGATCGCCGGCCAGCCAATCGCCGCCGGCGAGTACGTGGTCGTCGCCGTCCAGGCGGCCAACCACGACCCGGCGCAGTTCCCCGAACCGGAGCAGCTGGACATCGAGCGGCGGACCACCAGCCACCTCGGCTTCGGCCACGGACCGCACCAGTGCGTTGGCCAGCAGATCGCTCGCCTGGAACTGACCACCGCGCTGGCCACCCTGCCCCAGCGGGTGCCGACCCTGCGACTTGCCGTGCCGCAGGAGGAAATCCGGTTCAAGGCCGACACCACCGTCTACGGCCCGACCGCCCTCCCGGTCACCTGGGACGAGATCCGCCCGGCCTGACCGGCGGGGGATCATCCAGCCGGTCGGGTGGTTTTTCTGGACGCCTGACGGATGCGGAGAGCGCGCGCTGCTGGCGAGGCTGGCCACATGAGGAAACGAGTGGGAATGCGCGTCCTGATCGGTATGGCCGCGTCGGCGATCGCGATCGGCACCCTCGGCGCCCTGCCGGCCTACGCGGCCACCGAGGTCAGTGCCTTCGACTGCACCAACCCGGTCTGGCAGGACAAGTACTTCGCCGCGGACTGGTCCTCGGTCGAGGTGGCCGGCGGCGAGGCGCTGTCCGCGCTCAAGGTGTGCGATGGCCCGCTCGACGCCGTGGCACGCAGCGGCGGGTTCCCGGCTGGAGCCCTGGTCGCGGACCGCGAATTCGCCGCGGTGCGGTTGGTGGTCGAGGGCGAGGACGCCGGTTCCTGACCGGCGCCGATCAGCAGGGTCACCGTGTTGGCCGCTGTCGTACGACTCTGTTGGCCGTTCTGGACGGCGAGTTGGGCCAACTGGTACGCCGATTTGGCTCAAGTGGGCGTACCAGTTGGCCCAAGTGGTACGGGGGTGCGGATCACGCCGCCGACCGCACGGCCGGTCCAGCGGTCAGCGAGGCCGGCACCGCGGTGCCGCCTCCGCGGCGGCGGGCAGCACCGCCAGCGAGACGGTGATCGCCAAGGCCGCAGCGGCGTTTCTCTTGCCTCGCCTGGCTTCTCCGTTCCCGGCTCAGCCCGCGGTGACCGCGCCGGAGCGCAGTTCGGTGTCTCCCGGCACGGGCTCGGCAGCGTCGTGCCCAAGGGCGAGCACGGCGTTGGACCCGTCCACGTGCACCACGCGCGAGCGGTACCCGGCACACTCGGCGTCCTCAACGTCCACATAGGACAGAATGATGACCAGGTCGCCGGGCTGCACCAGGTGCGCGGCGCCGCCGTTCATGCCGATGACCCCGCTGCCCCGTTCACCGGTGATGGCGTAGGTGATCAGCCTGGCCCCGTTGGTGACGTCCACGACGTGCACCTGCTCGCCCTCGACGATGCCCGCCGCCGTCATCAGGTCCTCGTCGATGGTGACCGACCCGACGTAGTGCAGGTCGGCCTGGGTGACCGTGGCGCGGTGGATCTTCCCGCCCAACATGGTCCGTCGCATGTGCTTGTCTCCCAAGCTGTTCGCGCGGTGATCTTGGCCCGCAGGCGCGGCAGATCAAGAGTTAGCACCGGGAGACACTCAGCGGCGGCCGAGCGGGTTTTCGAGGCAGGGCAAGGGGTACAAACGGGCAATCGGGCCGGTCAGTCCTCGACCGCGGTCAGGTCGCCGGGCATGACCGTGGCGATCAGGCCCGCGACGAACCGCGGCACGTCCTCGGCGGCGAGCACCAGTCGCGGTTCGTGGTGATCCGAGCCCTGGAAGATCTCCACCGACCGCACGCCCGGGTCATCCGCCGAACCCGCGACGCCGATGATCGTCCAGTGTCCGTGTTGCGGCCGGGTGTTGGCGAAGTGGCTGAATTCCGGTTCTGCGCTACTCACAACTGCTCCTGTGCGGGCGGGGCGGGCAGGTCGAGCCCCTGCGCCCAGCTGCGTTCCTGGCCACGCCGGGCAATCCGCCAGCCCTGCGGCGTGCGGACGTACTCGTCGGTGTACCACATGCCCAGCAACGCGACCTGCTGCTCAGCGCCCGGCAACACGATCGAGTTCAGGCACATCAGCCGCCCAGTGGCCCGGTCGCCGTCAACCCGGATGTCCAGGTTCCCGTTCAGGTGCTGGGTGGCCGGGAACATCGCCAGGCTCTGCGCGAGCCATTCCTTCATCTCGGGGAAATTGCCCGCGATGCCGCCGAAGGCGGTGTAGTCGATATGCGCGTCCGCAACAAAAACCTCGTCCAGGGCGGCGAAATCCTTGCTGTCGATCGCGGTCGAGTACGCCGTCAACAGGCTCTGGATCTCCAACCGGTCGGAGATCTCCTGAATGCCGAGCACCTGGCCTCCTAGAACACAAGATCGGTTACTCCGACCATCATGCTCGCTGAGACAGCGCGGATCACTGTACAAAAAGACAAGAACAGGTGGAAGATCGGGCAGGAGCACGGTTTCCGCGCGGGCCACCGTTGTACTCCGCGAGGTGGTCCAGCTCGACGTAGGCGGTGAACCGCGGGATGCAGCCGGGATCGGTCTTGATCTCGTACTTCAGGTTCAGTGGCACGTAGACGTGGTGGGTGGTGTAGAGCATCCGCTTTCTGATCAGCTCGGTGTTCTCGCCGTGGCAGAGGCTCCCGTCGCTCTTCCACTGGTTGACGTACAAGGTGAACGCCGGCACGGGCACATGCAGTGTCCGGTCGGCGAACTCGACCGAACCGTCGACCAGGGTGAAGTGCCGGTCGTCCTCGCCCAGCGACTTCGACCTGACCTGCGCGGTGCAGGTGACCGTCGCGTTGACCCCAGGGTGCACGAGGAACCGGGTGGTCAGCTGGATGTCCTCCAGGTCCGGCAGGCCGACACCGCCACACCGAAGATCAGGGACAGGGCCCGTCGCACGTTTCTCTTCCTCCCCAATGGAAACCCGTGTGATGCCGCGACCATAGGACCCGGCCACCGGTGTCCGTGGGGCGAATCGGGCCCTACTCCCCCGATCGGCCTATCAGCCCAGACCGGTCATGTCCCACAAGCGCACGGAGTTGTCCATCATCGCGGTGGCCAGCGTCTGCCCAACCGGGCTGTACGACACGCTGGTGGCAGAGCTGCCAGGCCCGATGGGATCACCGCGCGGTTCCCGGCTGGCCACATCCCACAGCTGCACCCCCTGCCCCGCGCTCGCGGTGACCAGTCGCTTGCCATCCGAGCTGAACGCGAGGCTCATGGCGCTGTTGTTGATGGGCTCGCCGAGCCGTTGACGGCTGGCCACATCCCAGAACTGCGTGGTGAGGCCCGAGACCGCGCAGGCCAGGATGCGGCCGTCCGGACTGAACTCCAGGCTCTGCACAAAACCGGGCGACCCGAGGGAAAGCTGGCCAAGCTGCTGGTAGCTGGTGGCATCCCACAGTCGCACCGTGTTGTCCACGCTTGAGGTAGCCAGCACCCGGCCGTCGGCGCTGAACGCCATGGCGACCACGCCGGAGGTGTGACCGACGAGCGGCTTGCCCACCCGCTGGTGGCCGGCCACGTCCCACAACCGCACCTGACCACTGACCTCCCCGACTGCCAGCAGACGACTGTCCGGGCTGAACTCCACGGCCATGGCGAAGATCGGCATCCCGCGCATGCCTTCGGTCTCGCTGAAGGACTCGCCGAGCTGCTTGCGGCTGGCCACATCCCACAGCTGCACCCCGCGGCCCGATGGTGCGACGGCCACGGTGCGCCCGTCCTGGCTCACCGCCACCCCGTTGGTGTGGCCGGTGGCGAGGGTGCCCAGCTCCCGGTGGTTCGGTGCGTCCCACAGCCGAACGGTCTTGTCCGCACTCGCCGTGGCGAGGATCTGACCGTTCCCGCTGAACCTCATTCTCGTGATCATCCCGGTGTGGCCCGACAGGGTGCCGGTCTCGCGTGCCTTGGCCGGTGGTGCCAGCGGGTTGCCCGTCGCAGGCAGCGCGCCACTGTCGGTCAGCCAGCGCACCAGGACCAGCGCGACGACCAGCAGCACCGCGCCCGCGGCCGCACCGATCAGCAGCACGCGCGGACTGCGCCACCCGTGGTGATGGACGCCCCCGGAAATGGTGTGCGCCAGCACCACCAGGTCCGTCTTCCCCGACACCGTCAGCTGGTTGTCCACCTGATGGCCCGCGGGAACAGGCGAGTCGGCTGCTTCGCCTGCTCCTGCTGGGACGTCGGCCACCCGCATCGCCCCCGGTCCGTGACGCCTGGACACGGCGACAACGCCGCGTCCCCGCTGTCACGTTTCCAGGACAGCACGATCCGGTCCACCGGAAGAAGCATTCGGCCTACACCTTGACCAGAGAACCCACCCACTGCTCGACCGTCTCGGCGGTCCGCCCGGAATCCTCCTTGGCCAGTGAGAAGTGGTCCGCGTCAATGGTGCGGACCTCTCCCGCGGGCACCGCCGACTCCGGCAATTCGCCAACCGTGTTGCCGTCCAGATCCCGCCCGCAGCGAACCAGCAGGCGCGGCACGGTGGATTCCAGGACGTCGATGGTGGCGAGTTTGCTGAACCAGTGGGCCATCGCGGACAACCGGGCGGTGGACAGGGTGATCGGCGAGGAACCGATCTTGTCCAGGTAGTAGTTGGTCATCTGGCCGAAGTCGCTGCCCTCGCCGTCGTGGCGGACGCTGAGGGTGTCCAGCATGACCACGCCCTCGGGCCGGATGCCCCAGACCTGTTCCAGCACACCGGCCGCGGCCAGCGCGATGGAGCCGCCGGAGGAGTGGCCGAGCAGGACGAAAGGCTGGCCCTCACTGGCTTCCAGGGCGCTTTCGACGACCGCGCGGACGGCGGCGTCGCCGGTGGCGGGGAGGTGTTCTTCGTCGGCGAAGCCCATCAGGGGCAGCGCGCTGACTCGCCTGCGGCCGCGGAAGTGGGCGGCGATGCGGGCGTACTGGTGCACGCCGCCGGTGATCACCGGGGAGCTGACGCAGATGATGGTGGGGGCGGTGGGGCCGTCGGCGAGGATGGTGGCCTTGGACAGGGCGACCAGGTCGGCTGGGCTGTCGAAGGTGGGGCGGAGGTTGGCGACCGCCTTGAGCATGCCCAGGCCCTCGCGGACCTTGCCGGTGTGCACGGCGTCGGCGAAGAGCTGGTCCAGGGTGTCCGCGGCGCCGCCGCCACCGGAGTTGCCGTTGCTGGAACCGCCGCCCACGCTGACGGATTCGGCGAGTTCGGTGCGCAAGCGCTGGGCCAGGGCGACCGGGGTTTTGGTGTCGAAGACGACCGTGGAGGGCAGGCGCAGGCCGGTGACGTCGGCGAGTTTGTTGCGCAGTTCGACCGCGATCAGGGAGTCGAAGCCGGATTCCAGGAAGCCGCGTTCCGGGTCCAGGCCGGCGCGGTCGTGGTGGCCGAGCAGGGCTGCTGCGTGGGTGATCACCAGGTCGCGCAACAGTTCTTCCTGGCCGGTGGCGCCCAGGGCACGCAGGCGGTCGCGCAGGCCGGAGGGGGCGGGAGTGCCCGCGGCGGCGGAGCGGCGGCCGCCCTGGATGATGCCGCGCAGCAGGGCCGGGACGGCGGTGGACTGGCCTGCCGCGCGTTTGCCGACCTTGATCGGGATGATCAGCGGTTCGTCGGATTCGGTTGCCGAGTCGAACATGCGCATGCCCTGCTCGGTGGAGATCTCGGGCAGGCCGGAGGAGTCGATCCGGCGGACCTGACCCTCGTCCAGGCCGCTGGTCAGCTCGCTGCGTTCGGCCCACAGGCCCCAGGCCAGCGAGGTCGCCGGCAGGCCCTGGTCGCGGCGGTGCGCGGCCAGGGCGTCCAGGAAGACGTTGGCGGCGGCGTAGTTGGCCTGGCCGGGGCTGCCGGTCACACCCGCCACCGAGGAGAAGAGCACGAACGCGCTCAGTTCGCGGTCGCGGGTGAGTTCGTGCAGGTGCCAGGCGGCGTCCACCTTGGGGCGCAACACCTTTCGCAGCCGCTCGGGGTCGAGTTTGGTGACCACGCCGTCGTCGAGCACACCGGCGGTGTGCACCACGGCGGAGAGCGGGTGCTCGGCCGGGATGCCGTCCAGGACCGCGGCGAGCGCGTCCCGGTCGGTGATGTCGGCGGCCACGATGTCCACGTCCGCACCCGCCTCGATGAGGTCCTGGCGGAGCTGGTCGGCGCCGGGGGCCTCCGGGCCGCGGCGGCTGACCAGCAGCAGTCTGCGCACGCCGTGCTCGGTGGCCAGGTGTTTGGCCAGGGCGCCGCCCAGGGTGCCGGTGCCGCCGGTGAGCAGGGTGGTGCCGGTGGGGGCGAGGCCGCCGCGGATGGTGAGCACGACCTTGCCGATGTGCCGGGCCAGGCTCAGATGCCGGAAGGCCTCCTTGGCGCGGCGCACGTTCCAGCGGGTGACCGGCAGCGGCCGCAGCTCGCCCTGGTCGAACAGCTCGATCAGGCTGCGCAGCAGGCGCTGGATCTCCTCGGGGTGCACGGTGCCCAGGTCCATCGCCCGGTACCAAACGCCGTCGAGGTCCTCGGCGGTGCGGATGTCGGTCTTGCCCATCTCCACGAACCGGCCGCCCTCGGCGAGCACCCGCAGCGAGGCGTCCACGAACTCGCCGGAGAGCGCGTTGAGCACCACGTCCACGCCGCGTCCGCCGGTGACCGCGCCGAAGCGGGCGGCGAAGTCGGTGTCCCTGGAGTTGGCGATGTGGTCCTCGGCCACGCCCAGTTCGCGCAGGGTGTCCTGCTTGCCCGCGCTGGCGGTGGCGAAGACCTCCGCGCCCAGGTGCTGGGCCAGCTGGATGGCGGCCATGCCCACGCCACCGGCGCCCGCGTGCACCAGGATCGATTGGCCCGCACGCAGTTCGGCCAGGTCGACCAGGCAGTGGTAGGCGGTGAGGAAGGCGATCGGGATGGAGGCGGCGGTTTCCTCGGTCCAGCCAGCCGGAATCGCGGTCAGGAAGCGTTCGTCGGCGGCGACCGCGTGGGTGCCGAAGCCGCCGGTGACCATGCCGAAGACCCGGTCGCCAACGCGCAGTTCGGTGGCCTCGGGGCCGATCTCGACGACCTCGCCCGCGGCCTCGGCGCCGAAGGCTCCGGCCTGGCCGGGGTACATGCCCAGCGCGTTGAGCACATCGCGGAAGTTCACGCCAGCCGCGGTGATCTTGACGCGGATCTCGCGGCCGGTGAGCGCGCGTTCGGCGTCCGGATTTGGTGCCAGGACAAGGGCGTCCAGGCTGCCGTGGCCGGTGGTGTCCAGGCGCCACGGGCCTTCGGCGGGCGGCAGCAGGCCGGCGCCGGAGGCCAGGGTGGCCAGGCGGCCGACCCGGATCGCGCCGTCGCGGACCAGGGCCTGGGTTTCGCCGTCCGCCAGGAGGCTGGGCAGGCCGGGCAGGACGGCGGCCGAGCTGTCCTCGGTGTCCAGGTCGATGAGCAGGAACTTGCCGGGGTGTTCGGACTGGGTGGAGCGGACCAGGCCGTGGATCGGCGCGGCGGCCAGGTCGCGGACCGGGTCGTCGGCGCCGCCGGAGACGGCGTTGCAGGTCACGAACAACACCCGGGTGCGGGCCAGCGCGGCGTCGGCGGTGAGGTGCTGGATGATCTCCAGGGCCTGCGCGGTGAGCTGGTGCGCGGTGCTGACCACCTCGGCGCCGGGGTTGCTTTGCAGTGGTACGACCAGGATTTCCGGGACGCTGCCCGCGAGGTCGGCCAGGGTGTCCACGTAGGTGGTGGCCCGGCCGCCGATCAGTTCGATGGCCGAGGCCAGGCCGAAGATGTCGCCGCCGAGGATGGCCCAGCTCGCCTCGGTCGCACGCAGTTCGGTGCTCAGCGGGGCCCAATCCAGGCGGAACAGGGATTCCTGCTCGTCCCGGGCGACCGGGGCGGCGGTGCTGACCGCCGCGGCCGAGCGCAGCACCAGCGAGGCCGCGGAGAACACGGGCGCGCCGGTGGTGTCGGTGGCGGTCAGCGAGACGGTGTCCGAACCGGCCTCGGTGAGCCGCACCCGCAGCCGGGCCGCGCCCGCGGCGTGCAGGCAAACCTGGTTCCAGGTAAAGGGAAGCAGGCGGCTGCCGGGGTCGGGGTTGGTGGCGAAGGGGACGGCGTGCAGGGCGGCATCCAGCAGGGCGGGGTGCAGGCCGAAGCCGCCGTTGTCCTCTTCCGCGCCGGGCAGTTCGACCTCGGCGTAGACCGCGTCCTTGCCCAGCCACACCGACTGCAGGCCACGGAACTTGGGGCCGAACTCCAGTCTGTCGTAGAAGCCTTCCAGCGCAACGGGTTCCGCGCCCGCGGGCGGCCACTCGGCGAGCCGCTCGGGCTCGGCGACCGGTTCGGGGCTGAGCATCGCGCTCGCGTGCCGGGTCCACGGGGTGGCGGCGTCGCCGGCGGGTCGGGCGTAGATGCCGAGTTCGCGGCGGCCATCGGCGTCAGGGGCGGCGATGGTGAGCTGGATGGTCAGGGTGTCGGTGGCCCGCAACAACAACGGCACGGCGAGGGTGAGTTCCTCCACCGTCGGGCAGTCCACCAGGTCACCGGCGCGCACGGCGAGTTCGAGGAAACCGGTGCCGGGCAACAGAATCAGCCCACCGACCACGTGGTCGGCCAGCCAGGGGTGTCCGGCCAGAGAAAGTCGGCCGACGCAGACGACCTGCTCGCCGCCCGCCGGTTCGACCACAGCGTCCAGCCAGGGGTGGTCGGCGCGGCCGAGTCCGGCGGCGGTGACGTCCACCGCACTGGTGGCGGCGGCGCGCGGCCAGTGGCGGCTGCGCTGGAACGGGTAGGTGGGCAGGGAAACCTTGCGTGGCTGGGCGGCGGTGAAGGCCGGATCCCAGTCGATCTGGACGCCGCGCACGTGCGCCTCGGCGAGGGAGGTGAGCACCCGGCGGGTGCCGCCGTCCTCTCGGCGCAGGGTGCCGACGCCGAGCAGGGTTTCGCCGGTGTCCTCGCCGATCTCGGTGATCGCCGGGGTGAGCACCGGGTGCGCGCTGATCTCGATGAAGGTGCGGAAGCCCTCGCCGATGAGCTGGCGTACGGCCGGGTCGAAGCGGACCTCGCCACGCAGGTTGTGGAACCAGTGCTCGGCGGTGAAGTCGGGTCCGGTGACCCAGGCGCCGGTGGCCGGGGAGAACAGCGGGATCGTCGGCGTGGTCGGCCGCAGATCGCCCAGCTGGGCCAGCAATTCCTCGCGGATGGTCTCCACCTGCGGGGAGTGCGAGGCATAGTCCACGCTGATCAGCTTGGCCTTGACACCGTCCGCGATCAGCGACTCGACCAGGGATTCCACCCCGGCGACCGCACCGGAGATGATCACCGAGCGCGGGCCGTTGACCGCGGCCACCTCGACACCGTCGAGTGCGGCCACGCGTTCGTGGACCTCGTTGGCGGGCAACGGGATCGCGGCCATCGCGCCGAGTCCGGACAGCCGCCGGGCAATGGCGGCGCTGCGCAGCGCGACCACCCGGGCGGCGGGGGGCAGGTCGAGTGCGCCCGCGATGACCGCGGCGGCGAGTTCGCCCTGGGAATGCCCGAGCACCGCGTCCGGCCGTACGCCGTGCTGCTGCCAGATCGCGGCGAGCGCGACCATGATGGCGAAGGATGCGGGCTGGACCACGTCAACGCGGTCCAGGGTGGCGCTGTCCACGTTGCCGCGCAACACATCCGTGAGCGACCAGTCGGTGTGCGGGGCGAGCGCGGCCGCGCATTCCTCGATCTTGGCGGCGAACACCGGCGACTCGTCCAGCAGCGCCTTGCCCATACCGACCCACTGCGCGCCCTGGCCAGGGAAGACGAAGGCGATCCGACCGGTTTTGCCGGTGGATCCGTTGACCAGCGCGGGATTCGGCAGTTCGTCGAGCAGTGCGCGCAGTCCGGCGGTCAGCTCGTCACCGTCGCCGATGACCACGGCGCGGTGCTCGAAGCGGCTGCGGGTGGCGGCCAGGGAGTAGCCGAGGTCCACCGGGTCGCCGGGGTGGTCCAGGAGGCGTTCGGCCTGGGCGCGCAGGGCTTGCGGGCTGCGGCCGGAGAGCAGCCAGGGCAGTGCGACGGGTTTGACCGGGGGCGCTTCGGCTTCGGCGGGCTCCTCGGCCGGGCCCTGTTCGAGCAAGATGTGCGCGTTGGTGCCGCTGATACCGAAGGAGGAGATGCCGGAGCGGCGCGGCCGTCCGGTGTCCGGCCACGGGGTCTGCTCGGTGAGCAGGCGGACCTCGCCCGCGGTCCAGTCGATGTGGCTGGACGGGGTGTCCACGTGCAGAGTCTGCGGCAGCACACCGTGCCGCATCGCCATCACCATCTTGATCACACCGGCCACGCCCGCGGCGGCCTGGGTGTGGCCCAGGTTCGACTTCACCGAGCCCAGCCACAGCGGGATCTCCCGCTCCTGCCCATAGGCGGCGAGCAGCGCCTCGGCCTCGATCGGGTCACCGAGCCGGGTGCCGGTGCCGTGCGCCTCAACGGCGTCCACATCGGACGGAGTGAGTCCGGCGGCGGCCAGCGCGGCCCGGATGACCCGTTGCTGGGACGGACCATTCGGCGCGGTCAGCCCGTTGGACGCGCCGTCGGAGTTCACCGCGGACCCACGCAGCAGCGCGAGAACCTGGTGCCCGTTGCGGCGCGCGTCAGCCAGGGTTTCCACCAGCAGCAGACCAACGCCCTCGGACCAGCCAGTGCCGTCCGCGCCCTCGGCGAATGCCTTGCACAGCCCGTCCGGCGCGAGCCCGCCCTGCCGGGTGAACCCAGCGAAGCCCATCGCGGTGGACATCACGGTCACCCCACCGGCCAGCGCGAGCGAACACTCCCCCGACCGCACGGCCTGGGCCGCGGAGTGCAGCGCGACCAGGGAGGAGGAGCAGGCGGTGTCAATGGTGACCGCCGGGCCCTCCAGGCCGAGCACGTAGGCGATCCGGCCGGAGACCACGCTCGCGGCCAGCCCGGTCCCGGCGTGTCCGGCGACGTCCTCGCCGCCGCGCAGCACGAGTTCGGAGTAGTCCTGCCCGTTGGTGCCCACGAACACGCCGGTCTTGCTGCCCCGCACCGCGTGCGGGTCGATACCGGCCCGTTCGAAGGTCTCCCAGGCAGTCTCCAGCAGCAGCCGCTGCTGCGGGTCCATCGCCAGGGCCTCGCGAGGTGAGATGCCGAAGAATCCGGCATCGAAATCGGCCACCCCGGTGAGGAACCCGCCCCGGTCGGTAGCACTGTGCCCCTCGCCGTCACCGCTGAGAATCCGCAGGTCCCAGCCCCGGTCGGTGGGGAACGGCGCCATCACGTCGGCCCCGTCGGCCAGCACCTGCCACAGGTCCTCCGGCGAGGCGACCCCGCCGGGGAACCGGCAGGCCATGCCGACGATCGCGACGGGTTCCTGCCTGCCGCTCTCCAGCTCCTCGAGTCGCCGCCGGGTGTCGTGCAGATCGGCGGTTACCCACTTGAGGTAGTCGACGAGTTTGCTGTCTTCCGGCATATGGTTTCGACCCTTCCCGTGGGACCTGCGTGGCAAGTCTTGGGGGGACGGGCCAGGGAAATCCCTAGGGTGTGGCCGTCACAGGAACACCCGGGCGATCTCCAGCCACTTGCCCGCGTCCACGCCGACCGCGGTGAGGCCGGTCTGGACCAGGGACCTGCGGTGGGTGACGCGAAGGCAGAAGTCGAGCGCACTGCCCCCGACCAGTTGGTCGGCGTCCGCGGGGCCCCAGGTCCAGGTTTCGCCGTCGGGACCGGTGAGTTCGACGCGGAAAGGCACAGGTGGAGTGGGTAGCTGGGCGGCGTAGAACGACAGTTCTCGGCCGACCACGCCCAGCGCGGCGATGTGCCGGAGCCGACCGGTCGGTAGGCGGGCGACACCGAGTATGTCGAAGATGTCCTGGCCGTGTGCCCAGGTTTCCATCAGCCGGAGCGGAACCATCAGGGTCGCGGTCAGCTGCGAGCCGAACCAGGGGCAGCCGTGGTCCAGTGGGATGTCACCGAGGGCTGCGGCCACCTCGGTTCGACCTGCGCGCCAGCGCTCCAGCAGTTCTGCTCGCGGGGTGGCCGCGCCCGTGGCGGCGTCAAGATCAGCGTGGTCGCTGCCCCCGGCTTCGGCCTGTTTCAGGACGAGGTCGAATGCCTCCGGGGTGGGTCCAGTCGGGGTGCGCGGATACCAGGGCGTCCAGTTCATCGCCTTCGGCCACGAGATCGGGCAGCGCGAGGTCGCGGTCCACAGTGGACAGATCGAGGCCGTAATCCAGCATTCGGTATCACTTTCACCTGCGGCTACGGGAGTACGGCCAGGCTAGAACGGAACCGAGTACGGCCGCTCCCGCACCAGCTCGTAGATCTCGCGCAGCCACGGCTCGCGGACGGCGGGCAGCCTGGCCAGGGTGTGCCGGAATACGTCCAGGTCAGGCCGGGTCGGACCGAGTGGATGCCGCGGCAGCGGATCGTCGCGCAGGACGCTCACGGGCAGGCCGCCACTGACCGGAATCGGCCGCTGCACGGGATGGAAAACAATGTGCAGCCACACTTCGGCCGCCAGCGGCACGGGGATCGCGGTGCTCTGCGGCTGCCACGGCTCGCCGGTCTGGGGATGGCGCGGCACCAGGGCGATGTCCTGGTCCCCGGCGGGCAGGCCCGGTCCGGCCAGGGCCGCCCGCTTCGCCGGTGGGCCTGGCGGGAGCAGCGCGTCGAGCGGGCGGCGGAACAGGTCCGCGAGCGGGCCGTCGGGGACGGTCACGGGTGCGCCGCCCGAGGCTGCCAGCAGGTAGGCCAGCGTCATCCCGCTCGCCGCCTCCCAGCGCGGGTCGTTCCAGCCGGACATGTCGACCGGCGGGAAGGACTCACTCGCCGCCACCAGCTCCGCCCAACCAAGCGGTCGGTCCGCGGGTCCGGCAATGGGTAGTTGACGCACGGCGTGCGGGGCGAGGCGGACCTCCTGCCAGTACGAGCAGTCGTCGATACGGGTCGCCACCGGCTCGCCACAGCACTCACAGGCCAGGTTGGGGCCGTCGCTCCCGGCCAGCCCCAGGCAGTAGCCGTCCAGTCGATCGGGGATCAGGACGGTGCCGTAGAGGTCCCCCGGCGCGAGGACGATCGCTCCCGGTTCGCCGCAGGAGAGGGCGTGGGTCGGCGCGAACACGCCGCGCGCTGCTGCGGCGTCGTCCCCGATCTCGGTCCACGGCCGCCAGGGCGAGCCGGAGGGTTCCGGGTCGACGGCGTAGGTACCTGGTGCCATCAGCGGGCGCAGCAGTTCGTGCCCGTAGCTCTGGTGGGCGTGCACCGGGAGCGCGATTCGCGATACCGGATTGGTCAGTACGGCGTCGCATTGCGCGCACGCGAACACAGCCATGCGTCCTCCCCCACCCCTGGACCCGGGCAGCATGCCAGCTCCCCGGTCGGGGGCCAACCGAATTCGCCACCGGCCTCAGCCGCAGAGCGCGGTCTGCACGACCTTGAGGTACGC
This sequence comes from Crossiella sp. CA198, assembly GCF_052078295.1. Lineage (NCBI taxonomy): Bacteria > Bacillati > Actinomycetota > Actinomycetes > Pseudonocardiales > Pseudonocardiaceae > Crossiella > Crossiella sp. CA198. Next base: position 346,855 of record NZ_JBQJIM010000004.1, read on the forward strand.
CTCCCCGTCAGCCTCCGTGTCCACCGTGGTGACCGACCCGATGACCCGTCTGCTGCCGTCAGCCGTGCCGAAGGCGAGACTGAGATAGCCGAACAGGCCGCCGGTGTGACCCCAGACCTGGACGCCGCAAGGGAAGGTCAGGCCGCGGATGCCCAGTCCCCAGCCTTCGCTGACCGGGGTGGTGCGGGTCAGTTCGGCCTGCTGGGCGGGGGCCAGCAGGCGGCCGCTCAGCAGGGCGGTGAGGAAGCGGTCCAGGTCGGCGGTGGTGGAGGTCATGCCGCCGCCCGCGCCCCACACGGTGGGGTTGTGCGTGGTGACGTCGTGGAGCAGGCCGTCCACCCGGAGGTAGCCGTGGGCGTGGGGGCCGTCCAGGAACGGATGGTCGCTCGGCATGCGGGTGTGGGACAGGCGCAGGGGTTGCAGGATTCGGCGGCGGGTCTCCTCGGTCCAGGGGCGGCCGGTGATCTTCTCGATGAGCAGGGCCAGGACCTCGTAGCCGGTGTTGGTGTAGGCGAATCTGGTGCCCGGTGGGTGTTCCAGTGGACGCTGGGTGACCGCCCGCACGGCGTCCAGGGGTGAGCGGTGGTCGAAGCGGCGGTCCAGGAAGAGTTGGGGGGACTCGCCGATCGGCGTGATGTGGTCCCACAGACCGCTGGTGTGCTGCAACAGGTTCCGGACGGTGATGACCTCGGGGTAGGGCAGCAGGCCGGGCAGGTGGCGGGACACCGGGTCGTCCAGGTCCAGGTGGCCCTCGCCGGCCAGTTGCAGGGTGGTGGTGGCGACGAAGGTCTTGGTGATGCTGCCGATGCGGAACCGGCCGTCCAGCGGGACCGGCTGGTTGCCGCCGAGCCGGGTGGTGCCCGCACCGACGGGGAAGGACGCTCCGGTGCGGGTGACCCGGTACTGGGCGCCGATGACGCCGGTGGCGACCAGCGCGGTGGCGTCGCGCTGAACCGCCTCCCGCAGTGGATCGGGGGCCGCGGCGGCTGGGCTCGGCGTGCTCAGGAGCAGCAGGGCGCACAGGGTCACAACCACACGAACAAACATCATCGGACTCCCCCACCGGTGTCGTGTTCCCGGTCCATGCTGCCCGAAACCGGGGCGGATAGCTCGCGGACAGAGACAGTCCTGGCTAAATGCCTGGTGGTGGTGAGCGGGCCGTCCGCAGGATGCGGGCATGCAGTCACGGGTAGCGGTGGTCACCGGCGGTGGGTCCGGAATTGGCGCGGGTATCGCGCAGGCGCTGGCGGGCCTGGGGCATCGGGTCGCGGTGCTGGACCGGGTGACCGAGGCCGCCGCCGGGGTGGTCGAGGAGATCCGGGCGGCCGGCGGGTCGGCGTTGGCGGTGTCCGCGGACGTCAGTGATCCCGGCGATGTCGACCGGGCGGTTGGCGAAGTGACGGCGGCCTGGGGGCCGGTGGGCATCCTGGTCAACAACGCGGGGTTCGCCAGGGACAACCTGGTCCTCGACATGCCGCTTGCCGACTGGGATTCGGTGCTGGACACGCATTTGCGGGGCAGCTTCCTGTTGCTCAAGGCCACCGCGCCGGGCATGCGGTCGGCAGGCTGGGGGCGGATCGTCAATATCTCCAGCATTTCCGCGCTCGGGGACGACGAGCGGGTCAACTACGTGGCGGCCAAGGCGGGCCTGGAAGGGTTGACCCGGGCGGCGGCGCTGGACCTCGCGCCGTTCGGGATCACCGTGAACGCGGTGGGGCCTGGGGTGGTGCAGACCGCGATGACCAAGGTGAGTGCGGCTCGCGCGAGGCGGACCTTGGAAGAGCATCTCGCGGTGCAGGCGAAGTCGATTCCACGGGGGCGGATCGGCACGCCGCATGACATCGCGCGGGCCGTGTTGTTCTTCGCGGCCGAGGACGCGGATTTCGTTACGGGGCAGGTGCTTTACGTCAGTGGGGGGCCGCACGGCTGACATGGTCGTGGGCTGGGGCCGGGGCGACATTGCACCCGACTCCAGCCCACGTGGCCTAGAAAAATGACACAGTCTGGGTAACCGGCACGGACCCGGCGTTGCGCCGTGGTTCCTCCCCGTACCGGCCGACTCTCACTCTGCTACCTCGCCAACGCGGAAACGTCCAGTGTTCCCTGCTGTCACGGCTTCTCCCACTCGTTGTCCAGCAGGTCGAACAGCTCCTCATCCGTGGCTGCCGCGAAGTCGACCTCGCCGTTGTCGCTGCCGCTCTTGGCGCTCCAGCCGGCCAGCAGCAGGTCGAGTTTGCCGCTGATCTGCTGGCGGATGCCGTCGTCGGTGGCCAGGGCGGCGAGTTCGGCGCCGAGTTTGTCGAGTTGGCGCAACACCTCCGTGGCCGGGTCGGTCTCGGCGGGGGCCAGGAGTGGGAGCAGGTAGTCGGCGAGGACCTCCGGGGTGGGGTGGTCGAACAGGAGGGAGACCGGGAGGCGGCGGCCCAACGCGGCGCCCAGGCGGTTGCGGAGTTCGACTGTGGTGAGGGAGTCGAAGCCGAGTTCCTGGAAGCGGCGGTCGCGGGCGACGGCGGACGGGTCGGCGTGGCCGAGGACGGCGGCGGCCTGGTCGCGGACCAGGTCGACGACTACTTCGTGGCGTTGGGTCACGGGGGCTTCGGCGAGCTTGGCCAGGAAGTCGGCTGCTGGGTCGCCGATTGCGCCGCGCTGGTCGGGGGTGCGGACCAGGGCGCGGAGCAGTGGGGGGACCTGGCCGGAGGAGCGGATGGAGGCGAGGTCCAGGCGGAGTGGGACGGGGACGGCTTCGGGGCCGGACGGGAGGCCGTCGAAGAGGGCCATGCCTTCCTCGGCAGACAGCGGCAGTACGCCGAGGCGGCGCATTCTGGCCGCTTCGGCGGTGCTGACCATGCCGTCGTCCAGGGACCAGGGGCCCCAGGCGATGGAGGTGGCCGGCAGGCCCTGGGCGCGGCGGTGCTGGGCCAGGGCGTCGATGAAGCTGTTGGCGGCGGCGTAGCTGGCCTGGCCGCCGTTGCCGAAGACGCCCGCGACCGAGGAGAACAGCACGAACGCGGTCAGGTCCAGGTGCTGGGTCAGTTCGTGCAGGTGCCAGGCGGCGTCGACCTTGGGGCGCAGCACCGGGGTGAGCGCGTCGGGGGTGAGGCCGGTGATCACGCCGTCGTCGAGCACACCAGCCGCGTGCACCACGGCCTGGATGGCGTGTTCGGCGGGTACCGCGGCCAGGGCGGCCGCGATGGCTTCGCGGTCGCCGACATCGCAGGCCCGGAGTTCGGCCGTGGCACCGTGGGTGGCGAGTTCGGCGGCAAACTCGGTCGCGCCCGTTGCCGATGCGCCGCTGCGGCTGAGCAGGAGCAGGTGGCGGATGCCGTGGCGGGTGACCAGGTGCCTCGCCACGACCTTGCCCAGGCCGCCGGTGCCGCCGGTGATGACCACGGTGCGGTCCGGGTCCCACTTGGTGCCGGTGTCCTGCTGGACCGGCAGCCGGTGCAGCCTGGCGGCCAGGGTGCGGCTGCCGCGGACGAGCACCTGCGGCTCCTCCTCCAGCAGGGCGAGGGCGGCTTCGGGGATGTCGTCCTGGTCCAGGTCGAGCAGGCCGAAGCGGCCGGGCTGCTCGTGCTGGGCCGAGCGGATCAGGCCCCAGATCGCCGCGCCGCCAACGTCTTCCGGTTCGGCGCCGATGGCCTTGCGGGTGACCAGGACCAGGCGGGAGGCGGCGAAGCGCTCCTCGGCCAGCCACCGCTGCACCACGGCCAGGGTCGCGCCGAGCCGGTCGTGTGCGGCGGCGGCCAGGTCACCACCGGTTGCATTGCAGCGCAACAGGACCAGCGGGGGCGGGGAGTCGAGTTCGTCGAGTGAGGTGATCTCGGCCCAGTCCGGCAGCAGTGCGGTGGTGTGTGCCGGGGTCCAGGCCAGGTGGAACAGGGTGTCCTGGGCGCGGTCGGCGGCGGCGAGCTGTTCGGTGGAGACCGGGCGGACCCGGAGCGTGTCCACTGTGGCCACTAGCCGACCGTCCACATCGGACGCGATCAGGGTGAGGCCCTGTTCGGTGCGGGTCAGCTTGACGCGCAACGCGTTGGCGCCGGTGCGGTGCACGGTGACGCCCTCCCAGGTGTGCGGGACAGCGGCCTCGCCGGTACCGGCGGCGGCGACCATGGCCGCGTGCAAGGCCGAGTCCAGCAGGGCCGGGTGCAGACCGAAAGACGTTGCCTGGTCAGCGAAATCGGCGTGTAGGGCGACCTCGGCGTACAGCTCCTGCTCGTGTCGCCACAAGGCGCGCAGGCCGCGGAAGGCCGGGCCGTAGCCGAAGCCGGCGTCGGTGAGCGCGTCGTAGCAGCCGGTCAGGTCGACCGCCTCGGCACCAGCTGGGGGCCAGGCTTCGGTGAGTTCGGCCGGCCGGGCGAGCTGGTCATCCAGGGCGCCGCTGGCGTTGAGGGTCCACTGTTCGTCCTCGCCCTCGGGGCGGGAGTGGATGGTGACCTCGCGTTCGCCCGCCTCGCTGGCCTCGCCGACCCGGACCTGCACCTGCACCGCGCCCTCGGCGGGCAGCAGCAACGGGGCGGACAGGGTCAGGTCGACCAGCCTGCCGCAGCCGATCCGGTTGCCCGCCCAGCTGGCCAGCTCGGCCAATCCCGTGCCGGGGAACAGGACCCGGCCGAGCACCGCGTGATCGGCCAGCCAGGGCTGGGTGCGCAGGGAAAGCCTGCTGGCGAACAGCGCGCCGCGGCCGTCGGCGAATTCGGCCACCGCGCCGAGCAGCGGGTGGGCCGATTCGGCCAAGCCGAACGCGCGCACCTCTCCCGACCGGTTGGTAGGCGCCTGGCTTGCCTGCGGCCAGTAGCGCTCGTGCTGGAAGGCGTAGGTCGGCAGGTCCACCAGGTTCGCGCCGGGGAACAGTTCCGGCCAGCGCACGGTGCGGCCCCAGCAGTGCAGGGCGGACAACGCTGTCAGGCTCGCGGTCACCTCGTCCAGGTCGGCGCCGCCGGTGGCGACCACCAAACCGGCCTGCTCGCCGCCCTCTTCCAGGTTCTCCAGCAGGGCCGACTTGAGTCCGGCGCGCGGGCCGAGTTCCAGGAAGACCTGGCTACCGGCCTCACGCAGGGCGGCCATGGTGTCGGCGAACCGGACGGTCTGACGCACGTGCCGCACCCAGAAGTCCGGATCGCCCAGCTCCTCGGCACAGACGCGGGTGCCGGTCAGCGCGGAAACCAACGGGATGGTCGGTTCGCTGACCGTGATGCCGTCGATGGCCGCGGCGAACTCGGCCAGCATCGGCTCCATCAGCGGCGAGTGGAAGGCGTGGCTGACGGTGAGGCGTTTGGTGTCCCGGCCTTGCGCGGCAAGGGTTTCCGCGATGGCCAGCACCGCGTCTTCGGCACCGGCCAGGACCAGTGAGCCGGGGGCGTTGACCGCGGCGATGGACACCTGGTCGGTGAGCAGCGGCAGCACCTCGGCCTCGGTGGCCCGGACCGCGATCATCACGCCGCCGACCGGCAGGTTGGCCATCAGCCGGGCCCGCGCACTGACCAGCGTGCAGGCGTCGGACAGCGAGACCGCGCCGCTGACGTGCGCGGCGGCCAGTTCGCCGATGGAGTGCCCGGCGAGGTAGTCCGGGCGGGCGCCCCAGGACTCGAACAGGCGGAACAGGGCGACCTCGAAGGCGAACAGGGCGGGCTGGGTCCACCGGGTGTCGTTGAGCGCGGCGGCGTCCTCGCCCCAGATCACCTCGCGCAGGTCGTCCCACTTGGGCAAACTCGTACGCCCACTTGGGCCAACCGGGCGTACCAGTTGGGCAAACTCGGCGAGCACCGCGTCAAAAGCCTCGGCGAAGGCTGGGAAGCGGGCGTGCAGGTCGCGGCCCATGCCGAGGCGTTGCGAGCCCTGGCCGGAGAAGACGAAGGCGGTGCGGCCACCGGCGGGTGAGCCGAGGACCAGGGCCGGGTCGGTCTTGCCCTCGGCGAGCGCGGTGAGCGCGGCGCGGGCGGTGGACAGGTCGGCTGGGTCGGCCAGTACCGCGGCGCGGTGCCGGAACGCCGAGCGGCCGGTGGCCAGGGAGAAGCCGAGGTCGGCCGGGTTGATCTCGCCGGTGCGGAGCTGGGCGAGCAGGCGGCCGGCCTGGGCGCGCAGGGCGTGCTCGCCGCGGGCGGAGAGCAGCCACGGGACCACACCGGTTTCCGCACGCTTACCGACCGGTCGGTCGGGGGCTTGTTCGAGGACCACATGCGCGTTGGTGCCGCTGATCCCGAAGGAGGACACCGCGCCGCGCCGGGGCCGGTCGACCGCGGGCCAGGGGGTGGTCTCGGCGAGCAGTTCGATCTGGCCCTCGGTCCAGTCGACCTCGGTGGAGGGGGTGTCCAGGTTGACCGTGGGCGGCAGTTCGCCGTGCTGGAGGGCCAAGACCATCTTGATCACACCGGCGACTCCGGCCGCGGCCTGGGTGTGGCCCAGGTTGGATTTGACCGAGCCGAGCAGCAGCGGGGTGTCCCGGTCCTGGCCGTAGGTGGCGAGCAGCGCCTGGGCTTCGATCGGGTCGCCCAGGGTAGTGCCGGTGCCGTGGCCTTCGACCGCGTCAACGTCCGAAGTGGACAGTCCGGCGCTGGCCAGTGCCTGGCGGATGACGCGTTGCTGGGACGGGCCGTTGGGGGCGGTGAGACCGTTGGAGGCGCCGTCGGAGTTGATCGCCGAGCCCTTGACCACGGCCAGGATCTGGCGGCCGTTGCGCTGGGCGTCGGAGAGCCGTTCGAGGACCAGCATGCCGACGCCCTCGGCCCAGGCCACGCCGTCGGCGTTGTCGGAGTAGGACTTGCACCGGCCGTCCGGGGCAAGCCCGTTCTGCCGGGTGAACTCCACGAACGCGCCGGGGGTGGCCAGCACGGTCGCACCACCGGCGAGCACCAGCGAGCACTCCCCCGCCCGCAGCGCCTGGGCGGCCCAGTGCAGGGCGACCAGCGAGGAGGAGCAGGCGGTGTCGACGGTGACGGCGGGGCCTTCCAGGCCGAGGATGTAGGAGATCCGGCCGGAGGCGACGCTGGGTGCGTTGCCGCTGCCGCGGAAGCCCTCGAACTCATCGGCGGTGAGCATGCTGCCGTAGTCGGCGTACATGATCCCGGCGAAGACCCCGGTGTCGCTGCCGCGCAGGGCGGCCGGGTCGATCCCGGCCCGTTCCAGGGCTTCCCAGCTGGCTTCCAGGAGCAGGCGGTGCTGGGCGTCGGTGGCCAGGGCCTCACGCGGGCTCATACCGAAGAACTCGGCGTCGAACCCGGCCACGTCGGCCATGAATCCGCCACGCCCGGTGATCGAGGCACCGGCGGCCCCGGCTTCCTGGCCGATGAGCGAGTCCAGGTCCCAGCCGCGGTCCCGGGGGAAGTCCGAGGTGGCGTCCCGGCCCGCGCTGAGCAGCTTCCACAGGTCTTCGGGTGAGTTGACGCCGCCGGGGAAGCGGCAGCCGATGCCGACGATCGCGATGGGTTCGTCGTTGGCGGCGGTGGTGCGGGTCTTGGTGGCGGGTGCGTCGGCCGCGCCGAGCAGTTCGTCCAGGAGGTGCCGGGTGAGCACGGTGGCGGACGGGTAGTCGAAGACCAGTGTGGCGGGCAGGCGCAGGCCGAGTTCGGCGGTGAGCTGGTTGCGCAGTTCGACCGCGGTGAGCGAGTCGAAGCCGAGTTCGGCGAAGGACCGATCCGGGTCGATCAGGTGCGCGCCGTCGTGCGCGAGCACCGCGGCGACCCTGGTGCGGACCATTTCTTCCAGGACTTCGTGCCGGTCAGCGGGGCTGAGCTTGCCGAGGCGTTCGATCAGGCCGGTGGCGGTGGCCGAAGCCTTTGCGGTGCGCCGGTTGTTGCGGCGCGGGGTGACCAGGTGGTGCAGGACCGGCGGGAGCTGGTCTTGGGCACGCAGGGCGGCCAGGTTGAGGCGGAACGGCAGCAGCACCGGCTCGTCCCTGGTGAGCGCGGCGTCGAAGAGGCCGAGGGCCTGGTCCACCGGCAGCAGCGGCAGTCCGGTCTGTTCCAGGCGGTCCCGTTCGGTGGTGGACAGCCTTGCGGTCATGCCGGTTTCCGGTGCCCAGCCGCCCCAGCCGAGGGCGGTGGCGGGCAGGCCGTTGTGCTGGCGGTGGCGGGCGAGGGCGTCGACGAAGGCGTTGGCGGCCGCGTAGTTGCCCTGTCCGGCCGCGCCCATGGTGCCGGCGAGGGAGGAGAAGAGCACAAACGCGGTGAGGTCACGGTCCTTGGTGGCTTCGTGCAGGTGCCAGGCGGCGTTGGCCTTGGCGCCCAATGCCTTGGCCAGGCGGTCCGGGGTGAGCGAGTCGATCACGCCGTCGTCGAGCACTCCGGCGCAGTGCACCACCGCGGTGAGGTCGGCGATCTCGTTGACCAGGGCGGTGATCGCGGTGCGGTCGGCGACATCGCAGGCGACCAGCCGGGCGGTGGCGCCGAGTTCGGTGAGTTCGCCGAGCAGTTCGGCCGCGCCGGGGGTGTCCGGGCCACGGCGGCTGGCCAGGACCAGGCTGCGGATGCCGTGGGTGTCGGCCAGGCGGCGGGCGATCAGGCGGCCGAGGCCGTCGACGCCGCCGGTGACCAGCACGGTGCCGTCCCAACCGATCGGTCGGGGCTCAGGCTTCGGTGCTCTGGTCAGGCGTCCGGCCAGGATGTCGGTGCCGCGCACCACGAGCTGGGGTTCGTCGGAGGTGAGGGCGGCGGCGGGCGGGGTGTCTGCCTGGTCGAGGTCGATCAGGCGGAACAGGCCGGGGTGTTCGGACTGGGCGCTGCGCACCAGGCCCCAGACCGCGGCTGCGGCCGGATCTTCGCCCGTGGTCGCGCCGCGGGTGAGGATGATCAGCGGTTCGGCTGCGGCGGAGTGCTGCTGGAGCAGGGTGAGGGCCTCGGTGGTGAGGGTCAGCGCGGAGCCGGGCAGCTCGCCTGCGGTGCCGGTGAACTCGACCACGGTGGTGCTGTTTTCCTGCTGTGGCGCGGTGTTCACCGAGATCGGGGTCCAGTCCAGGGTGAACAGCGAGTCACCCAGGTTGACGGCCTCGGCCGGGTCGGCCTCCCTGGTGAGCAGGGCCTCGACGGTGACCACCGGCAGGCCGTCGGTGTCGACCGCGTGGATGGTGACGGCGTCGGGGTTGTGCACGCTGGGGGCCAGCCGGGCGCGCAGCTGCTGGGCGCCGGAGGCGTGCAGGCGGACGCGTTCCCAGGAGAACGGGAGTCGCGGCCTGCCGCCTTCACCGGCGGCGATCAGGGCGTGCAGGGTGGCGTCGAGCAGGGCCGGGTGCAGGCCGTAGCCCGCCTGGCTGTCCTCGGCCAGGGTGACCTCGGCGAACAGCTCGGTGCCACGCTGCCAGAGTGCGGTCAGGCCCTGGAAGGCCGGGCCGTAGGCGAAGCCGCGGCGGGCGAATTCCTCGTAGCAGTCGGTCAGATCAACTGGGTGGCTGCCTTCGGGGGGCCAGACCGCGGTGTCGAAGTCAGTGGCGTCAGTGGTGGGTGCGGGGGCGAGCAGGCCGCTGGCGTGCCGGGTCCATGGTTCGTCCTCGGTGTCGGCCGGGCGGGAGTGGATGGTGATCGGCCGGTTGCCGCGATCATCCGGCGCGCCAACGACTACCTGGAGGTTGACCGCGCCGTCGGCGGGCACTGGCAGGGCGGCGGCCATGGTGAGTTCCTCGACCAGGTCGCAGCCGACCAGGTCACCGGCGCGGAAGGCGAGTTCGACAAAACCGGCGCCGGGGAACAGGATCCGGCCGTTGACCTGGTGATCGGGCAGCCACGGGTGCGCGACCGGGGACAGGCGGCCGCTGAGCAGGACCTCGCCGGTGGCGGCCAGTCCGGTGCTCGCCGCGAGCAGCGGGTGCCGGGTGACCTCCAGGCCGAGTGCGGTGGCCTCGCCGCGGCCGGGGCCGGGCGCGGGCCAGTAGCGGCGGTGCTGGAACGGGTAGGTGGGCAGGTCGACCACGGAGCCACCGGCCAGCAACGTGGTCCAGTCGATCCGGGCGCCGCCGACGTGCAGGGCGGCCAGGCCGCGCAGCACGGCTTCCTCCTCGTCGGTGTCCGGGCGCAGCACCGGCGCGGCGACCGAACCCGTTGGCAGCACATCACTTGCGGCTGCGGAGAGCTGGCCGTCGGGGCCGAGTTCGAGCACCGCGCGCACGCCGAGTTCGCCGAGGGTGGCCACGGCGTCGGCGAAGCGCACGCAGCCACGGACCTGCTCAGCCCAGTAGCCCGGTGTGCGCAGTTCCTCGGCTTCGGCGAGCTTGCCGGTCAGGGTGGAGATGATCGGGATTGTCGCCTCGCCGAAGGAGATTCCGTCGAGGGCGGCGGTGAACTCGGCCAGCATCGGGTCCATCAGCGGGGAGTGGAAGGCGTGGCTGACGGCCAGCTTCCGGGTCCGGTGGCCCTGCTCGGCGAGTCGGTCGGCGAGTGCGGTGACCGCGTCGGCCGCGCCGGAGAGCACCACGCTGTCCGGGCGGTTGATCGCGGCGATGGCCACCTGGTCGGTGAGCAGTGGGCGGACCTCAGATTCGGGGGCCTGCACTGCGATCATGACGCCGCCCACGGGCAGGTCAGCCATGAGTCGGGCGCGGGCGCCGACCAGGGTGCAGGCGTCGGACAGGGAGAGGATGCCGCTGACGTGGGCGGCGGCGATCTCGCCGATGGAGTGGCCGACCAAGAAGTCCGGGCGCTGGCCCCAGGATTCGACCAGTCGGTAGGTGGCGACTTCCAGGGCGAACAGGGCGGGCTGGGCCCAGCGGGTGTCGTTGAGGGCGGCGGCGTCCTCGCCCCACATGACCGAGCGCAGCTCGTCCCACTTGGGCAAACTCGTACGCCCACTTTGGCCAACCGGGCGTACCAGTTGGGCAAACTCGGCGATGGCCGCGTCCAGGGCCTCGGCGAACACCGGGAACCGGGCGTGCAGCTCGCGGCCCATGCCGAGGCGTTGCGAGCCCTGGCCGGAGAAGACGTAGGCGGTGCGGCCGTCCTCGGTGGCTACGCCGCGGGCCAGTTCGACCCCGTCCAGGAGCACGGCGCGGTGGTCGAACAAGGCCCGGGTGGTGGCCAGGGAGTAGGCGATGTCGGCGGGGTTGCCGTCCAGGACGCGGGTTTGGTCGATCGCGGCGTCCAGGGCGGGGGCGGACTGGGCGGACACCAGCCACGGGACCTTGTGCGCCAGGATTTCCTTGGCGCGACTGGGTTTGGTGGGCGGCTGTTCCAGGATCACGTGGGCGTTGGTGCCGCTGATGCCGAAGGAGGAGACGCCAACGCGGCGTGGGCGGCTCACTTCGGGCCAGCTGACCTGCTCGGTGAGTAGTTCGACCTCGCCCGCGGTCCAGTCGACCTTGGTGGAGGCGGTGTCGGCGTGCAGGGTGCGGGGCAGCACGCCGTGGTCCATGGCCTGGATCATCTTGATCATGCCCGCCACACCGGCCGCGGCCTGGGTGTGGCCCAGGTTGGACTTGATCGAGCCGAGCAGCAGCGGGCGGCCCTCTGGCCGGTCCTGGCCGTAGGTGGCGAGCAGGGCCTGGGCTTCGATCGGGTCGCCGAGCGGGGTGCCGGTGCCGTGGCCTTCCACCGCGTCGACGTCCGAAGTGGACAGTCCGGCGGCGGACAGGGCCTGGTGGATGACGCGTTGCTGGGACGGGCCGTTGGGGGCGGTGAGGCCGTTGGAGGCGCCGTCGGAGTTGACCGCGGATCCCTTGAGCACGGCGAGGATTCGGTGGCCGTTGCGCTGGGCGTCGGAGAGGCGTTCGAGCACGAGCATGCCGACGCCTTCGGACCAGCCGACGCCGTCCGCGCCGTCGCCGTAGGCCTTGCAGCGGCCGTCCTCGGAGAGTCCGCCCTGGCGGGAGAACTCCAGGAACGCGCCCGGGGTGGACATCACGGTGACGCCACCGGCCACCGCGATGGTGGCCTCTCCGGTCCGCAGGGCCTGGGCGGCCAGGTGCACCGCGACCAGCGAGGAGGAACACGCCGTGTCGATGGTGACCGCGGGGCCTTCCAGGCCGAGGGCGTAGGCGACCCGGCCGGAGGCGATACTGGCCGCGCTGCCGTTGCCGCGGAAGCCGTCGAACTCGGGGCCCTCCAGCAGCATGGCGTAGTCGTTGTACATCACGCCGGTGAACACGCCGGTCCGGCTGCCGCGCAACGAACTCGGGTCGACGCCCGCTCGTTCCAGGGCCTCCCAGGTGACTTCGAGGAGCAGGCGCTGCTGGACGTCGGTGGTGACCGCCTCGCGCGGGCTGATGCCGAAGAAGTCGGCGTCGAACTCGGCTGCCTGCAACAGGAAGCCGCCGTTGCGGGTGTAGCTGGTGCCGGGGTGTTCGCGGTCCGGGTGGTAGAGGCGGCCGACGTCCCAGCCGCGGTCCGGCGGGAACTCGGAGACCGCGTCCACACCGTGGGTCACCAGGTGCCACAGGTCTTCCGGCGAGTTGACCCCGCCCGGGTAGCGGCAGCTCATGCCGACCACCGCGATCGGATCCCCGGCGACCGCGCGGACCTGGGTGGTCTGCACCGGCCGGTCCGTGCCAACGCCGAGTTCTGCCAACAGGTAGTCGGCGATGGCGGCGGCGGAGGGGTGGTCGAAGGCCAGGGTGGCGGGCAGTTTGAGGCCGGTGTCGGCACCGAGCTGGTTGCGCAGTTCGACCGCGGCCAGGGAGTCCAGGCCGAGGTCCTGCAGGGCTCGTTGCGGTTTGATGGAGGCGCCGCTGTCGTGGCCGAGTACACCGGCGATCCGCCCGCGCACCAGGTCTTCCAGCAGGATACGGCGTTCGTCCTTGCCCAGTCCGGCGAGCTTGGCGGCCAGGCCGCCGTTGACCCGCTGCTGGCCACGGGCGGCCCGCTTGCCGGGGCGGATCAGGCCGCGGAAGACCGCGGGGATCTCGCCCTTGGACCGGATCGCGGCCAGGTCGAACAGGATCGGCGCGACGGAAGGTTCGTTGACGGCCAGTGCGAGGTCGAACAGTGCGAGACCGTCCACAGTGGACATGAGTGGGGTGCCGGTACGAGCCAGGCGGGCGCGGTCGGCCTCGGCGAGACGGCTTGCCATCCCGGCGGATGCCCAGCCGCCCCAGGCCATGGAGCGGGCGGGCAGGCCGAGGGTGTGCCGGTGCGCGGCGAGGGCGTCCAGGAAGGCGTTGGCCGCGGCGTAGTTGGCCTGGCCCGGCGCGCCGAGCAGGCCACCGGCCGAGGAGAACAGCACAAACGCGGCCAGGTCGCGGTCGCGGGTGGCTTCGTGCAGGTGCCAGGCGGCGTCAACCTTGGGTCGCAACACAGTTGCCAGGCGTTCGGGGGTGAGCGCGGGGATCAACGCGTCGTCGAGCACGCCAGCGGAGTGCACGACACCGGTCAGGTCGGCGATGCCGTTGACCAGGTCGGTGACGGCCTGCTGGTCGGCGAGGTCGCAGGCGACGACCTCGACCGGGACGCCGAGTTCCTCGACCAGTTCGGTCACGCCCTCGGCGTCCGCGCCACGTCGACTGGCCAGGACCAGGCGGGCCACGCCCTGCTCGGCCAGGTGCTTGGCGATGACCGCGCCGAGTCCGCTGGTGCCGCCGGTGATCAGCACCGAACCCTCGGTGGGCCAGGTGAACGGCTCCTCGGCGGGGGTGATCCGAGTGAGGCGGGCGGCGTGCAGGACGCCGTCGCGCAGGGCCAGCTGGGGTTCGGCCGGGTCGAGGGCACCGGTGGGCAGGTCGGCGGGGGTGAGGTCGCCTGCCGGGATGGTGCTGTCCAGGTCGAGCAGGCCGAAGGCGTCGGGGCTTTCGGCCTGGGCGGAACGGACCAGGCCCCACACCGCTGCGGCGGCTGGGTTTTCGCCGGTGGTCGCGCCGCGGGTGAGGAAGACCAGGCGGGGGCCGCCGCCGGCGATTCGCTGTTGCAGCAGGGCGAGTACGCGGGCGGTCTCGGTGTGCGCGTCCTGGCGTGGGTCGTCGCCGGTGGTGATCTGGACCAGCGTGATGTCCGGGTCATTGTCCACTGTGGACGTGACCGGGAGCCAGCCCAGCGAGTACAGCGAGTCCGCGCGCGACCGGGTCGCCGCGGCGGCGCGTTCGCGCATCCGCAGGGCGGACACGGTCAGCACCGGCTCACCGGCCGGGTCGGCGGCCTCGATGGTCAGCGCGCCGGCCTCGGGCTGGCTGACCCGCACCCGCAGCGCGGTCGCGCCGGTGGCGTGCAGGGTCACGCCGTCCCACTGGAACGGCAACGTGTCCGGGTTGCCGCCCGCCGCGCCGACCAGGGTGGTGTGCAGGCTGGCATCGAGCAGGGCCGGGTGCAGGGTGAAGCCGTCGGCCTCGGTGTCCAGGGTGACCTCGGCGTACAGGTCGCCGTTGTGCCGCCACAGGGCGTGCAGGCGCTGGAAGGCCGGGCCGTAGTGGAAACCGTGGGTGGCGAACTCCTCGTAGCAGCCGGTGAGGTCAACGGGTTCGGCGTCGGCGGGCGGCCAGACGGTGGCGTCGAAGCCAAGCTGGGCCCGGGTTTCCTCGGTGCTGAGCAGGCCGCTGGCGTGCAAGATCCAGTCGCCATCCAGTGCGTCACCGCGGGAGTGGATGGTGACCCGGCGGCGTCCGGCCTCCTCGGGCTCGACGAGCACCTGGACGGTCACCGCGCCCGCGCCGGGCAGGATGAGCGGGGCGGCCAGGGTGAGGTCGGCCAGTTGGGCGCAGCCGAGTTCGTCGCCCGCGCGCAACGCGAGTTCGACGAATCCGGCCCCGGCAAAGAGGACCTGGTCGCCTACCGTGTGGTCGGCGAGCCAGGGGTGGGCGTCCAGGGACAGGCGGCCGGTGAGCATCAGCGCGCCGGTGTCGGCGATGGTGACCGCGCCGCCGAGCAGCGGGTGGTCGGTGGAGCTGAGGCCGACCGAGGCGGCATCGCCGGTGGCGCGGAAGGGCGTGGGCCAGAATTCGGTCTGGTCAAAGGCGTAGGTGGGCAGGTCGACCCGGTGCGCGCCCGGGTAGCAGCTGGTCCAGTCCACCGGGGCGCCGGCCACGTTGGCCAGGGCGAGTGAGCGGTAGACCCGGTCCAGGCCGCCGTCCTCGCGGCGCAGGGTGGGCACGACGACGGCGGTGCTGCCGGTGTCGTCGATGGTGCCGGAGATGCCGGGGACCAGCACCGGATGCGGGCTGACCTCGATAAACAGGCCGCGTCCCTGGCGGAGCAGGGTGCGCACGGCGGGCTCGAACTGGACGGTTTCGCGCATGTTGCGGAACCAGTACTCGGCGGTCAGCCCGGCCGGGTCGATCCACTCCCCCGTGACCGTGGACAGCATTGGCACATCGAGGGAGGTGCGTGGCTGGAGGTCGGCGAGGGCGGTGAGGACGCGGTCGTGCACGCGGTCGAACATGGCGGAGTGGGCCGGGAAGTCACCGGCGACCGAGCCGACGCGGATGCCGTCGGCCTCCAGGATGGCGCGGAGTTCGTCGAGGGCGGCGTACTCGCCGGAGACCACGGTGGCGTTGGGGCCGTTGACCGCGGCGATGCCCAGGCGGTCGGCGAAGTCGGCCAGCCGCGGCTGCACCTGGGCCAGCGGCAGGGCGACCGCGATCATGGAGCCCTGGCCGAACAGTTCTTCGGCGATGGCCTTGCTGCGCACCGAGATCACCAGTGCACCGTCCTCAAGGGACAGTGCGCCAGCAATGCAGGCGGCGGCGACCTCGCCTTGGGAATGGCCGAGCACGGCGGAGGGGCGGACGCCGTGGGCACGCCAGAGTTCGGCGAGGGAGACGCTGACCGCCCACATGGTCGGCTGGGCCACGTCGATCCGGTCCAGGCCGGGTGCGCCTGGATTGCCGCGCAACACGTCCAGCACGGAGAAGTCCAGGTGCGGGGCGAGTGCGGCCGCACAGCGGGCCATGGCCTCGGCGAAGACCGGCGACTGCTCCAGCAGCTGCGCGCCCATGCCGGTCCAGTACGCGCCCTGGCCGGGGAAGGCGAAGGCGATGGCACGTCCGGCATCCGGGGCCTCGCCGATGATCGGTCCGGCCTCACCGGCGGCGAGGGCGCGGAGTCCGGCAAGGAGTTCTTCGGTGTCCGAGCCGATGACGACCGCGCGGTGCGGCAGGGTGGCGCGACCGGCGGCCAGGGACAGGCCGACGTCGGCCGGGTGCAACTCGGTGACGGCCTCGGCCAGACGTTCGGCCAGGGCGCGCACACTGTTCTCGGTCTGGCCGGAGAGCACCCAGGGCAGCACGCCTTCGTGCTGGGTGGGCGCGGGTTCCGGGGCGGGCGGCGGTTCTTCGAGGACGACGTGCGCGTTGGTGCCGCTGATGCCGAAGGAGGACACCGCGGCCCGGCGCGGCCGGTCCAGTTGCGGCCACGGGGTTTCCGCGGCCAGCAGCTCGACCTCACCGGCCTGCCAGTCCACGTGTGAGGACGGGGTTTCCAGGTGCAGGGTCTTCGGCAGCAGGCCGTGCCGCATGGCCATGACCATCTTGATGATCCCGGCGACGCCGGCGGCGGCCTGGGTGTGGCCCAGGTTGGACTTGATCGAGCCGAGGAACAGCGGCTCTTCCCGGTCCTGGCCGTAGGTGGCGACCACCGCTTCGGCCTCGATCGGGTCGCCGAGCGGGGTGCCGGTGCCGTGGCCCTCGACCACGTCAACGTCCGAAGTGGACAGTCCGGCACTGGCCAGCGCGGCCCGGATGACCCGTTGCTGGGCGGGGCCGTTGGGGGCGCTCATGCCGTTGGATGCACCGTCGGAGTTGACCGCGGAACCCTTGATCAGGCCGAGCACCTGGTGCCCGTTGCGGCGGGCGTCGGAGAGGCGTTCGAGGACCAGCATGCCGACGCCTTCGGACCAGGCCACGCCGTCGGCGGTGTCGGAGTAGGAGCGGCAGCGGCCGTCCGGGGACAGCCCGCCCTGCCGGGAGAACTCCACAAAAGCGCCGGGGGTGGCCATGATCGCCACGCCACCGGCCAGGGCCAGCTCGCATTCGCCGTTGCGCAGGGCCTGTCCGGCCAGGTGCACAGCGACCAGGGAGGAGGAGCAGGCGGTGTCGACGGTCAGGGTCGGACCTTCCAGGCCGAAGGTGTAGGCGACCCGGCCGGAGGCGATGGCCGCGGAGCCGCCGTTGCCGCGGAAGCCCTCGAACTCGTCGGCGCCGAGCAGGGTGGCGTAGTCGGTGTACATCACCCCGGCGAAGACCGCGGTGGCGCTGCCGCGCAAGGAGGTCGGGTCCATCCCGGCCCGTTCCAGGGCCTCCCAGGTTGCTTCCAGGAGCAGGCGTTGCTGGGCGTCGGTGGACAGGGCCTCGCGCGGGCTCATCCGGAACAGCTCGGCGTCGAACTTTCCCGCGTCGTGCAGGAAGCCGCCGTGCCGGACGTAGGAGGTGCCGGGCAGGTCGGAGTCACGGCCGAACAGCGCGGCCATGTCCCAGCCGCGGTTGTCCGGGAACTCGCTGATCGCGTCCACGCCTTCGTGCACCACGCGCCACAGGTCATCCGGCGAGCCGACACCGCCGGGGTAGCGGCAGCTCATGCCGACGATGGCGATCGGCTCGTCGGCACGGACCACTGTGGACGGTCGCTGCGGGGTGGGGGTGACAGCCCCGCCGAGCAGTTCGCCGAGCAGGTACTCGGTGAGCTTGAGCGCGTTGGGGTGGTCGAAGACCAGGGTGGCGGGCAGCCGGATTCCGGTGTCGCTGCCGAGGCGGTTGCGGAGTTCGACGGCGGTGAGCGAGTCGAAGCCGAGGTCGTTGAAGTTCCGGGAGGGGTCGAGGGCGACGTCCTCGCCGTGGCCGAGTACACCGGCGACCGCGGTCAGGGTGAGCTTGAGCAAGGTGGCGGAACGCTCGGCCTCGGGCAGTGCGGCCAGTCGTCCGGCCAGCTCGCCCGCTGCCCCGGCAGCTGCTCCGGCAGCGCGGCGGGAGGAGGTGCGGATCAAGGCGCGCAACAGGTGTGGCGGTCGGCCTAGCGATCGGAGGGTGGCCAGGTCGAGGCGGGCGGGCATGAGCACCGGGCGGTGATCGGCCAGGGAGGCGTCGAACAGGGCCAGGCCCTGCTCGTCGGTGAGCGCGGGCATGCCACCGCGGGCGGCGCGTTTCTGGTCGACGTCGGAACGTCCGGCGGTGATGCCGGTTTCCGAGGCCCAGACACCCCAGGCCAGGGACACCGCGGGCAGGCCGAGGCCGTGCCGGTGCCGGGCGAGCGCGTCGAGGTAGGCGTTGGCGGCGGAGTAGTTGCCCTGTCCCGCGGAACCGACGGTGCCCGCGGCGGAGGAGAACAGCACAAACGCGGTGAGGTCGCGGTCGCGGGTCAGCTCGTGCAGGTGCCAGGCGGCATCGGCCTTGGCACGCAAGGCATTCGCCAGGCGTTCGGGGGTCTGCGATTCGATCAGGCCGTCGTCGACCACCCCTGCGGCGTGCACCACCGCGGTCAGTTCCGGCAGCTGGGCAACAAGATCGGCCACGGCGGCGCGGTCGGAGACATCGCAGGCCAAAACCCTGACCGCAGCACCGAGTTCGATGAGTTCCGCGATGACCTCGGCGGCTTCGGGGGCGGCCGGACCACGGCGGCTGACCAGGACCAGGTCGCGCACGCCGCGCTGGGTGACCAGGTGGGTGGCGAGCAGGCGGCCCAGGCCGCCGAGGCCGCCGGTGATCAGCACGGTGCCGGTTTCGGACCACAGCGCGGGCTGCTCCGGGATGCTGACCCGGTTGAGTCGGGCGCCGGAGAGTTGGTTGTCCCGCACGGTCAACTGGGGTTCGTCCGAGCCGAGGGCCTGGGCGAGGGTCTCGCCGGTGGACTCCTCGTCCAGGTCGATCAGGGTGAACCTGCCGGGCTGTTCGGACTGGGCGGCGCGCACCAGGCCCCAGACCGCGGCGGCGGCCAGGTCCTGGCCGGTGACCGCGCCGTGGGTGACGAAGGTGAGCCGGGTTTCCGCGCTCGCGGTCAGGCACTGCTGGATGAGGTCCAGGGCCTGGCTGGTGAGTTCGAGGGCGGAGGCGGGTTCGTCGGTGCCGACCAGGCTGACCACCGCGCTGTCCCCGGCCTCGGCCACCGAGTCCGCGACGCGCACTTCGACCGCGTCCGCAAGGCGGTTGCGGAGTTCGAGGACGTCCTCGCCGACGATCGTGACGGGTTCGCCGGATGCGGTGGCGGTGACCGGGGACCAGTCCAGCTCGAACAGCGAGTTGCGGTCCAGGGCAGGGCCCGCGGTGTCGCCGGTGGGCAGGGTGCGCATGAGCAGCGCGTCCACCGAGATCACCGGGTCGCCCGCGGTGTCGGTGGCCTGGATGCGCATGGTCGCGCCGCCGGAGTGGCTGATCCGCACCCGCAGCACAGCGGCGGCGGCGGCGTGCAGGGTGACGCCCTGCCAGGAGAACGGCATCTGGCCGGGAGCCTCAACCCCGTGGCCCAGCACGGAAGAAGCCTGTACGGCGGCGTCGAGCAGGGCGGGGTGCAGGCCGAATGCCTCGGCCTCGCGGGCCTGCGGCAGCGCGACCTCGGCAAAGACCTCGCCGGGTCGCTTCCACACCGCGCGCACGCCGCGGAACTCGGGGCCGTAGTCGAAGCCGCGTTCGGTGAACCAGGGGTAGAACACCGCCATGTCAACGGGTTCCGCGCCTTCTGGCGGCCAGGTGGGGTCGATGGGTTCGGCGGTGTGGCCGGTGCTGGCGAGCAGACCGCTGGCGTGCAGGGTCCACGGCTCGTCGACGGAGTTCTCCGGCCGGGAGTGGATGGCGATCTCGCGCTGGCCTGCGTTGTCCGAGCCGACGGAGACCTGGAGCTGCACCGCGCCGCGGTCGGGCAGCATCAGCGGGGTGACCATGGTCAGCTCTTCGACCCGGTCACAGCCCACACCGTCGCCGGCGCGCCCGGCCAGTTCGAGGAAAGCGGTGCCGGGGAACAGGGTTCGCGCCGAGACCACGTGATCGGCCAGCCAGGGCTGGCTGTTGACCGAGACCCGCCCGGTGAACACCACGCCGCTGTCGTCGGCCATGCTGACCAGGGCGGCGAGCAGCGGGTGTCCGACGGCTTCCTGGCCGAGACCGCTGGCGTCGCCGCCGTCCTCGCGGCAGATCACCCAGTACGGCTTGCGCTGGAACGGGTAGGTGGGCAGGTCTACCGGGGAACCGTTAGCGCACCAGGGCGTCCAGTCCACCGGCGCGCCGGTGACGTAGAGCGCGGCGAGTCCGGCGACGGCGCTGTCCACCTCGGGGCGGTCGCGGCGCAGCACCGGAGCGGCGGCCAGGGTGGGCGCGATCTCGGTGACCGCGGCGCACAGGCGACCGTCCGGACCGAGTTCGGCGAGCCGGGCAGTGCCTACTGCGGCAAGGGTTTCGATGGCGTCGGCGAAGCGCACCGGCTCGCGGACCTGGCGCACCCAGTAGCCGGGGCTGCCGAAGTCGGGCACCGGGCCGACCGTGGAGATGACCGGGATGTCCGCCTTGCCCACGGTGATCCCGACGATGGCTTCGGCGAACTCGGCCAGCATGGGTTCCATCAGCGGCGAGTGGAAGGCGTGGCTGGTACGCAGCCGCCTGCTCCGCTCGAACCGCGCGGCCAGCCGCTCCACGGCTTCTTCGGTGCCGGAGACCACGGTGGCGGCGGGGCCGTTGACCGCGGCGATAGAGACGTGTTCGTCAAGCAGGGGAAGGACTTCGGCCTCGGGCACCGGCAGTGAGGCCATCGCGCCACCGGCAGGCAGCGCCTGCATCAGGCTCGCGCGGGCCGAGACCACCTTGCAGGCATCGGACAGCGACAAGATGCCAGCGACGTGTGCCGCGGCCAGCTCGCCAATCGAGTGCCCCACAACACGATCCGGGCGCACACCCCAGGACTCCAGGAGCCGGAACAGCGAAACCTCAAGGGCGAACAGTGCGGGCTGGGCGTTGCCGGTCTCGTCCAGGGCGGCGGCGTCCTCGCCCCACATGATCTCGCGGACACCCTCGCCCAGCTCGGCGATAATCGCGTCGAAGGCTTCGGTGAAGGCCGGGAACCGTTGGTACAGCTCGCGTCCCATGCCCATCCGCTGCGAGCCCTGGCCGGAGAAGACGTACGCGGTGCCGCCGCCGGTGACCGATCCCCTGGCCAGCTCGCGGCCGTTGAGGATCACCGCCCGGTGGTCGAACTTGGCCCTGGTGGCCAGCAAGGAAAAGCTGATGTCGGCCGGGTCCCCGGCGAGGTCGCGGAGCTGGTCGATCCGGGCGTCCAGGCCCTCCAGCGACCGCGCGGAGACCACCCACGGCACCGGCAGCTCCGAGACCACCGGCTCGGCGGCGGGGGTGTCCTCGGCCGGCGGGGCCTGCTCGATGATCACGTGCGCGTTGGTGCCGCTGATGCCGAAGGAGGACACACCCGCGCGCCGCGGCCGGTCGGTTTCCGGCCAGCTGCGGGATTCGGTGACGAGCTGGACCTGCCCGTCACCCCAGTCGACCTGCCTGGTCGGCGCGTCCACGTGCAGCGTCGCCGGGACCACGCCGTGTTCGATGGCCAGGGCCATCTTGATGATGCCCGCGACGCCCGCACCGGCCTGGGTGTGGCCGATGTTGGATTTCACCGAACCCAGCAGCAGCGGGCGATCGGCCGGGCGGCCCTGGCCGTAGACCGCCAGCAGCGCGTCGGCCTCGATCGGGTCGCCCAGGGTGGTGCCGGTGCCGTGCCCGTCAACGGCGTCCACCATTTCCGGGGTCAGCTGGGCACTTTCCAGCGCGGCCTGGATGACGCGTTGCTGGGACGGGCCATTCGGCGCGGTGAGCGAGCTGCTGGCGCCGTCGGAGTTGACCGCGGAACCACGCACCACAGCCAAAATCTTGCGGCCGTTGCGCTGGGCGTCGGCGAGGCGTTCCAGCAGCAGCACCCCGCCGCCCTCACCCCAGCCCACCCCGTCGGCGGCGTCGGCGAAGGACTTGCAGCGCCCGTCCACGGCCAGGCCGCGCTGCCGGGAGAACTCCACGAACAGACCGGAGTTGGGCAGCACGGTCGCGCCACCCACCAGGGCCAGCTTGGCCTCGCCGCTGCGCAGCGCCTGCGCGGCCAGGTGCAGGGCGACCAGCGAGGAGGAACACGCGGTGTCCACGGTCAGCGCGGGCCCGCGCAGCCCCAGCAGGTAGGACACCCGGCCGGAGATGACGCTGGCCGCGGTGCCGGTGGCGAGCTGGCCCTCGACCTCCTCCGGCGGGGTGCCGCGGATGCCGTAGCCCATGCTGATGCCGCCGACGAAGACCGCGGTGTCACTGCCGCGCAGGCCGTGCGGGTCCAGCCGGGCCCGTTCCACCGCCTCCCAGCACAGCTCCAGCACGAGGCGTTGCTGCGGGTCCATCGCCAGGGCCTCGCGCGGGCTGATGCCGAAGAAGTCGGCGTCGAACCCGCTGGCGCCCTCCAGGAAGGCGGCCTCGCGCACATAACTGGTACCGGCGTGGTCGGGGTCGTCGTGGAAGAACCCGTCGAGTTCCCAGCCGCGGTCGGTGGGGAACTCGCCGACGGTGTCCCGCTCGTCGACGAGCACCTGCCACAGCTGCTCCGGCGTCTCGATCCCGCCGGCGAACCGGCAGGACATGCCCACGATCGCGATCGGCTCGCTGTCCTGGGCCTCCACGTCGCGCAACCGCTGCCGGGTGCGCCGAAGGTCAGCGGTGACCAGCTTGAGATAGTCCCGGAGCTTGTCCTCGGTACCGGTCATGTGCGCCTCGTTGCCCTTCCGCGTCGCGACGAGGCGGTGGGGTCAGCTCAGCCCCAGCTCCTCGTCGATCAGAGCGAACATCTCGTCGTCACTCGCCGTGGCGAGGCCGACCTCGTGCTGATCCGCTCCCGGCTGGGCGCGGCCGTCTTGAAGAGTCCACAGGAGTTGGGCCAAGCCATTTACCAGTTTTGTCCGCGACTCCTCATCCAGTTCGGACCCGGCCACGGCGGCCTCCAGGCGGGCCAGTTCGGTGAACGCGGCCCCCTCCCCCGCGCTGTCCACGAGCTGTCCGCGCAGGTAGCGGGCGAGTTCGAGGATGTTGGCGTAGTCGAAGATCAGCGCGGCGGGCAGCCGCAGGCCGGTGCGGGCGCCGAGCACGTTGCGCAGCTCGACCCCGTTGAGCGAGGTCATGCCGAGGTCGACGAAGCCACGCAGCCGGTCCAGGTCGGCGTGGTTGTCGTAGCCGAGCAGGTGCGCGCACTCGGTGGCGACCAGATCGGCGAGGAGGGTTTCCTGTTCCTTCTCGCTGAGCCCGCCCAGCTTCGCGGTCAGCTCGGCGCCACGGCTGCTGGCCGCGGCGGGGCTGACGGCCTCACCGGCGGCCGTGCCGCGCACCAGGCCACGCAGCAGCGCGGGCACCGCGTCCCGGTCCACCGCGCGCAGGTCCAGCGGCGCGGCCACGACCAGGGCGGTGGACACGGCGGTGACCGCGTCCAGCATCGCAGGTCCCTGCGCGGGTTCGATCGGGATCATGCCGGAGCGGCGCAGCCGGGCCCACTCGGCTTCGGCAAGCGCGCCGCCCATGCCGCCCTCGCCGCCCCAGAGGCCCCAGGCAATCGAGGTGGCCGGCAGGCCCTGGGCACGCCTGCGGTAGGCCAGGGCGTCCAGGAAGGCGTTGGCGGCGCTGTAGGGGCCCTGGCCGGGGCCGCCGGTGAGTCCGGCGATGGAGGAGTAGGTGACGAACGCGGTCAGCTCGTGGTCGCGGGTCAGCTCGTCCAGCACCAGCGCGGCGTCCACCTTGGGGCGCAGCACCTGGGCGAGCTGATCGGCGGTGAGGTTGGGCAGCAGGTTGTCACCCACCACACCCGCGGTGTGCACCACACCGGTCAGCGGGGCATCGGCGGGCACCGAGTTGAGCAGTTCCTTGACGGCGGTGCGGTCGGCGATATCGCAGGCGGCGACCCGGACCTCCGCGCCCAGTTCGGTCAGCTCCTGGGTCAACGCGTCCGCGCCGGGGGCGTCGGGGCCGGTGCGGCTGGCCAGGATCAGGTGCCGGATGCCGTGCTGGGTGACCAGGTGCCGGGCGAGTTCGCTACCGAGCTTGCCGGTGCCGCCGGTGATCAGCACGGTGCCCTCGGTGGGCCACTGCCAGCTCGGCTCGGCCGCCTCGGCGCGGGCCAGACGCGGCACGGTGACCGTGTTCGCGCGCACGGCGAGCTGCGGTTCGCCGCTGCCGAGTGCGGCGAGCAGGGCGGTGGCGGATTCGTCGGTGCCGTCGATGTCGGCGAGCACGAACCGGCCGGGGTACTCGGACTGGGCGGTGCGGACCAGGCCCCACACGCCCGCGTCGGCGATGCCGTTGAGCTTGTCCTCGGGGCCGGTGCCGATGGCCTGGGAGGTCACCACGACCAGGCGGGCCTCGGCGAACCGGTCGTCGGCCAGCCAGTCCTGGATGGCGGTGAGGGTCTGGGTGACCGACTGCCGGGCCGCGTCCGCGAGATCGCCGACGCTGGCCGCGACGGGCAGCAGCACGAACTCGGGCACGTGCCCGCCGCGGGCCTCCAGGAGGGTGGCGATGCTGCCGGAGGGTTCGCCGACCGCGCCACCGCGCAGCAGCGCCTCGGCCAGCTCGCTGTCACCCAGGACCACGGCGGTGCTGGCGCTCTCGGCGGTGAGTTGCCGCCAGCGCACCTCGAACAACGCGTCGCCGCCGACGGCCGGGCCACTGGAGGCCTGGAGCTGGGCCGGGTCGACGGTGCGCATCATCAGCGAGCCGATACTGGCGATCGGTGCGCCCGCGGAGTCGGTGAGGGTGATGGCCAGGGTGTCCGCGCCGGTGACCCGCAGGTGCACCCGGGCCGCGCTGGCCCCGGCGGCGTGCAGCTGGACCTCGTTCCAGGAGAACGGCAACAGCATGCCCTCCCCCGTCTCCTGCGGGGCGGCGAACGCGCTGGCGCGCAGGGCGGCGTCCAGCAGCGCGGGGTGCAGGCCGAAGCGGCTGGCGGACTTGCTGTAGTTCTCGGCGAGGCGGACCTCGGCGTAGACCTCGCCGTCCTTGGTCCAGGCGGCTTCCATGCCGGGCTGGTCGGCCACGGACAGCGCTTCCGCGCCCGCGGGCGGCCAGGCGGCGACCGGGGCGGGGGCATCTGGGAGGTCGGCGCCCAGGGTGCCGGTGGCGTTCTCCGTCCACTGTGGACTACCGGGGAAGCGGGAGTAGATCCGGATGTCCCGGTCCCCGTTGCCGTCAGACGCGCCGACCAGGACCTGGAGGAACACCGGGCTGTCGTCGGGCAGCACCACCGGGCGGACGATGGCCAGTTCGCGCAGGGTCGGGCAGTTGACCTCATCACCGGCGCGGATGGCGAGTTCGACCAGGGCCGCGCCCGGGATGAGCACTGAGTCGCCGACGATGTGGTCGGCCAGCCAGCCGTGGCTGGCGCGGGCCACGCGGCCGGTGAGCAGGATGCCGCCGGTGTCGGGCAGCTGGGCGACCGCGCCGAGCAGCGGGTGGTCGGCGTTGCCGAGTCCGGTGCTGGTCAGGTCGCCGGACATGCCGCTGCGTTCCAGCCAGTAGTGCTGGTGCTGGAAAGCGTAGGTGGGCAAGGAGATCCGCTGTGCGCCCGCGCCGGTGAACAGCGCGGTCCAGTCCACGGTGACGCCGTGCACGTGCAGGTGGGCCAGGCTGAGCAGCAGCCGGGTCGCGCCGCCGTCCTCGCGGCGTAGGGTGCCGGTGACCACGGTGTTGTCCAGTTCCAGCTCGTCCAGGGCCTCCTGGATCGGCGCGGTGAGCACCGGGTGACTGCTGGCCTCCACAAACGCGCCGAACCCGGCCTCGGCCAACGAGCGCACGGCATTCGCGAACTGCACGGTCTGGCGCAGGTTGCGCAGCCAGTACTCGGCGTCGGCGGTGCCCGGCTCGATCCACTGACTGTCCACAGTGGACCACCAGGGCACGCTGCCCGGCCGCACGGTGAGGTCGGCGAGGACTTCGCGCAGGCGATCGGCGATGGCGTCCACCTGGTGGCTGTGCGAGGCGTAGTCCACCGGGATGACCCGGGTCCGGTAGCCCTCCTCGATACAGCGGGCTTCGAGTTCGGCCAGAGCGGCGACGTCACCGGCGAACACGGTGGCGGTCGGGCCGTTGATCGCGGCGACCGAGATCTGCCCGGCCCACTGGGTCAGGTCGATCTTGTCGGCGGGCGCAGCCACGGACATCATGCCGCCGCGTCCGGCCAGGTCCTCGGCAATGGCCTGACTGCGCAGCACGACAACCTTGGCCGCGTCTGCCAGGGAGAGCACGCCGGTGACGCAGGCGGCGGCGATCTCACCCTGCGAGTGGCCGATCACCGCGTCCGGCTTGACCCCGGCGGCTTCCCACACGGCGGCCAGGGAGACCATCACGGCGAAAGAAGCGGGCTGCACGACGTCGACCCGGTCCAGGTCGCCGCCGGTAGAAATGACCTCCAGCAACGAGAATCCGGTCAGCGGGTCGAGAGCCGCGGCGCACTCGGTCAGCCGGGCGGCGAACACCGGTGAATCCTTAAGCAGGTCGGCGCCCATGCCCACCCACTGCGCGCCCTGGCCGGGGAAAACGAACACGGTCTTGCCCTCGACCACCGTCCGGCCGCTCACCACCGCGTTCGAGGTCTCGTCGGCCACCAGGGCTTCAAGTCCCGCAACGGCTTCCGCGCGATCGGCGGCGACGATGACCGCGCGGTGGTCCAGCATGGCGCGGGAGGTTGCCAGGGTGAAGCCGATGTCCACCAGACTGCCGTCGGGCTGTTCCGCGAGCCGGGTGGCCTGGGCGCGCAACGCGGCCGGGACGGCGGCGGAGAGCACCCACGGCACCACACCACCGGCGGAGACCAGTCCGGCGGGTTCGGGGGTTTCCGCCACGGCTTCGGGTGCCGGGGCCTGTTCCAGGATGAGGTGGGCGTTGGTGCCGCTCACGCCGAAGGAGGACACGCCAGCGCGGCGCGGCCGGTCAGATTCGGGCCAGGGCTGGGCTTCGGCCAGCAGCCGGACATCGCCAGCGGACCAGTCCACTTTGGACGTCGGCTCGTCGGCGTGCAGGGTCTTGGGCAGCACACCGTGGCGCAGTGCCTGCACCATCTTGATCACGCCACCGACACCGGCGGCGGCCTGGGTGTGACCGATGTTGGACTTGAGCGAACCCAGCCAGAGCGGCCGGTCCTCGGGCCGGTTCTGCCCGTAGGTGGCGATCACGGCCTGCGCCTCGATCGGGTCGCCGAGCACGGTGCCGGTGCCGTGCGCCTCCACCGCGTCCACATCGGTCGGGGTCAGTCCGGCGGAGGCCAGGGCCTGGCGGATCACCCGCTGCTGGGCCGGTCCACTGGGTGCGGTGAGGCCGTTGGAGGCGCCGTCCTGGTTGACCGCGGTGCCACGGATGACCGCGAGCACCTTGTGCCCGTTGCGCTGGGCCACGGACAGGCGTTCGAGCAGGATCAGGCCGACGCCCTCACTCCAGGAGGTGCCGTCGGCGGCGTCGGCGAAGGACTTGCAGCGCCCGTCCTTGGCCATGCCGCGCTGCAAGGAGAACACCACGAACGCGCCGGGGGTGGCCATCACCATCGCGCCACCGGCCAGCGCCATCGAGCAGTCACCCGCGCGCAGGGCCTGCACGGCCCAGTGCATGGCGACCAGGGAGGAGGAGCAGCCGGTGTCCACGGTGACGGCCGGGCCGAGCAGGCCGAGGGAGTAGGAGATCCGGCCGGAGGCGACGCTGTTCGCGCTGCCGGTGGCCAGGTAGCCCTGGTATTCGTCCAGGGAGCTGTCGGCGTTCATCGAGTAGCCGTTGGTGGCCACGCCGGTGAACACGCCAATGTCGCTGTCCCGCAACGAGGCCGGGTTGATGCCGGCGTCCTCGAAGGTCTCCCACGCGGTCTCTAGGAGCTGGCGCTGTTGCGGGTCGGTGGCCATCGCCTCGCGTGGGGACATGCCGAAGTGCGCGGCGTCAAAATCGCCTGCCCCGTCGAGGAATCCGCCCTCGGTGACGTAGGTCTTGCCCACCGCGTCCGGGTCCGGGTCGAACAGGTTCTCCAGGTCCCAGCCGCGATCCTTGGGGAACGGGGTGATCGCGTCACCGCCGCGCTGCACCAGATCCCACAGGTCATCCGGCGAGGCCACCCCGCCAGGGAACCGGCAGCCCATGCCGACGATGGCGATCGGCTCGTCAACCGCCGCCTCGGCCTCACGCAGTCGCTGCCGGGTGGTGTGCAGCTCGGCGGTGACCTTCTTGAGGTAGGAGAGGACCTTGTCGTCGCTGGTCATCGGTGATCTCCAGGGTGGTGGGGGCGGACGGGCAAGACCCGCCACCGTGTTGGCCGTTCTCGTACGCTGTGTTGGCCGTTCCGGACGCCGAGTTGGCCGTTCCGGACGGTGAGTTGGCCGTTGTGGGCGCTGTCTTGGCCGTTCCGGACGGTGAGTTGGCCGTTGTGGGCGCTGTCTTGGCCGTTCCGGACGGTGAGTTGGCCGTTGTGGGCGCTGTCTTGGCCGTTCCGGACGGCGTGTTGGCCGTTGTGGGCGCTGTCTTGGCCGTTCCGGACGGCGTGTTGGCCGTTGTGGGCGCTGTCTTGGCCGTTCCGGACGGCGAGTTGGCCGGATAGGCGTACCAGTTCGGCCAAGACTGGGTACGACAACGGCCAACACGCCGGTGAGCTAGTCATTGCCCAGCTCCGAGTCGATGAAGGCGAAGACGTCCTCGGCCGACGCGGCTTCCAGGTTCTCCGCGACGGTGCCGCCGGTGGCCGCCGAGTTCTCGGTGAGGCGGGCGGTGAGGCGGTGCAGTCTGGTGGTGAGCTTGGCCTGTTCGACCGCTTCGGCCGGGAGGGCCAGCAGGCTGGCTTCCAGGCGTTCCAGCTGGGCCTGCACGTACTCCAGGGAGTTGCTGTCGGTGTGGCCGAGTTCGGTGCGGATCCGCTTGGCCAGTGCGCTGGCCCTGGGGTGGTCGAACACCGAGGTGGCGGGCAGCCGCAGCCCAGTCCGCTTGTTGAGGCGGTTGCGCAGTTCCACCGCGGTCAGCGAGTCGAAGCCGATATCGCTGAACGCCCGGTCGGCCACCGCCGACTTGTCCGCGTAGCCGAGCACCGCGGCGGCCTCGGCCTGGACCAGGTCGACGAGCATCCGGTCCTGGTCCTCGGCGGTGAGTCCGCTGAGCTTGGCGGCGAACTCGCTGGTTCCTGCCCCATCGGCCGGTTCTTCCGGCGCGAGCAGGGCGACGACCTCGGGCAGGCCGTTGAGCAGCGGGCGGCTGCGAGTGAGGGTGTAGCCGGGGGCGAAGCGCTCCCAGTCGATGTCGGCGATCACCCGGTGCGGCGAACCCTCGCCCACCGCGAGGGCCATGGCCTGGGTGGCCTGGGCCGGGTCGAGGGTGAGCAGGCCCATCCGCCGCAGCTGTTCGGCTGCCTCGCGGTCGACCATGCCGGCCTCGCCACCCCAGGCGCCCCAGGCGATCGCGGTCGCGGACTGACCCCGCGCCCTTCGAGCGTGTGCCAGGCCGTCGAGGTAGGCGTTGCCCGCGGCGTAGGCCAGCTGGCCGCTGCCGCCCCAGGTCGCCGCACCCGAGGAGAACATCACGAAGGCGTCGAGGTCGTGTTCGCGCAACAGCTCGTCCAGGTGGGCCGCGCCGGTGATCTTGGCGTGGCTGATCTGGGCGAACTCCTCGGCGGACATCTCCGAGAGCGGGGATTCCGGCCGGGCGATACCCGCGGCGTGCACCACACCGGTGAGCGGCTGCCTGGCCGGGATGGCGTTGATCACCTCGGCGAGCTGGTCCCGGTTGGTGACATCGCAGGCCGCCACGGTGACTTCCGCGCCGAGGTCGTTCAGTTCGGCGGTCAGTTCGGCGACGCCCTCGGCCTCGGGGCCCTTGCGGCTCAACAACACCAGGCGTTCGGCGCCGTTGGTGGCGGCCCAGCGGGCGATGTGCGCGCCGAGTGCGCCGGTGCCACCGGTGACCAGCACGGTGCCGCGCGGCTGCCAGGCTTGCGCGCTGGCAACGGGATCGCGGCGCAGGCGCCTGCCAAAGGCGGCGGACTCGCGGATGGCCACCTGGTCCTCGCCCTCAGTGCCGGTGAGCACCGCGCCCAGCCGGTCGAGCGCGGCACTGCCGAGCTGTGCGGGCAGGTCGATGACGCCGCCCCAGAGCGCGGGGCGGTCCAGGCCGAGCACGATGCCCATGCCCCAGAGCTGCGGCTGCCAGGCGCTGGTCAGCTCGGCCGGGTCGGTCACCGCGACCGCGCCGCGGGTGAGCACCCATACCGGGGCGAGCAGTCCGGTCCGTTCCACCGTCTGCACCAGCGCGAGGGTGTCCGCAGGCTGGTCGTCGGTGGCGGGCAGGGACAGGATGCCGGTGTAGTCGCCGGGGATCAGCTGGTCCGGAGTGGTCTGGACGACCTTGGCGCCGCGGGCGGTGAGGCCGTCGGCGAGGGTGGCCGCCAGGTCGTCGCTGTCGCGGGTGACCAGCAGCCAGGTTCCTTCCAGGGCAACGGTTCCGGGCGTGGTGAGCGGGGCCCAGTCGATTCGGTAGGACCACTGGTCCAGGGCGACGGCCTCCTGGTGACGGCGTCGCCAGGTGGTGAGGCCGGGCAGGATCGGGGCCAGGGCTGCTTCGTCCACGCCGAGGGATCCGGCCAGTGCGGCGACATCGCCCTGTTCGACCGAGGTCCAGAACTCGCTGTCGGCGACTCCGGCTACGACCTCGGACGGTTCGGCCCAGTACAGCTCGCGCTGGAAAGCGTAGGTGGGCAAGGAGATCCGCTTGCCACCCGCGCCGAGGAACAGTCGCGGCCAGTCCACCGGGACCCCGCGCACGTGCAGCTGGGCCAGGCTGAGCAGCAGCCGGGTGGCGCCGCCGTCCTCGCGGCGCAGGGTGCCGGTGACCACGGTGTCGGGCAGGTTGCGGCCGTCCAGGGTTTCCTGGATGGCCGCGGTGAGCACCGGGTGGCTGCTGACCTCGATAAACGCGGCGTAGCCTGCATCGGCCAGTGCGCCGACGGCCTGGCCGAACTGCACGGTCTGGCGCAGGTTGCGGAACCAGTAGTCGGCTGGCACTTCCGCCGGGTCGAGCCACTGATTGTCCACTGTGGACCACCAGGGCACCGAGCCCGCCTGGATGGTGATGCCCGCGAGCACCTCGGCCAGTTCGGCTTCCAGGAGGTCGACGTGGTGGCTGTGCGAGGCGTAGTCCACCGGGATCACCCGGGTCCGGTAGCCGCGCTCGGCGCACCAGTCGGCGAGCTGTTCCATGGCCTGGACGTCACCGGCGACCACCGTGGCACTGGGGCCATTGATGGCGGCGACGGAAATCGTGTCCGCCCACGGGGTGAGGTCGATCGCCTCGGCGGGGGCGGCCACCGACATCATGCCGCCGCGTCCGGCCAGGCCGTTGGCGATGGCCTTGCTGCGCAGGACAACCACCTTGGCGGCGTCGGGCAGGGAGAGCGCGCCGGTGACGCAGGCGGCGGCGATCTCACCTTGAGAATGCCCGATCACCGCGTGCGGCCGGACCCCGGCGGATTCCCATACTGCGGCAAGGGAAACCATCATCGCGAAGGACACCGGCTGTACCACGTCCACCCGGTCCAGCTCACCGCCGCCGGACACGACGTCCAGCAGCGACCACCCAGTGAGCGGGTCCAGGGCCGCGGCGACTTCGGCCAGTCGGGCGGCGAAGACCGGCGAGGACTTCAACAGCTCCGCGCCCATGCCGACCCACTGCGCGCCCTGGCCTGGGAAGACGAACGCGACCCGGCCGTCCACCGATGCCTGACCGGTGACCACGTAACCCGAGGGCTCATCGTTGGCCAGATCGTCCAGTGCGGCAATGGTTTCGGCGGTGCTGGGGGCGACGACCACGGCGCGGTGTTCCAGGGTTGCCCTGGTGGTAGCGAGGGACCAGCCGAGGTCCACCGGGTCAGCCCCGGTGTAGTCGGCGAGCTTTCTGGCCTGTCCGCGCAGTGCGGATGCGGCCGAGCCGGAGAGCACCCACGGGACCACGCCACCGGAGGCGACCAGGCCGGATCCGTTGGCGGAGACCGGTTCCTCGATCACCGGGGCCTGCTCGATGATCACGTGCGCGTTGGTGCCGCTGACCCCGAAGGAGGACACCGCCGCGCGGCGCGGCCGTTCAACCTCCGGCCAAGGACGCGCCTCGGCGAGCAGTTCGACCGACCCAGTCGACCAGTCGACCTTGGTGGAGGGTTCGGTGATGTGCAACGACTTGGGCATGATGCCGTACCGCAGGGCCTGCACCATCTTGATGATCCCGCCGACACCGGCTGCTGCCTGGGTGTGCCCGATGTTGGACTTGAGAGAACCCAGCCATAGCGGCTCTTCGCGATTCTGGCCGTAGGTGGCGAGCAGGGCCTGGGCCTCGATCGGGTCGCCCAGGGTGGTGCCGGTGCCGTGCGCCTCCACCACGTCGATGTCCGAAGTGGACAGTCCGGCACTGGCCAGTGCGGAGCGGATCACCCGCTGCTGGGCCGGGCCGCTGGGGGCGGACAGGCCGTTGGAGGCGCCGTCGGAGTTGATGGCGGATCCCTTGACCACAGCGAGAATGCGGTGCCCGTGCCGCTTGGCGTCGGAGAGCCGTTCCAGTACCAGCACGCCGACGCCCTCGCCCCAGGCCACGCCGTCGGCGTCGTCGGAGAAGGACCGGCTGCGGCCGTCCGGGGACAGCGCGCGCTGGCGGGAAAACTCGATGAACCCGGCCGGGGTGGACATCACGGTCACGCCACCTGCCAGTGCCAGCCCGCATTCCCCGGCGCGCAGGGCCTGCGCGGCCAGGTGCAGCGCGACCAGCGAGGAGGAGCAGGCGGTGTCGACGGTGACGGTCGGGCCTTCCAGTCCGAGTGCGTAGGCGACCCGGCCGGAGGCGACGCTGGCCAGGCCGCCAGTGGCCTGGTGGCCTTCGTATTCCTGGCCGAGCAGGTTCGGGTAGTCGTTGCAGCTCAACCCGGTGAACACGCCGGTCGCGGTGCCGCGCAACGCCTTCGGGTCGATCCCGGCCTGTTCCAGGGCCTCCCAGGAGGTTTCCAGCAGCAGCCGCTGCTGCGGGTCGGTGGCCACGGCCTCCCGCGGCGACATGCCGAAGAAGCCGGGGTCGAATTCGCCCGCTTCGTGCAGGAAACCGGCGCGGCGGGTGTAGCTGCGGCCCTTGCGGTCGGGGTCCGGGTCGTAGAGGTTGCCGAGGTCCCAGCCGCGGTTGACCGGGAAGTCGGTGGTGGCGTCGATCCCGTCGGAAACCAGGTCCCACAACGCGTCCGGGCCGTCCACGCCACCGGCGAAGTGACAGCCGATACCGACGATCGCGATGGGTTCGTCGGCGGCGATCGGTCCCTGCTGGTGGCCGTCGGCACTCGGCGCGCCGGAGATTTCCCGGAGCAGGAACTCACTGAGCACGGCGACGGTCGGGTAGTCGAAGGCCAGCGTGGCGGGCAGGTTCAGGCCGGTCGCGGCGGACAAGCCGCGGCTCAGGCGCAGTGCCAGCAGTGAGTCGAAGCCGAGTTCCTGGAACGGCCGGTCGGCCGGGATCCGGCCCGGGTGGCCGAGTACGGAGGCAACCCGTTCGCTGACCAGTTCACGCAGGGCGCGGGCCTGGTCCTCGGCCGAGCGGTCCAGCTGCACGGGCTCGGCGGGCAGCGCGAGGGCGACGGCCTGGGTGGCCTGCGGGACCGAGCCCGGCCAGAACAGCTTGCGGTCGAAGGCGTAGGTGGGGATGTCCACAAAGGACCCACCGGGGATCAGGCGCGGCCAGTCGATCTCAACCCCGGTCACGTGCAGTTCGGCCAGGCCGCGCAGCACCGACCGCCACTCGTCGGGCTGATCGGCGTGCAGCAGTGAGGTCACCACGGCCTCGGCGGGCAAGGCTTCGGCCACCGCGACGCCGAGGGTGGAGCCAGGGCCGAGTTCCAGCACCGCGCGCACACCCGCCTCGGCAAGTGCGGCCAGCGCGTCGGCGAACCGGACCGGCTCGCGAACCTGGCGGACCCAGTACTCCGGGCTGCCGAAGTCGGTGACCT
This sequence comes from Crossiella sp. CA198, assembly GCF_052078295.1. NCBI lineage: Bacteria > Bacillati > Actinomycetota > Actinomycetes > Pseudonocardiales > Pseudonocardiaceae > Crossiella > Crossiella sp. CA198. Next base: position 380,673 of record NZ_JBQJIM010000004.1, read on the forward strand.
CGCCGACCGTGGAGATCACCGGGATGCTGGCCTGTCCAGGGGAAATCCCGTCGATGGCGGTGGCGAACTCGGCCAGCATCGGGTCCATCAGCGAGGAGTGGAAGGCGTGGCTGACCGGGAGCTTCTTGGTGCGGATGCCCTGGGCGGCAATGGCTTCGGCGACCTCATGCACCGCGTCGGCCTCGCCGGAGAGCACCAGGCTCTCGGGCGCGTTGACCGCGGCGATGGAGACGCCGTCGCGGTCATTGATCAGGTCGGTGACGAGCTGCTCCCCCGCCGCCACCGCGACCATGGCGCCGCCGGTGGGCAGGGCCTGCATGAGTCGGGCGCGGGCCGAGACCAGCGCGCAGGCGTCGGTCAGCGTCAGCACCCCGGCGACGTGCGCGGCGGCGAGTTCGCCGATGGAGTGGCCGACCAGGAAGTCCGGGCGCACACCCCAGGTCTCCACCAGCCGGAACAACGCGACCTCAATCGCGAACAGCGCGGGCTGGGCCGATCCAGTTTGGTTGAGCGCGGCGGCGTCCTCGCCCCAGATCACCGAGCGGAGGTCGTCGTCGAACTCGGCGAGCACGGCGTCGAACGCACTGGCGAAGGCCGGGAACCTCTCGTACAGATCGCGGCCCATGCCCAGGCGTTGCGCGCCCTGGCCGGAGAAGACGAACGCGGTCTTGCCGGAGGTGGCCACGCCGCGGGCCACGGCCGCGCCGTCGAGCAGCACCGAGCGGTGGCTGAACCCGGTGCGACGGAAGGCCAGTGAGTAAGCGACATCGGTGACCGGCTCGTGCGCCAGGATCGCCTGCACCCGCTCGATCTGGGCATCTAGGGCGTCCGGGTTCTTGGCCGAAACCAGCAGCGGGACCAGATCCTCGGCCGGGGTTTCCGTTGCGGGGACGGCGATTGGCGGCTGTTCCAGGATCACGTGCGCGTTGGTGCCGCTGACGCCGAAGGCGGACACCGCGGCGCGGCGCGGCCGGTCCGGCGAGTGCCACTCGACCGCTTCGGTGGCCAGGCGGATCTCGCCGGTAGACCAGTCCACCTGGGCGGACGGCTCGGTCACGTGCAGGGTGCGCGGCACGATGCCGTGCTGCATGGACTGCACCATCTTGATGATCCCGCCGACACCCGCGGCGGCCTGGGTGTGCCCGATGTTGGACTTGAGCGAACCCAGCCACAGCGGGGTTTCCCGGTCCTGCCCGTAGGTGGCGAGCAGGGCCTGGGCTTCGATCGGGTCGCCGAGCCGGGTGCCGGTGCCGTGCGCCTCGACCACGTCGACGTCCGAAGTGGACAGTCCGGCGGCGGCAAGGGCTTCCTGGATCACCCGCTGCTGGGCCGGTCCGTTGGGGGCGGTAAGGCCGGTGGAAGCGCCGTCGGAGTTGACCGCGGATCCCTTGACCACAGCCAGAATCCGGTGCCCGTGTCGCTGTGCGTCGGAGAGTCGCTCCAGGACCAGCACGCCGACGCCCTCGGACCAGGCGGTGCCGTCGGCGGTGTCGGAGAACGCCTTGCACCGGCCATCCGGGGCCAGCGCCCGCTGCCGGGAGAATTCGATGTGCGCGGCCGGAGTGGACATCACGGTGACGCCACCGGCCAGGGCCAGGGAGCATTCGCCGGAGCGCAGTGCCTGGGCGGCCAGGTGCAGCGCGACCAGCGAGGAGGAGCAGGCCGTGTCCAGGCTGAGGACCGGGCCTTCCAGGCCGAACAGGTAGGCGACCCGGCCGGAGGCGACGCTGGCGATGCTGCCGGTGGAGCGGTGGCCTTCGTACTCCGCGCCGAGCAGGGTGCCGTAGTCGGTGGCGCTGACGCCGGTGAACACGCCGGTTTTGCTGCCGCGCAACCGGTGTGGCGGGATGCCCGCGTGTTCCAGGGCCTCCCAGGAGGTTTCCAGCAGCAGCCGCTGCTGCGGGTCGGTGGCGGCGGCTTCGTGCGGGGACATCCCGAAAAAGTCCGCGTCGAAGGTGCCCGCTTCGCGCAGGAAGTAGCCGGACTTCACGTACACGGTGCCGGGGTGGTCCGGGTCTTCGTGGTAGAGCGAGTCCAGGGGCCAGCCGCGGTCGGCGGGGAACTCGGTGAGCGCGTCGCCACCGGCCTCCACCAGGCTCCACAGTGCCTGCGGGCTGTCAATGCCGCCGGGAAAGCGGCAGCCCATGCCGACGATCACGATCGGATCGGACTGGTCGACCGTGGCCACCGGGGTCGCGGTGCGCACGGCCTGGCCGCCGGTGAGTTCCCGGTGCAAGTAGTCGGCGAGCGCGGTGACGGTGGAGTAGTCGAAGGCCAGCGTGGCCGGGAGGGCCAGGCCGGTGGCCGTGGACAGCGCGCGGCTGAGTTCCACCGCGGACAGCGAGGTGAAGCCGAGGTCGCCGAAGGGGGTGTCCTCGGCGATGCCGTCGGTGTAGCGCAGCACTGCGGCGATCCGGTCGCCGATGAGGGCGCGGAGTTCGGCCGGGGTGCTGGAGCTGACCGTGGGTGCGGCCGCAGTGGACTGTTGGGCGGCCGGAGTGGCGAGGGCACGCAAGGCGTGCGGCACCGCGGCGGACTGGCTGAGCACCGTGACGTCAAGGCGGGCGCCGGCGACCACGTCCGACGCACCGGCGATGGCGCGGTCGAACAGGGCCAGGCCCTGGGCCTCGGTCATGCCAGTGAGGCCGACGTGGGACAGGGACTGCCAGTCGTCGGCGGAGAGCCCGGTGGCCATGCCGACCGTCCACGGGCCCCAAGCGATCGAGAGGCCGGGCAGACCGGCGGCGCGGCGGGAGCGGGCGAGTTCGTCCAGGGCGGCGTTCGCGGCGGCGTAACTGGCCTGACCACGGGCGCCCACAATTCCGGCGAGCGAGGAGAAGACCACGAACGCCTGCAGGTCCAGGTCGCGGGTGGCTTCGTGCAGATACCAGGCCCCGTCGACCTTGGCGCGCAACACAGTTGCCAGGCGCTCGCCGGTCAGTGCCGGGATCAACGCGTCGTCCACGACTCCGGCGGAGTGCACGACCGCGCCGAGGTCCTCGATGCTGCCGACGAGTGCAGCGACCGCGTTCCGGTCGGCCAGGTCGCAGGCCACGATGCGGATGTCGGCGTCCACTCCGGCGGCCCACTCGGTGATGCCCTCGGCCTCGGCGCCGCTGCGACTGGCCAGGACCAGGCGTCGGAAACCTTGGCCTACCAGGTGGTTGGCGAGGGCGCGGCCGATGCCGCCGGTGCCACCGGCGATCAGCACGGTGCGCTCGCGGTCCCAGCTCGCCTCGGCCACCCGGGGCTGGAGCGGCCCGAACCGGGGCGCGAGCACCTGACCGGCGCGGACCAGCAGGCTGGGTTCCTCGCCGGTGAGGTGCGGGGTGGCGAGTTCGATCTCGGCCGGGGTGTCCGCGGCCAGGTGCAGGAAGCGGCCCGGGTACTCGGCGGCGGCGGAGCGGATCACGCCGGCCACGGCCGCGGCAGCCAGGCCGTCGACCGGGGTGACCACGACCAGTCGGTCGGTTTCCTCGCTCAGCCAGCGCTGCACCAGGGTGAGCGCCTCGGTCGCCGCGTCGAGCACAGCGGTCGGGTCGTCGGCGGCCTGACCGGCCTCAACCAGGACCACGGCGGGCGGGTTCGCAACGGCCTGGACGGTCTGCGGCAGCCAGTCCACGCCGAACAGGGTGCCGCCGCTGGTGACGGCCACCTCGGGCCAGTAGCGGCGGTGCTGGAACGGGTAGGTCGGCAGTTCGACCACCTCACCAGCGGGCAGCAGCCGGGTCCAGTCGACCGGCGTCCCGGCCACGTGCAGACTCGCCACGCCTGCCAGCACTGATTCGGCCTCTACCGATCGGTCGGCGCGCAGCAGCGAGGTGACCACGGCCTGTTCGGGCAGCGACTCGGCGGCGGCCGCGCACAACAGTCCATCCGGGCCGACCTCCAGCACGGTCCGGACACGCGCGGCCGCCAGGGCCGAGATCGCCGCGGCGAACCGCACTGGCTCGCGCACCTGGCGCACCCAGTACTCGGTGCTGCGCAGGTCCTCGCCCAGGGCGAGTTCGCCGGTGACCGTGGAGATCACCGGGATGCGCGGTTCGCGGAAGCTGATGGCGCCCAAGGCTTCGCCGAATTCGGCGAGCATGGGCTCCATCAGCGGGGAGTGGAAGGCGTGGCTGACCGAGAGCAGCTTGGTGCGCCGCCCGCGTCCGCCGAGGACCTCCTTCACCTCGGCGACAGCGTCAGCCTCGCCCGCCAGCACGATGTTGCGGGCGGCGTTGATCGCGGCAATGGACACCGCGGGCCGGTCCGCCAGGACTTCGGCGACCTCGGCCTCATCGGCTTCGACCGCCAGCATCGCCCCACCAGCGGGCAGCGCCTGCATCAGCCGGGCGCGGGCGGAGACCAGCGCGCAGGCGTCGGTGAGCGAGAGGATCCCGGACACGTGCGCGGCCGCGATCTCGCCAATGGAGTGGCCGACCAGGTAGTCGGGTCGCACACCCCAGGATTCGAGCAGCCGGAACAACGCGACCTCGATGGCGAAGATCGCGGGCTGCGCCCAGCCGGTCTGGTTGAGCGCGGCGGCGTCCTCGCCCCAGATCACCGCACGCAAATCGGACCACTTGGGCAAACTCGTACGCCCACTTGGGCCAACCGGGCGTACCAGTTGGGCAAACTCGGCGAGCACCGAGTCAAAAGCCTCGGCGAAGGCCGGGTACCGGTCGTGCAGCTCGCGGCCCATGCCCAGGCGTTGCGCGCCCTGGCCGGAGAAGACGAACGCGGTCCCGCCCTCAATCGCGGTGCCGCGGGCGATTTCGGTGTCGCCGAGCAGGACCGCGCGGTGCTCGAAGGCGGTGCGGGTGGTGGCGAGGGAGTAGGCGATGTCCACAGTGGACTCGGCGGTCAGCAGCGGGCGCAGGCGGGCGATCTGCTCGTCCAGCGCGGCCGCGGTGCGGGCGGACAGGAGCAGCGGGACCAGGTCGGCCTCGACGACGGGGCGTTCGGGCGACGGCGGGGCCTGTTCCAGGATGACGTGCGCGTTGGTGCCGCTGATGCCGAAGGAGGACACCGCCGACCGGCGCGGGCGGCCGACCTGGGGCCAGGGCACCTCTTCGGTGAGTAGCCGGACCTCGCCGCTGGACCAGTCGACCTGGTCCGAGGGTTCGGTGAGGTGCAGGGTGCGCGGCACGATCCCGTGCTGCATGGCCTGCACCATCTTGATCACGCCACCGACTCCGGCGGCGGCCTGGCTGTGGCCGATGTTGGACTTGAGTGAACCGAGCAGCAGCGGCTGGTCCCGGTCCTGGCCGTAGGTGGCGAGCAGGGCGCGGGCCTCGATCGGGTCGCCGAGTGAGGTGCCGGTGCCGTGCGCCTCCACCACGTCAACGTCCGAAGTGGACAGTCCGGCGGAGTTCAGCGCCGCGCGGATCACCTTGCGCTGGGCGGTGCCGCTGGGGGCGGTGAGGCCGTTGGAGGCGCCGTCGGAGTTGATCGCGGAGCCCTTGAGCACGGCCAGGATCCGGTGGCCGTTGCGGCGTGCGTCGGAAAGTCGTTCCAGGACAACCACACCGACGCCCTCGGACCAGCCGGTGCCGTCGGCGGAGTTGGAGAATGCCTTGCAGCGGCCGTCCGCGGACATCACCCGCTGCCGGGAGAACTCCACGAACGCGGTGGGCGTGGACATCACGGTCGCGCCACCGGCGATGGCCAGGGAGCACTCGCCGGTGCGCAGGGACTGGGCGGCCAGGTGCAGCGAGACCAGGGAGGAGGAGCACGCGGTGTCCACCGAGACCACCGGGCCCTCCAGGCCCAGGGTGTAGGCGACCCGGCCGGAGGCGACGCTGTGCGTGCTGCCGATGCTCTGTTCGCCCTCGAAGTCGGCGGCCAGCAGCGGCCCGTAGTCGGTGTAGATCACACCGGTGAACACGCCGGAATCGCTGCCGCGCAAGGACCTCGGCTCGATGCCGGCGCGTTCCAGGGCTTCCCAGGTGGTTTCCAGCAGCAGGCGCTGCTGGGCGTCGGTGGCCATGGCCTCGCGCGGGGACATGCCGAAGAAGGCGGCGTCGAATTCGGCGGCGTCGTGCAGGAAGCCGCCGGAGCGCACGTAGGTGGTGCCGCGCCGGTCCGGGTCGGGGTCGTAGATCCCTTCGATGTCCCAGCCTCGGTCGGTGGGGAACTCGGTGATGGCGTCCACGCCGTCGGTGACGAGTTGCCACAGGCCGTCCGGGTCGACCACGCCGCCCGGGTAGCGGCAGCCCATGCCGACGATCACGATCGGATCGGAGTCGTCGAGCCGCCGGTTCGGCCGGTCGGTGACGGCGAGGTCGTCGGAGCCGGTCAGTTCGGCCAGCAGGTGGTCGGCGAGGGCGATCACGTTGGGGTACTCGAACACCAGCGTGGTGGGCAGGGCGAGTTTGGTGGCTTCGGCGAGGGCGCGGCTGAGTTCGACCGCGGTCATCGAGTCGAAGCCCAGTTCGCGGAAGGCCCGGTCCACGGGGACCTCGCCGGTGTGCCGCAGCACTGCAGCGACCCGGGCGCGTACCAGTTCGCGCACGGCGGTGAGCTGTTCGGCGCGGGTGCCGCTGAGCAGACCCGATACTCCGGCCAGTGCGGCCTTGCCCCGGCGTACCCCGCGCTTACCGGCGAACTCGCGCAGCACCGGCGGCAGCACATCCTGGCGACGCACGGCGGCGAAGTCGATCGGGGCGACCAGTGCGGACGCGGTGCCGGAGGTGATCAGCCGGTCGAAGGCGGCGAGGCCCTCGGTGACGGCGAGCTGGCGGAATCCGGCGGCGATCATGCGTTGCCGGTCGGTCTCGGTCAGGGCGGCGGACAGGCCGATTTCCCAGGCTGCCCAGGAGATCGCGAGGCCGGGCAGGCCCCTGGATCGGCGGTCGCGGACCAGTTCGTCCAGGGCGGCGTCGGCGGCGGTGTAGGCGGCCTGGCCCGCGTTGCCGAAGATCCCGGCGGCGGAGGAGAAGGCGACGAATCCGGCGAGGTCCCGGTCGCGGGTGGCTTCGTGCAGGTGCCAGGCGGCGTCGAGCTTGGGCCGGAGCACGGCGGAGAGTCGTTCGGCGGTCAGGGATTCGACCACGGCGTCGTCCAGCACACCGGCGGCGTGCACGACCGCGGTGAGCGGTCCGTCAATGCTGTCGATCAGCTGCCGAACCGAGTCCACAGTGGACAGATCGCAGGCAATGGCCTGGGCGCCGATTTCCGCGCACAGTTCGGCGGCCCCGGGGGCATCCGGGCCGCGACGGCTGGCCAGGACCAAGCGGCGGAAGCCCTGGGCAGCCAGGTGCCGGGCGAGCACGCTGCCCAGTCCGCCGGTGCCGCCGGTGATCAGGACAGTGGCGTCGCGGTCCCAGGTGAGTGCGGTGAGTTCGGGGGTGTGGCGGCGCAGGCGGGCGGTCTGGACCTGGCCGTGGTGGATGCGCAGGCGGGGTTCGTCGCCGGTGAGGAAGGGCAGGGCGACGGCGGGGTCGGTGCCCGAGGGGACGGCGAGGTGGGTGAAGCGGCCGGGGTGCTCGGCGTTGACCGAGCGGAGGAAGCCGCCCACGGCCGCGGCGGCCGGGCCGGAGTCGGGGGTGACGATGGCCAGGCGGGCGGGGTTGCCCTCGGCCAGCCAGTCGCGGACGAGATCAAGGGCCTGGGCGGTGGCGTCGTGGACGGCGTCGAGGTCGTCGCCCTGGATGGCGATCTCGGCGAGGACCACCTCCGGCTGCGTCTCTACCGAACGGTCGGTAGGGGCGCGGTCGGGCTGCTCTGCTGGCGCGTCGGTCAGCGTTGCCCAGTCCAGGGTGAACAGGTCGGCCCCGGACTCCGTGGCGATCTCGACCGCGCGCAGGGTGACCGAGCGGGCGGTGAGCACTGGGTCGCCGGAGGGATCGGTCGCGACCAGTTCCCACGCGTCCCCACCCAGCCCGGTCAGCCGCACCTTCAGCGTGCTGGCCCCGGTGGCGTGCAGCGTGACGTCCTGCCACTCCACCGGCCGCAGGTCGTCCTCGATCGCGGCGTGCAGCAGGGCGGGGTGCAGGCCGAAGCCGGGGTCGGTAGCGCCATCGGGCAGCGACACCTCGGTGACCTGTCCACCTTCGCTAGACAGGTCCAGTTCGCGGGGATTCTTGGCGAGCTGGCCCGACGCGTGCCGGGTCCACTCCTCATCGGAGTCGGCCGGGCGGGCGTGCACCGACACGGTGCGCCGGTCGTCGCCTGCCGCGCCGATGACGATCTGGAGCTGGGACCCGCCGTCGGGCAGGACCAGCGGAGTCAGTTCGGTCAGGCTGGCAACGCGGGCGTAGCCGACCTCATCGGCCGCGCGCACCACCAGTTCCAGCAGCGCGCTGCCCGGCACGGTGGCCTGTCCGGCGAGCCAGGGGTGGGTTTCCTGGGACAGGCGGCCGGTGAGCACCGTGCCCGAGCCATCCCCGAGTGGGACCGCCGCACCGAGCACCGGGTGCCGGGTGGCGGTCAGGCCGAACGCGGCGGCGTCGCCACCGATGCGCGGGGCGGGCCAGTACCGCTGGCGCTGGAAGGCGTAGGTGGGCAGGTCCACCTGGGTACCGGACCCGGCGAACCAGGCCGTCCAGTCGACCTTGCCGCCGCGCACCCACCACTGGCCAACGGATTCCAGCAGTCGACGGGCCCCGCCCTCGCCACGGCGCAGGGTGCCGGTGACCACGCCCTCGGCGCCGATCAAGTCCAGGGTGGCCTGGATTTCGGCGGCCAGCACGGGGTGCGGGCTGACCTCGACCACGCGGGTGTGCCCGGCGCGGATCAGGCCCTCGATCGCGGCGTAGAAGCCGACCCGCTGACGCAGGTTGCGGAACCAGTAGCCGCCGTTCAGTTCGGTGGTGTCCAGCCAGCCGTCGGTGACCGTGGAGCAGAACGGCACCGCACCCGCCTGCGGGCGGACCTCGGCGAGCAATTGGCCCAGTTCGGTTTCCAGCTCGGCGACGAAGTGCGAGTGCGAGGCGTAGTCCACTGCGATCTGCTTGACCCGCACGCCATCGGCCTCGCAGCCGCGCACGAACTCCTGGATCGCACCAATCTCACCCGAGACCACCACAGCGGCCGGACCATTGACCGCGGCCACGCCAACACCGTCGATCAGCCGGGCTTCGACCTCGGCAACAGGCAACGCCACCGAGGCCATACCACCACGTCCGGCCAGCACTCGGGCGATCAACTGCGAGCGCCGGGCAACGACCAAAGCACCGTCCTGCAACGACAATCCACCAGCCACCACTGCGGCGGCGACCTCGCCCTGCGAGTGACCGACCACAGCGTCTGGCTGCACGCCGAGCGACTGCCACACCGCGGCGAGGGACACGTTCACGGCCCAGGTGACCGGCTGCACGACGTCGACCCTGGCGAGCAGCTGCTCGTCGCCGAGCGCGTCGACCAGGTTCCAGTCCACATGCGGCGCAAGGGCTTCCGCGCATTCGTCCAGTCGAGCGGCGAACACTGAGTACTCGTCCCGCAGTTGGAGGGCCATGCCGACCCACTGCGAGCCCTGCCCCGGGAAGACGAATACCGAGTTGCCGCCGGTGAACACCGTGCCGGAGACCACTCCCCCGGCCTCAGCGAACCCGGTGTCGGCGAATCCCTGCAACAGCCCGGAAAGCTCACCGGCGTCCGCACCGACCACCACCGACCGCACCGCCAGCGCGGCCCGCGAGGAGATCGAGGAGAACCCGGCGTCCAACGCGGTGGGTGCGTCCGGACCGCTCAGCAGTGCGGCCAGTCGCGCGGCCTGGCCACGCAACGCGGGCTCGACCTTGGCCGACAACGCCACCGGCACCACGGCCGGAGCCGTTGCGGGCTCAGGGGTTTCGGCTTCCTCGGGGGCCTGCTCGATCACGATGTGCGCGTTGGTGCCGCTGACACCGAAGGAGGACACGGCCGCGCGGCGCGGGCGGTCGACGGCGGGCCACGGGGTGGTCTCGGTCAGCAACTCGACCGCGCCGACGGACCAGTCCACGTGTGCCGAGGGTTCGGTGACGTGCAGGGTCTTGGGTGCCACACCGTACCGCACGGCCTGCACCATCTTGATCACACCGGCTACACCTGCCGCGGCCTGGGTGTGGCCCAGGTTGGACTTGATAGATCCCAGCAGCAGCGGGATTTCCCGGCCCTGGCCGTAGGTGTTGAGCAGCGCCTGGGCCTCGATCGGGTCGCCGAGGGTGGTGCCAGTGCCGTGCGCTTCGACCACGTCGACGTCCGAAGTGGACAGTCGGGCCTCGCGTAGCGCGTCCTGGATGACTCGTTGCTGGGACGGGCCGTTGGGGGCGGTGAGGCCGTTGGACGCGCCATCCTGGTTGATCGCGCTGCCGGAGATCACCGCGAGGACGCGGTGGCCGTTGCGGCGGGCGTCGGAGAGGCGTTCCAGCACGATCACGCCGACGCCTTCAGCCCAGGCGGTGCCGTTGGCGGAGTCGGAGAAGGCCTTGCAGCGGCCGTCGGGGGCGAGTCCGCCCTGGCGGGTGAACTCGATGAACGCGGTGGGCTGGGTCATCACCGAGGCGCCACCGGCCAGGGCCAGGTTGCACTCGCCGTTGCGCAGCGCGCGCATGGCCAGGTGGATGGTGACCAGCGAGGAGGAGCAGCCGGTGTCGACGGTGACCGCGGGGCCTTCCAGGCCAAGGGCGTAGGAGACCCGGCCGGAGGCGACGCTGGGTGCGCTGTTCAGGCTCAGGTAGCCGCGGGAGTCCTCGGGGTCGAGCAGATCACCGTAGTCGCCGTAGACCAGGCCGGTGTAGACGCCGGTCCGGCTGCCCTTCAGGGTTTCCGGGTCGATCCGGGCGTGTTCCAGTGCCTCCCAGGAGGTTTCCAGCAGCAGCCGGTGCTGGGCGTCGGCGGTCAGCGACTCCCGGGGGGACATGCCGAAGAACTCGGAGTCGAACATGGCCGCGTCGTCCAGAAAGCCGCCGACCCGCGGGAAGTCCACCCCGCCGGTCGGCCAGTTCCGGTCGGCCGGCACGCCGGACATGACGTCCCGCTCGTCCCGGACCAGTTCCCACAGGTCTTCTGGCCCGCGTACGCCGCCAGGGAACCGGCAGCCGATGCCCACGACCGCGATCGGCTCCCGGCCCTGCGCCTCGAGTTCCTCGATGCGCTGGCGCGCGCGGCGCAGGTCGACCGTGACCTTGCGGAGGTAGTCGACAACCTTGTCCTGCTGTTCTGGCATCCGGTGTACCTGCCCGTCGGCTACAGAGCGTGTCATTCCTGCGGTGCAGCGAAGTTGTCGTCGATGAGGTCGAACAGTTCCTCCACCGACACCGAGTTGATGTCGGCTTCGGAGGGTCCGTCCTCGCGCGGTTCGTCGCGCCGCAGCGCGGCGGCGAGTTCGTCCAGTCGCCGCAACAGCACGGCCCGGTCGGCGCGGGCCGCGGCCGGGTCGGTGAGCGCGGTTTCCAGCTGTCCCAGCAGTTCCAGCGGTGATTCGACCCGGGTCAGGTCGGTCAGGTTGAACTCGGTGAGCAAGTGTCCGACCAGCGCGTTGATCGTCGGGTAGTCGAACACCAGGGTGGCGGGCAGTCGCCTGCCCACCGCCGCGCCGAGTTTGTTGCGCAGCTCGACCGCGGTGAGCGAGTCGAAGCCGAGATCCTTGAACGTGCGGTCGGGGGCGACCGCGTCCGCGCCGCTGAAGCCGAGTACCGCGGCCACGTGTTCGCGGGCGATGGCGCCGAGCAGTTCGCGCCGGGCCTCGGGGCTCAGCGTGGCCAGCCGGGCTTCCAGGCCGCCCGTGCCCGTACTGGTCTTGGCGGCGCTGCGACGGTCCTTTTTGGTCAGTTCGCGCAGTACCGCGGACAGGTCGGGGTCGGCGGCCAAAGCGTTGCGGTCCAACACCAAGGGCAGGGTGAGGGCCCGGTCGGTGGCGGCGGCCGCGTCGAACATGGCCAGGCCCTGCGCCACGGTGAACGGCACGATCCCCTTGCGCCGCAACCGGTCGTGGTCGGCGGCGCTGAGGTGGCCGGTCATCCCGGTGGCCTGGGCCCAGGCGCCCCAGGCCAGCGACACCGCGGCCAGGCCGTCGGCGCGGCGTTGCTGGCAGAGCGCGTCCAGCCAGGCATTCGCCGCGGCGTAGTTGGCCTGACCAGCGGTGCCGAGCACGCCGGTGGCGGAGGAGAAGACCACGAACCCGGCCAGGTCAAGTTCGCGGGTGGCCTGGTGCAGGTGCCAGGCGGCGTCGACCTTGGGCCGCAGCACCCGGTGCAGCTGCTCGGGGGTGAGGCTGTCCACGGTGGCGTCGTCGAGCACCCCGGCCGCGTGCACCACGGCGGTGAGCCCGCCGCGCGCGGTCAGGTCGGCGACAAGTGCTTGCACCGCACCGGGATCGCTGGTGTCGCAGGCGACGATCTCGGCGCGGGTGCCGGTGGCGGCCAGTTCCTCGGCCAGTTCCGTCGCGCCTTCGGCGTTGGCGCCGCTGCGGCTGGCCAGGACCAGCCAGTCGAAGCCCTGGCTCGCCAGGTGCCGGGCGAGTTCGCGGCCGAGGCCGCCGGTTCCACCGGTGATCAGCACCGCGCGAGTGGTGTCCCAGGTGCGCGGGATGGTGAGCACGAGCTTGCCGGTGTGCTTGGCCTGGCTCATGAACCGGAAGGCGTCCACCGCGCGCCGCAGGTCCCAAGACCTGGTGGGCAGCGGGGTGATCGCGCCCTGCTCGAAGAGTTCGAGCAGCTCGTTGAGCATGCCGCGAGTGCGTTCCGGACCGGCCTCGTCCACGTGGAAGGCCTCGTAGACCACGCCAGGCCACGGCGCGAGTTCGGCTTCGGTGCGCACGTCGTTGACACCCATCTCGGCGAACCGGCCACCGGGGGCGAGCAGGCCGAGCGAGGCGTCCACGAATTCGTTGGCCAGGGAGTTGAGCACCACATCGACCGTGGGGAACTGGGTGGCGAAGTCCAGGCTGCGGGTGGAGGCGATGTGGTCGTCGGGGATGCCGAGGCCGCGCAGGGTGTCCCACTTGGGTTCGCTGGCGGTGGCGTAGACCTCGGCGCCCAGGTGCTGGGCGAGCTGGATGGCGGCCATGCCGACACCGCCGGTGCCGGCGTGGATGAGCACCTTCTCGCCGGGTTTGAGCGCGGCGATGTCGACCAGGCCGTAGTAGGCGGTGAGGTAGGCGGCGGGCACGCTGGCGGCCTCGACGTCGGTCCAGTGGGCCGGGATCCGGGCGACGTGCCGGTGATCGACGACCACCATCGGCCCGAATCCGCCGTCGACCACCCCGAGCACCCGGTCACCGGGGGCCAGATCGTCAACGCCAGGACCGGTTTCCACCACCACGCCGACGGCTTCGGCGCCCATCTGCCCGGCCATGCCCTCGATCTGGTCGAGGACCTTGCCGTAGCCGAGGGTGCCGAGCACATCGCGGAAGTTGATGCCAGCGGCGCGGATCGCCACCCGCACCTTGCCTTCGGTGAGTGGGAGGTCGGCGGCGGTAGTCGGCACCAAGCCGAGTCCGTCCACCGAGCCGGGGTTGCGGGCGTCCATCCGCCAGTCGCAGCGGTGGATCGGGGCGAGCAGAGTGCTGGTGTCGGGGGCCAGGCGGGGCACCCAGACCTGGCCGTCGATCACGGCGAGCTGCGGTTCGTTGCCCTCGGCCAGGTGTGGCAAGGCGAGTGGAATGTCCTCAGTGGACTCGATGTCCAGGAGACCAAAGCGGCCTGGGTGTTCGGAGAGCGCGGTGCGCACCAGGCCCCAGGCGGTGGCGGCGGCCAGATCCTGGCCGGTGCGCGCGCCCTGAGTGATCAGCACGAGTCGGGAGCCGTCGTACTGCTCGGACAACCACTGCTGCACCAGGTTCAGGGTCAACTCGGCGGTGTCGTGCGCGGAGCTGATCGGGTCACCGGCCACAGTGGACAGTGGGAAAAGGACGGTGGGCGGGATCTCTGTGAGTTCGGCCAGATCCGCCACGGTGACCAGTCCGGCCGGGTCGGTGCCCGCGGTGGTCAGCGGCGTCCAGTCCACTGTGTACAGCGAGACAGGCTCGTTGCTGGTGATTGCCTCGCCGGAAGCCGCCCGTAAGCGCAGGGACTGGGTGGTGAACACGAGTGCGCCGGTCTCGTCGGCCACGGTCAGCGCGACCAGGCTGTCGTTGCCGTCCGCGCCGAGGTGGCGGAGCCTGGCGCGCAACGCGGTCGCGCCGGTGGCGTGCAGGTCGGCGTGCTCCCAGGCGAATGGCAGCGCACCGGCGGCGACGTCCTGGTCGGCGAGCAGCACGGTCTGCAGGGCCGCGTCCAGCAGAGCCGGGTGCAGGCCGAAACCGGTGACCGACAGGCGTTCCGGCAGCGTGATCTCGGCGAGCACCTCGCCGTCGGCGTGCCAGGCGCGGCTGAGGCCGCGGAAGGCGGGGCCGTACTGGTAGCCGGAGTCGGCGGCCTGGTCGTAGAAGGCGGTCAGGTCGATCTCGACCGCGCCGCGCGGCGGCCACACGGCGTCGAAATCCGTTGCCTGGTCAGGGGTTCCAGGGGCGAGGACGCCGGTGGCGTGCCGGGTCCAGGCGGCGTCGGCGGTGCGGGCGTGCACGGCCAGGGTGCGGCGGTCGTCCTCGTCGGGGGCCTCCACCTTGACCTGGATCTCGACCTCCCGACCGGTCGGTAGGACCAGTGGTGCGCCGAGGATCAGCTCCTCCACCCGCCCGCAGTCGACCTCATCACCCGCGCGGACCGCGAGTTCGACAAACGCGGTGGCTGGCAGGATGGCGGTGCCGTTGACCTGGTGGTCGGACAGCCAGGGCTGGGTGTCCCTGGACAGTCGACCGGTGAGCAGCACACCCGAGCCGTCACCGAGGGGCACCGCGGCGCCGAGCACCGGGTGGTTGGTCGCGGTCAGGCCGAATGCGGAGGCGTCGCCGGAAAGCTTTGCGGCGGGCCAGAAACGCTGGTGCTGGAACGGGTAGGTGGGCAGGTCCACGGCCTGTGCGCCGGTTCCGGCGAACCAGGCAGACCAGTCCACCGCGCCACCCCGACTCCACCACTGGCCAACGGAGTCAAGGAGTCGCCGGGCGCCGCCTTCGCCGCGTCGCAGCGAGCCGGTCACCACGCCTTCGACGCCCGCGGCGTCCAGGGTGGCCTCGATCTCGGCCACCAGCACCGGGTGCGGGCTGACCTCGACCACCCGGCGGTGCCCGGACTCGATCAGCCGCTGGACCGAGCCGTGGAAGTCCACCCGCTGGCGCAGGTTGCGGAACCAGTAGCCGCCGTCGAGGTTGGCGGTGTCCAGCCAGTCGCCGATGACGGTGGAGTAGAAGGGAATCTCGCCGGTGCGCGGGTTGACCTCGGCGAGAACCTGGCCGAGTTCTTCTTCCAGGTCGGCGACGAAGTGCGAGTGCGAGGCGTAGTCCACCGCGATCCGCTTGACCCGCAGCTCCTCGGCCTCACAGTCGCGGACGAACTCCTCCAGCGCGGTGACCTCACCGGAGACCACCACGGCGGCGGGACCGTTCACGGCCGCGATGCCAACGCCGTCGCGGAGTCGGGCTTCGACCTCGGCGGCGGGCAACGCCACCGAGGCCATGCCACCACGTCCGGCGAGCACCCGGGCGATGAGTTGCGAGCGGCGGGCGACGACCAAAGCACCGTCCGGCAAGGACAATCCACCGGCGACGACCGCCGCGGCGACCTCGCCCTGTGAGTGGCCGACCACTCCATCCGGCACCACACCGAGCGACTGCCAGACCGCGGCGAGGGAGACGTTCACGGCCCAGGTGACCGGCTGCACGACGTCGACCCTGGCGAGCAGTCCCTCGTCGGAGAGGGCGTCGGTCAGGTTCCAGTCCACGTGCAGGGCAAGGGCTTCGGCGCATTCAGCGAAGCGGGCGGCGAAGACCGGGGACTCGTCGAGCAGCTCCCGGCCCATGCCCACCCACTGCGAGCCCTGGCCGGGGAAGACAAAGATCGAGCGCGCACCGGCGCCCGGGGCGGGCACGGTGCCGGACTCGGCGAAGGCCCGCAGCGAGTCGGCCAGTTCGGCGGAATTCCCGCCCACGACCACGGTGCGCACCGGCAGCGCGGCCCGCCCAGTGGCGAGGGAGAACCCGGCATCCGCCGCGTCCACCCGGCCAACGGCACCGGCCCCGCCCGCCGCGCCGTCGGCGCCCGCGAGCGCGTCGGCCAGTCGGGCGGCCTGCGCGCGCAGTGCCTCGGCCGATTTGGCCGCGAGTGCGAGCGGCACCACACCAATTTCCGCAGCATTACCAACCGGTCGGTCGGGAGCCTGTTCCAGGATCACGTGCGCGTTGGTTCCGCTGGCACCGAAGGAGGACACCCCGGCCCGGCGCGGCCGGTCGACCTCGGGCCAGGGCACCGTCTCGGTCAGCAACTCGACCGAACCCGCGGCCCAGTCCACGTGACTGGTCCGGTCGGAGACGTGCAGGGTCTTGGGTGCGGCGCCGTGTTCCATCGCCTGCACCATCTTGATCACACCCGCCACACCCGCGGCGGCCTGGGTGTGGCCGAAGTTGGACTTGATCGAGCCCAGCAGCAACGGGTTGGGCCGGTTCTGGCCGTAGACGTCGACCAGGGCCTGGGCCTCGATCGGGTCGCCCAGGGTGGTGCCAGTGCCGTGGCCCTCGACCACGTCGACCTCGGCGGCGGTCACGCCAGCGTCGTGCAGCGCGGACAAGATCACCCGCTGCTGGGACGGGCCGTTGGGTGCGGTCAGGCCGTTGGACGCGCCGTCCTGGTTGACCGCGGTGCCGCGCACGATCGCGCGCACCCGGTGACCGAGCCGGACGGCGTCGGAAAGTCGTTCCAGGACAAGGACACCCACGCCCTCACCCCAGCCGGTGCCATCCGCCGAGTCGGAGAAAGCCTTGCAGCGCCCGTCTATGGCGAGCCCGCCCTGGCGGGAGAACTCGACGAACAGGCTCGGCGTGGACAGCACGGTCACGCCGCCGACCAGGGCCAGGGAGCACTCCCCCGACCGCAGTGCCCGGGTGCCCAGGTGCAGGGCTACCAGCGAGGAGGAACACGCCGTGTCCACGGTGACCGCCGGGCCTTCCAGGCCGAGGGCGTAGGAGACCCGGCCGGAGGCGACGCTGGGCGCGCTGCCGGTGGACTGGAAGCCCTCGAACTCGCCGCCGCCCAACAGGGTGGCGTAGTCGCTGTACATGACACCGGCGAACACCCCGGTCTCACTGCCCTTGAGTGTGCCGGGGTCGATGCCCGCGTGTTCCAGTGCCTCCCAGGCGTTTTCCAGCAGCAGCCGGTGCTGGGCGTCGGTGGCCATGGCCTCGCGCGGGGACATGCCGAAGAAGGCCGCGTCGAAATCGCCCGCGCCGTAAAGGAAACTGCCCAGGCGGGTGTGCGAGGTGCCGAGGCGGTCCGGGGTGGGGTCGAACAGGCGGGCGGTGTCCCAGCCGCGGTCCAGGGGGAAGTCGGCGGTGGTGTCGGTGCCCGCGGCGACCAGGCGCCACAGGTCGGCGGGGCCTTCGATGCCGCCGGGGTAGCGGCAGGCCATGCCGACAATGACCACCGGGTCGTCCTCGGTGGCGGTCTGCGGGCGGGCGCTGGTGGTGGCGGCCGCGCGCGGGGTGAGTTCGAGGATGGCGGCGATGCGGCCCGCGATGGCCTCGGGGGTTGGGTAGTCGAAGGCCAGGGTGGAGGTCAGCGCGGCGCCGGTGGCGGCGGTGAGCCTGCGGCGCAGTTCCACCGCCATCAGCGAGTCCAGGCCGCGGGAGACCAGGGCCTCGTCGGCGGGCACGCCGGACGGGTCGGTGATGCCCAGCACGCCCGCGGCCTCGCGGACCACGATCGCGGTCAGCTCGACGAGCTGCTTGTCCCTGGGCAGCGCGGCCAGGCGGTCCTTGAGGGTTTCGGGTTCGTCGGCGGTGCGGGCGGCGGCCTGGCGCGGGGCCAGCCGGACGAGGGTGCGCAGGACCGCGGACAGGTGGCCGCCCTGCTCGGCCTCCTGCCGCGGTCCGCGCAGGTCGAGGCGGACCGGGGCGAGGGCGGACTCGGTCCGGCCGAGCGCGGTGTCCAGCAGGCCAAGCCCGTGCCGCAGTGGGAAGGCGACAATGCCCTGCCTGCGCATCCGGGCGAGTTCGGCGGTGCCGAGGTGGCCGGTCATACCGTCCGCGTCGGGTTCCCACAGGCCCCAGGCGAGGCTGGTGGCGGGCAGTCCGGCGCGCTGGCGGCGGGCGGCGATCTCGTCGAGTACGGAGTTGGCGGCGGCGTAGGTGCTCTGACCCGCCGTGCCGAGCACCCCGGCGGCCGAGGAGAACAGCACAAACGCGGCCAGGGGCGCGTCCCTGGTCAGCTCGCACAGGTGCAGCGCGCCGGAGACCTTGGCGTTGAAGACCTCGGTCAGTCGGGCGCCGTTCTGGTGCAGCAGCAGGCCGTCGTCCAGGACCCCGGCCAGGTGCACCACGGCGGTGAGTGGGGTGTCGATGCTGTCCAGGAGTGCGGCCACGGCGTCCCGGTCGGCGACGTCGCAGGCCACGATCCGGGCTTCGGTTCCGGCCGCGGCCAGGGTTTCCGCGAGTTCGGTGGCGCCGGGGGCGTCCGGGCCGCGGCGGGAGGTGAGCACCAGGTTGCGGGCGCCGTGCGCGCGAACCAGGTGCTCGGCCACGGCCGCGCCGAGCTGGCCGGTGCCGCCGGTGATCAACACGGTGCCGTCCGGGTCGAGCCGGACGGTCTCGTTGATCTCGTCGAACAGCCGGGCCAGGCGCGGGGTGTACAGGCCGTCCTCGCGGACCAGGAGTTCGGGTTCGGGCAGGTCCAGGGCGGTGTCGGGCAGGGTGCGGGTGCCGACGTCGATCCAGCGCAGCACCCGGTCCGGGTGCTCGGCGCGGGCGGAGCGCAGCAGGCCGCGCACGGCGGCCCCGGCCAGTCCGCCGCCGCTGACCCAGACCAGTTCGGCGGCGGGCGCTTCGGTGAGGATGCGCTGGATCGCGGTCAGGGCTTCGGCCGCGGCCTCGGCGACCGGGAAGTCCTCCCGGCCGGTCGCGTCGATCACCACCCGCTCGATGTCGGCGGGCAGTTCGCCGAGCGGGAGCGTTCCCGTGAACGTGCTCGGCCGGGCGGCGGACTCAGTGGGTGCGGTGACCCGCTGCTCCTCGATCCGGTAGAGGTCTTGGGTCCGTCCGGCCCCGGCCTGGATCTGCTCGGGCCGGGCGGTGCGCAGGTCCAGGCGCTGCACCCGGGCCACCGGCGCGCCGGTGGTGTCGGCCAGCCAGACGGACAGGCGACGGCCGTCGGAGGTGGCCTCGGCCTGTACCCGCACCCGCAGTTCGCTCGCGCCGGTGGCGAAGAGTTCGACGCCGGACCACTCGAACGGCATCTGCACGTGGTCGGCGGTCTGGCCGCCGTCGGCGCAGGCCCGCATCACGTTCAGCGCGCCGTCCAGCAGCGCGGGGTGCAGGGCGTAGGGCTCGCCGTCCAGGCCGTCGGGCAGCCTGACTGTGCCGTAGCCGATGCCGTCGCGGCGCCAGAGTCCGGTGGTGGTCAGGAAGCCGGGGCCGTAGTCCACGCCCTGGTCGGCGAAGCGGTCGTAGAGGCCGTCCAGTTCGACCGGCTCCGCGCCGGGCACCGGCCATTCGCGCAGGTCGGCGAACTCGGGAGCGTCGGTGGCGGCGGGGGCGGAGTCAAGTTCACCGGCGGCGTGCAGGGTCCACTCGTGTTCGGCGCCGGAGGGGCGGCTGTGGATGGCGATCGGGTGGCGGGCGTCGACCGCGGGGCCGATGGCGACCTGGACGCGGACCGAGGAGGTCTCGGGCAGCATCATCGGCGCGACCATGACCAGGCTGGTGACCTGGGCCAGGCCGAGCCGGTGCGCGGCCGCGATGGCCAGTTCCATCAGCCCGGTCCCGGCCAGCACGATGTGCCCGTGTACCACGTGATCACCCAGCCACGGGTGCTCCGGCACGGAGAGGCGACCGGCGAGGACCTGGCCGAGGCCACCGGCCAGCGCGGGTTCCACGATCAGCCAGGGGTGGGTGAGCGGGGCCAGTTCCAGTGCGCCGTCGGCGCTGCGCGGGGTGATCCAGTAGCGGCTGCGCTGGAACGGGTAGGTGGGCAGGTCAACCGGGTGCGGGTCGGTGTCGGTGAACACGGCTGGCCAGTCGACCTCGATGCCGTGCGCGTGCGCCTCGGCGAGTCCGGTCAGCACCGCTTCGGCCTCGGGCCGGTCGCGGCGCTGGGCGGCGACCACCGCGACGCGCTGGCGGGCCTCGGCCACGCAGTCGCCGACCATGGCCGCGCCGGAGCCGTCCGGGCCGAGTTCCAGGAACCGGGTCACCCCGGCGTCGAGCAACGTGCTGACTCCGGCGGCGAAGCGGACGGTGGAGCGGACGTGCGAGACCCAGTAGCCGGGGTCGCAGACCTCGGTGCTGATCAGGCCGCCGGTGACGTTGGAGACCAGGCCGATCTCGGGTTCGCGTGCGGTGGCCCGGCCGGCGACCTCGGCGAATTCGGCCAGCATCGGTTCCATCCGCGGCGAGTGGTAGGCGTGCTCCATGGCCAGGCGCTTGACCTCGCGGCCCTGGGCCAGCAGCGTTTCGGTGATCTCCTCGATCGCGGCGACGGTGCCGGAGAGGATGACCGAGTTGGGTCCGTTGACCAGTCCGGCGACCAGCTCGTGCTCGCGGTTTTCCAGCAGTGGCAACAGATCCTGCTCGGACGCCCGGACCGCGAGCATCGCGCCGCCGGGTGGCAGCGACTGCATCAGCTGGCCGCGGGCGGCCACCAGCGAGCAGGCGTCCGGCAGGGACCAGACCCCGGCGACGTGGGCGGCGGCGAGTTCACCGGTGGAGTAGCCGAGCACGTAGTTCGGGACAACGCCCCAGGATTCGACCAGGCGGTAGAGCGCGACCTGGAAGGCGAACAGCGCGGGCTGGGTGAAGCCGATCTGGTTGAGCAGTTCGGCTTCCGGGGTGTCCTTGGCGGCGAAGGTGATCTCACGCAGCGGGCGGGGCAGCAGCGGATCGAGGTGCGCGCAGACCGCGTCGTAGGCGGCGGCGAAGGCGGGGAAGGTGCGGTACAGCTCGGCGCCCATGGCCGAGCGCTGCGCGCCCTGGCCGGGGAAGACGAAGGCGGTCTTGCCGGAGAGCGCGGATCCGGTGACCACGCCCGGAATGGACTCACCGGCGGCGATCGCGCGCAGTCCGGCGATCAGCTCGTCCGCGTCGGAGCCGATGACCGCCGCGCGGCGGGCCAGGCGGGCGCGGGTGGAGACCAGGGACCAGGCGACGTCGACCGGCCGGTGTCCGGCCACGGCCTCGGCCAGGCTCTCGGCCTGGGCACGCAACGCGGTCTCGGTGTGTCCGGACAGGACCCACGGCACGATCGGACCGTCCCACTTGGGCAAACCGGTACGCCCACTTGGGCCAACTTGGCGTACGAGTTGGCCCAAGTCGTCGGCGGGTTCGGTGGCGGGGGCCTGTTCGACGATCATGTGGGCGTTGGTGCCGCTGATGCCGAAGGCGGAGATTCCGGCCCGGTAGGGGCGGTCGGTGGCGGGCAGGATCTGGTGTTCGGCGACCAGGTTGATGCCGCCTACCGACCAGTCGACGCGGCTGCTGGGTTCCTGGGCGTGCAGGGAGCGAGGGGCCTCGCCGCGGCGCAGGGCTTCGACGATCTTGATGAATCCGGCGACACCGGCCGCGGCCTGGGTGTGGCCGAGGTTGGACTTGACGCCGCCGAGCAGTGCGGGCGTGCCACCGGAGCGGGCTTTGCCATAGGTGGCAAGCAAAGCGCGGGCTTCGATGGGGTCGCCGAGGCGGGTGCCGGTGCCGTGCGCTTCCAGGAGGTCGACCTCGGCGGCGTCCAGTTCGGCGTCGGCCAGTGCGGCGCGGATGACTCGCTGCTGGGCGTTCGCGCTCGGTGCGGACAGGCCGTTGGAGGCGCCGTCGGAGTTGATCGCGGAGCCGCGGATGACCGCGAGAATCGGGCGGCCGGAAGCCAATGCGGCCGAGAGTGGCTGGAGCAGGACCAGGCCGCTGCCCTCGGAGAAGCCGGTGCCGTCGGCGTCCTCGCTGAACGCGCGGCAACGCCCGTCCGGGGAGAGTCCGCCCTGGCGGCTGAACTCGACCAGGAGCTGCGGTCCGGCCATCACGGTGGCACCACCGGCCAGGGCGAGGGAGCACTCCCCCGCGCGCAGTGCGCGCACCGCACTGTGCAGGGCGACCAGTGAGGAGGAGCAGGCGGTGTCGACGGTGACGGCGGGGCCTTCCAGCCCTAGTACATAAGAGATCCGGCCCGCGAGGACGCTGGCCGCGCCGCCGGTGAGGGCGTGGCCCTCGGAGTCGCCGCTGCCTTGAGTCAGTCCGGCGTAGTCCTGGCCGTTGGTGCCGATGTAGACGCCGACATCGCTGCCGCGCAGGGACTCCGGCACGATCCGGGCCCGTTCCAGGGCCTCCCAGGCGTTTTCCAGCAGCAGGCGTTGCTGCGGGTCCATGGCCAGGGCCTCGCGCGGGGAGATCCCGAAGAAGGCGGCGTCGAATTCGCCTGCGGCGTCAAGGAATCCGCCTGCCCGCGCGTACAGCGTGCCTGGGTTGTCGGGGTCCGGGTCGTAGAGGCTGTCCAGGTCCCAGCCGCGGTCGCCGGGCAGCGGCCCGATGGCCTCTTCACCGGCGGCCAGCAGGCGCCAGAGGTCCTCGGGCGAGCTGATGCCACCGGGGAACCGGCAGCTCATCGCGAGCACCGCGATCGGTTCGCTCGACCGGGCGCGCTCCTCGCGGAGCGCGTTCAGTTCGCTGGTAGCCCGCTTGAGGTACTCACGCAGCTTCTGCTCGGTCGCCGTCACGTGTTCCTCCGGCTCATGGTGATGCTGTCGATGAGGTCGAACAGTTCGTCGTCGGAGACGTCCTCCATCGGCGCGGCGGTTTCTTCCGCCACGGCCGGGACGTCCTCGGACACGTCGAGGTCGAGCTGGGCTAACAGGTGTTGTGCCACCGCGACCGGGGTGGGCTGCTCGAAGACCAGGGTCACCGGCAGCCGCAGACCCGCTTCCGCGCTGATCCGCTTGCTCAGGTCGGCCCCGGTCACCGAGTCGATGCCCAGATCGCGGAAGGTGCTGGTCTCCTCCGGCCGGTCGCCGCGCCGGTAGCCGAGCACGATGGCGGTGTGCCGCAGCACCACGTCCAGCACCAGTTCGGGACGGCGGCGGGCGGGCAGGGCTACCAACCGTTCGGTCAGGCTCTGCTCCGCCACTGTTTCGGCGGGGGCGGTGCGGCGGGCGTCGGGCAGGTCGGCCAGCAGCGCGCTGGGGCGCAACGCGGTGAGGGTCGGGGTGAAGCGGTCCCAGTTGATGTCGGCGACCAGCTGGGTGGCGCGGCCGCCGTCGATGGCCTCCTGCAGGGCACGCAGGGCCAGTTCCGGGTCCATGCAGTTGATGCCGTGCCGTTCCAGGGTGGGGCGCACCGCGGAGGTAGCCATGCCCTCGCCGTCCCAGGCGCCGAAGGCGACCGAGGTGGCGGGCAGGCCCTGGGCGCGGCGCAGTTCGGCGAGCGCGTCCAGGCCTGCGTTGGCCGGGGCGTAGTTGCCCTGACCGGGAATGCCCACCGTGGCGCCGATGGTGGAGAAGAGCACGAACGCGGACAGGTTCATCCCGGCGGTCTGCTCGTGCAGGTTCCACGCGCCGGCGATCTTGGCCCGCTGGGCCACCGCGACCTGTTCCAGGTGCAGGGCGTGCAGTGGCGCGTCGGCCAGCACGGCGGCGGTGTGCACCACCGCGTCGAGGTCGCCGATCCGGTCCAGCAGGGTGCGCAGTTGCACCCGGTCGGCGACGTCGCAGGCCTCGATCCGGGTGTGCACGCCGCGGGCGGTGAGTTCCGCGCGCAGTTCGGCCGCGCCGGGTGCGGCCGGGCCGCGGCGGCTGACCAGCACGATCCGGTCGGCACCGCGGTCGGCCAGCCAGCGGGCCACGTGCCCGCCGAGCGCGCCGGTGCCGCCGGTGACCAGCACGGTGCCGCGCGGCCGCCAGTCGGCGTGGTCGGCGCGCTGGTCGGCGGGGCGGACCAGGCGGCAGGCCAGGGTGCCGAAGGGACGCAGCGCGAGCTGGTCCTCGCCGTCGCCGCGGGTGAGCGCGGCGGCCAGTTGCCGCCAGCTGCCTTCGCGGGGCAGCGCGGGCACGTCGATCAGGCCGCCCCAGCGGTCGTGGTGCTCGTGTCCGGCGACCCGGCCCATTCCCCAGATCATCCGCTGGTCCGGGCGGACCTCGTGGTCGCCGGGGTCGGTGATCATCGCGCCGCTGGTCACGCACCACAGCGGCGCGCTGACCCCGGCGTCGCCAAGTGCTTGCACGGCAAGCAAAGTGGCCGCGTAGCCAGCGGGCACACCGGGGTGGTCGATCCGGTCGCCGGGGATGAGCGCGAGCAGGCTGAGCACGCCGGTGAGGTCCTCACCGAGGGCGGATTCGCAGACGGCGGCGAGGGTTTCCCGGCTCGGGTGGTGCTCGCATTCCAGGGTGATCAGCCGCATTCCTTGCTGGGCAAGGACATCGACGGCCTCCACCCACGGTCCTTCGCCTTTGGGCGCCAGCACCAGCCAGGTGCCGGTGGCCGGGCGGGCGGTGGGTTCGGCGACCGAACGCCAGGCGGTGGCGTAGCGCCAGTTGCCGATCACACTGGCCGCGTTCTCCCTGCGGTGCCAGCCGGCCAGGGCGGCGACGAGTTCGGGCAGGGTGGCGGCGGGGGAGACGGCCAGCAGGCTCTGCAGACCGTCGAGATCAGCCTGTTGCACCAGGTTCCAGAAGGATTCGGCGGGCTGGGCGGCGGCCGGGGTGACCGCGGGGGTGCTCTCCAGCCAGTAGCGCTGGTGCTGGAAGCGGTAGGCGGGCAGGTCTACCAACCGAGCGGTCGGCAGGTGCCAGTCCACCGGCAGGCCGTGCGCCTGGGCGTGGGCGAGCGCGGTGATGAACCGGCGGTGGCCACCGTCCTCGCGGCGCAGACTGCCGAAGGCGACCGCCTCGGGGCTGGCGTCCTGGATGCCCATGGTGAGCACCGGGTGCGGGCTGACCTCGATGAAGATCCGGTGCCCCGCTTCGATCAGCGCGCCGATGGTGGCCTCGAACTCCACTGTGGACCGGAGGTTGTCGTACCAGTACTGGGCGTTGAGGCCGCGGGTGTCCAGGGCCTCGCCGGTGACGGTGGAGTAGAAGGCGGCCTGGGCCTTGCGCGGCCGGATCGGGGCCAGGTCGTCAAGGAGTTCGTCCACAATGGACTCGACGTGGGCGGAGTGCGAGGCGTAGTCCACCGGGAGTTGCCGGGCGCGCACGCCATCGGCTTCGAGCTGGGTGATGAACTCGGCGAGGGCCTCGGGGTCGCCGGAGACCACGGTGGAGCCGGGTCCGTTGGCGGCAGCGAGGGAGATCCGGCCGTCCCATTCTTCCAGCCGGGCAACGGCTTCGGCGCGGGAGAGCATGGTGGAGACCATGCCGCCGCGTCCGGCCAGGGTGCGGGCGATGGCCTGGGAGCGCAGCGCCACGATGCGGGCGCCGTCTTCCAGGGAGAGCGCGCCGACCGCGCAGGCGGCGGCGATCTCGCCCTGGGAGTGGCCGACCACCGCCGCCGGGCGCACGCCGTGGGCGGCCCAGAGTGCGGCGAGCGAGACCATCACCGCCCACAGCGCGGGCTGCACCACGTCCACTCGGCGCAGGGCGTCCTCGTCGGCGAGCGCCTCGGTCAAGATCCAGTCGGTGTAGGGCTTGAGGGCTTGCTGGCAGTCGGCGAGGGCGGCGGCGAAGGCCGGGGCGCTGTCCAGGAGGTCCAGGGCCATGCCCGCCCACTGCGAGCCCTGGCCGGGGAAGACCAGCACCGGGCCGGGCTGGTCCTTGGCCCGGCCCAGGACCAGTCCGGGTGCTTCCTCGCCGGCGGCCAGCGCGGCGAGTCCGTCGAGGAGTTCCTGGCGGTCGCCGACGAGCACCGCGCGGTGTTCGAAGGCGGTGCGGGTGGTGGCCAGGGAGTGGCCGATGTCAGCGATCCGCAGGCCGGGTGTGGCGGTGACGTGTGTGCGCAGGGCGTCGGCCTGGGCGCGCAGGGCGGGGGCGGACTGGGCGGAGAGCGGCCAGGCCACCGGTTCGCCGGAGTCAGTGCCGCCGTCGACCGCGATCCAATCAACGTCCACGCCGTCTGTCCACAGTAGACCGAGCAGGTCTTCCAGGGTTTCCGGTGCGGAGCGGTCCCGGCGGCAGGTCCAGAACACTTCGCTGCCAAGGGTTTTGGCGACCGAGACGCGCAGCACCGGGTGTGGGCCGATCTCCACCACCCGGCTACCCTCTGGGAGTGCGCGCACGGCCTTGACCAGGCGCATCGGCTCGCACATGTTGCGGGCCCAGTAGGCCGCGTCCAGGGCGGTCCCGGCCAGTTCGGCGCCGGTGACGGTGGAGATGAAGGGGATCGTGGTCTCGGCGGGGGTGAGATCGCCGAGCAAGGTGATCAGCTCAGTGGCCAGGGGGCTGAGTTCGCGGCTGTGTGAGGGGTAGTCGATGGCCACCCGCGCGGTGAAGATCCCGGCCTCGCCGAGTTCCTGTTCGGCGGCGGCGATGGCGGCGGTGTGCCCGGACAGGGCCACCTGTCCTGGCGACAGTTCCCCGGCGAGGGTGAGCCGGTCGCCGAAGCGTTGTTCTGCCTCCGTCACGTCGAGGTCGCAAACCAGCACGGTTCCGGTGCCGGAGGCGCGTTCGCCGACCAGGCGGGACCAGAGGCCGATGACCTGGGCACCCTGGGCGGTGGTCAGCGCACCGGCGGCGACCGCGGCGGCCACCTCACCGACGCTCTGCCCGAACACCGCCGCGGGCCGGACGCCCCAGACTGCCAGGGTGCGGAAGAGCGCGACCTGCACCGCGAACAGCGCGGGCTGCACCACCTCGACCCTTTCCAGGGGCCGGGCGGAGGTCAGGTCGGCCAGCACGGACCGGCCGAGCACCGGCGCCAGATGTGCGTCCACTTCGGACAGTGCGGAGCGGAACTCGGGCTGGGTCAGCAGGTCTCGGCCCATGCCGGTCCACTGGCTGCCGTGGCCGGAGAAGCCGAAGACCAGCGGCGCGCCGGTGGCCTCGCCGACGGTGGCGCGGGCCAGCAGGTCGGCCAGGTCGCCGGGCCGGTCCAGGGCAGCGAAGGCGCGGTGCGGGCCGGATCCCTTGTGCAGCATCGAAGTTGCCGGTCCGCGGGTAGTGTCGGCGATGTCCCGCCAGAGCTGCTCGGCGGTGTCCGATGCCAGCGCGACCAGGTTCCGGCGGCGGGCGGGTGGCTGGGCCAGCGCGAGGTGCACGTTGGTGCCGCCGAAGCCGAAACCGCTGACCCCGGCGTAGCGCGGGCCCTCGGGCCAGGCAGAACGATCAGTGACCACCTGGAGGCGTTCGGCGGCGAAGTCGATGGCCGGATTGGGCGCCTCGAAGTGCAGGCTGGCCGGGAGTTCGCCGTGGTGCAACGAGAGCGCGGTCTTGAGCAGGCCGAGCACCCCGGCGGCGGGTTCGAGGTGGCCGAAGTTCGTTTTGGCCGAGCCGATCCGCAGTGGCTCCACCCGGTCCGGCGCGAAAACCTCGCCGAGTGCGGATGCCTCGATCACGTCGCCGAGCTTGGTGCCGGTGCCGTGTGCCTCCACATAGGACACCTGGGCGGGCGCGATCCCTGCTGACTGCCAGGCCTGGCGCAGCACGTCGGTCTGCGCCTCGGGGTTGGGCGCGGTGAGGCCGTTGGAGGCGCCGTCGTTGTTCATCGCACTGCCCAGCAGCACCGCGTAGATCCGGTCGCCCTCGCGCAGCGCGTCGGACAGCCTGCGCAGCACCACGATGCCGCAGCCCTCGCTGCGCACGTAGCCGTTGGCACCGGCGTCGAAGGCCCGGCACTGGGCATCCGGGTTGACCCCGCCGAACTTGGTCATCGCGACCGTGGTGTGCGGGGTGAGCATCAGGTTGACGCCACCGGCCAGGGCCAGGTCGGACTCGCCGCGGCGCAGGCTGTGCGCGGCCAGGTGCACCGCCGCCAGGGAGGAGCTGCACGCGGAGCCGACCGAGAGCGCGGGGCCTTGCAGGCCAAGGGCATAGGCGACCCGGGCGGGCACGATCGAGGTGTCCCAGCCGACCGCGGAATGCGAGCCGGTCGCGTTCGGGTCGGCACCGGTGGCCTGCTGGTACTCCTGCCACATGGTGCCCAGGAACACCCCGGTCCGGGTGCCGGTCAGCCCGGTCGGCACGATCCGCGCGTCCTCCAGCGCGGACCAGGCCACCTCCAGGGTGATCCGCTGCTGCGGGTCGGTGTGCTCGGCCTCCGCGGGTGACATCCGGAAGAAGGCCGCGTCGAACCCGGCGATGTCGTCCAGGAACCCACCGCGGCGGGTGGTCATCTTGCCGGGCTGGGCCACGTCCTGGTCGAACCAGGCGTCGGCGTTCCAGCGGTCGGCCGGCACCGGCCCGATCGCGTCCACCTCGCCGAGCAGCGCCTCCCAGAGCTGACCAGGGGAGCCGATGCCGCCCGGCAGGCGGCAGCCCAGCCCGACGATCGCGATCGGCTCATCCCGCATCGTGGGAGCCGCCTGGACCGCCACGGCCGGGGCCGGGGCCCCGTCCAGGAAGGCGGTCAGCGCGGCCACCGTGGGGTGCCGGTAGGGCGCCCAGGCGGGCACCGGCCGCCCCAGCAGGCGGGACAACTCCTCGGTCAGGCCGGTCAGACCGGCCGAGTCCAGACCCAGCTCACGCAGTGCCACCTCGGCTGGGACCGCGTCCGCGGCCATTCCTAGCCGCGTGGCCGCGGCAGCGCGCACGTGTGCCAGACATGTATCGGCCTCACTTCGCATCCCGACCACCTTGCCGCCGTTTCCCAGGGGATTCCCGGAGCGACGTTACAAACGGCCAACTGCGGATTCCCCCAGACACGGGCGCGCGCAATCTCTAGCAGTTTCCGGGATGGGCGGGCTTCACTCTGTTCGCATGGCAGAGGTCGCTGACCGAACGCGTAAGCCCATCATGCTGGTCAGCCTGCCGGCGGCCGGCTTGGCCAACCCGATGCTGGTGCTGGCAGGCGAGCTGGCCCGGCGCGGTGTGCAGGACGTGATCTTCGCCAGCGACGAGGTCCGGCGGGCCGACGTCGAGGCGCTGACCGCCGCCAGCAAGATCGAGTTCGTCTCGCTCGGCGAGCAGGTCCCGGAGCTTTCTCCCACCACGTGGGACGAACCAACCTATCGGTCGGTAACCCAGCGCTCGCGCTTCGGCGCCTTCCGCGCGCTGCTGCGGCACAACATGAAGCCCGAGATCACCGTCGACAAACACAAGCAGCTCGAAGCCGCGGTCGAGCAGCATCGGCCCGCGCTGATGGTGATCGACGTGATGTGCAGGCACGCACTGGACATCGCCATCACCAAGGGCATCCCGTACGTGTTGAGCTGCCCGTTCGTGGCCAGCAACATCGTCAGCCGGACCACCCCGTTCGGCCCGAGTTACACCCCCGACGACTTCCCGACCCCTCGGTCGGCACTGCCGTACCCCATGTCGGCCGGGCAGAAGCTGCGCAACAAGCTGTTCCAGCTGCGCACCCTGGCTCTGTTCCTCACCCCGAGCATGGGCAAACGGGTGCAGGCCGCGGCCAGGATCGGCCAGGAGCTGGGCGTGTCTCCGGAGGCGCGCAAGCCACTGGCTGGGTTCGAGCGGGCGGAGAGGGTGCTCTGCTACTCCCTGCCCGACCTGGACTACCCCTTCGACGTGCCGGCGAAGTTCAGCTTCGTCGGCGCCATGGTGCCACCGCTCCCCCAGGCTCCTGCAGACGAACTGACCGACTGGTTGGACGGGCAGCAGAACGTCGTCTATATGGGTTTCGGCACGATCACCCGGCTCACCAAGAGCGATGTGGCCGCGCTGGTCGAGGTCGCCCGCCGGGTCGAGGGCAAGGCACACGTGCTGTGGTCGCTACCCAAGTCCCAGCAACCACTGCTGCCCGCCGACCTGCCCGCCAACCTCCGGGTAGAGGGCTGGGTGCCCTCCCAGCTTGACGTGCTGGCACACCCGAATGTCCGGGTCTTCGTCAACCACGGCGGCGGCAACGCCTTCCACGAGAGCGTCTACTTCGGCAAACCGCAGGTGGTGCGGCCGCTGTGGGTGGACTGCTACGACCAGGCGGTCCGGGTACAGAGCATGGGCCTCGGGCTGACCGTGGACCGGCCAGCCGAGATCAACGCCGACGACCTGACCGGCAAGCTGCTCCCGGTGCTGGGCCAGAAGACCTACGCCGAAGCCTCCCAGCGATTCGCCGCTGCGATGACCAAGGCCGGCGGGCGCACCGCCGCCGCGGATCTGCTCCTGTCCCTCCCGCAACTCACCGAGACGAGCAACTCATGAGCTACCGGTACCCCGTCTCCATGCCGGCCCTGGCCGGTCGCGAACTCGAGTACGTCACGGCCGGTATCCAGCAGGGCTGGATCTCCTCGCTCGGCCCGCACGTGCGCAAGTTCGAGGAGGCTTTCGCCAGCTACAACCAAATGTCGCACGGCGTGGCCTGTTCCTCCGGCACCGCCGCGCTGACCCTGGCCATGCGCGCCATCGGCGTCGGCCCCGGCGATGAGGTGATCGTCCCGGAGTTCACCATGATCGCCTCGGCCTGGTCGGTCACCTACACCGGCGCCACCCCCGTCTTCGTCGACTGCGCCGACGACCTCAACATCGACGTCAGCAAGATCGAAGAGAAGATCACGCCGCGCACCAAGGCAATCATGCCGGTGCACATCTACGGCCGCCGCTGCGACATGGACCCCATCATGGAGCTGGCGCACGAGTACAACCTCAAGGTGGTCGAGGACTCCGCCGAGTCCCACGGCGTCCGCCCGGTCGCGCACATCGCCGCGTTCTCGTTGTACGCCAACAAAATCATCACCTCCGGCGAGGGCGGCGTCTGCGTCACCAACGACCCCGTGCTGGACGCCCAGATGCGCCACCTCCGCGGTATGGCCTTCTCCCCCGACCACAGCTTCCTGCACCGCAAGCTCGGCTACAACTTCCGCATGACCGACATGCAGGCCGCGGTCGCCCTCGCCCAGACCGAGCAGCTGGACGAGTTCCTGGCCGCCCGCAAGGAGATCGAGCGCCGCTACGACGAAGGCCTGGCCGACATCAAGGGCATCACGGTGATGCCGCCGCGCGATGTGCTGTGGATGTACGACGTGCTGGCCGAGGATCGCGAGGCGCTGCGGGCGCACCTGAAGACCGAGGGCATTGAGACCCGCCGGTTCTTCAAGCCGATGAGCCAGCAGCCGGGGTACTTCGACGCTTCGTGGACGAGTTTGAACGCGGCTCGGTTCGCGGCTTCCGGGTTCTATCTGCCGACGTATGTGGGGCTGACTGCGGAGGACCAGGAGTACATCGTGGACAAGGTGCGCGACTTCTACCGCAGCCGGTGATCTGATCGGTTCCCGGACCCGGGCGGCACCCCACGGCGCTGGGGTGTCCCCCGGGTTTTTCGCGTTCACCGACCGGCTACCCACAGTGGCGAATCGAGTACGATAGGTCATCGGTGCAAGCTGGACGCGGCCGACCAGGCACCGACCATCATCCACACCACAGGAACTGGGCAGGCTGATGACCGCGCGCCCCGCCGAACCCGCTGTCCGCGCCCACGAGATGGGCATCTACACACGCTACTTCGACCTGATCGCCACCGGCCGCAAGACCACCGAGATCCGCGTCAACGACTCCAGCCGACGCAAGATCAAGCCGGGTTCGCTGATCCGGTTCCGCTGCCAGGGCGAGCAGGTGCTCACCCGCGTGACCCGGGTCAACCGGTACACCGGCTTCGAGGAGATGTTCAACCACGAGCCCATCGCCTCGGTCAACCCGCTCGCGACGCGGGCGGAGCAGCTGGCCAACATCCGCCAGATCTACCCACCCGAACGCGAAGCACTGGGTGTGGTCGCGATCGGCATCGAACTCGTCGACCCACCCCTGCCAGACCCACCTGCCGATCTACTCTCCCAAGGACACCCCGCATGACCGAGGACTGGACCGCCCGCGCCCAGCGACTCGCCGACCAGCTCACCGCGGACGGCGTGCTGCACGACCGGCGGTGGCACCGGGCGCTCACGGCCGTGCCCAGGCACCGGCTGGCCCCGCGCGTCCATCAGCAGACCGGCACCGCGTGGCAGCTCATCGACGGTGACGATCCCGGTCAACGTGAACAGTGGCTCTCCGCCGTCTACGCCAACACCGGACTGGTGACCGCGCTCGCGGAGGAGAACGGCCAGCAGGTGACCCGATCGTCAACCACAACGCCGAGCCTGATGATCCGCATGCTGGAAGCGTTGAACCTCGACGACGGCCACCGGGTGCTGGAGATCGGCACCGGTACCGGCTACAACGCGGCCCTGCTCTCGCACGCGCTGGGCGCCGCCAACGTCTACTCCGTGGATGTGGACCAGGATCTCGTGGATCTCGCCCGGGACCGGCTTGCCACACTGGGACACCGACCGACGCTGCTCACCGCCGATGGCGCGGCGGGCCTGCCGGAGCACGGCCCGTACGACCGGATCATCGCCACCTGCGCGATGCCTACGGTGCCGTGGAGCTGGGCTGCGCAGCTGCACGTCGGCGGCATCGCGCTGGTCGACGTCAAGCCGCTGGTCAACGCGGGAAACCTGGTGCTGCTCCAGAGGAAGGCGGATCGGCTCGAAGGACGATTCCTGCCGAAATGGGCGACCTTCATGCCCATGCGGTCAGCCCACTTCCCGCTCGATGCGGCCGCTGCGGGATACGACCACCGCGCAGGCAGGCTCTCCTCGACCAGGCTGCCCGCCTCCCCGTTCGACAACCTGGTCGCCTGGTTCCTCGCCCACTTCCACCTGCCCGGCGGTATCCGGTCCGGTCTGCGGCTGGACCCGGACACCGGTCAGCCCGTCGCGAACTTCCTCACGGCCACCGACGGGTCCTGGTGCGACGTCGAACTGGCAGCCGATGGTGACTACCGCACGGTCCGCCAAGGCGGTCCGCAGCAGCTATGGGGTCACCTGGAGGCCGCACTCCTCAGCTGGCGGGAGCTGGGCCGGCCGGGCTGGGAACGGTTCGGCATGACCGTGACCCCGGGCGCGACCTGGATCTGGCTCGATGACCCGGCCCACCGGATCGGCGAACTGAGCCACGGATAGACGGCCCCACCAGCGATCTCATCCGGATTTCACCCCCCGCTGCCACGCTTCGCCCGTAGGACGAAGGCTACGGAGGAGGAGTACTTCGTGATCAGACACAGTGGGCGCCGGTCGCTGGCTGTCGCCCTGGTGGCCGGGCTGGCGCTGGTCGCCACGGGCGGCACCGCGCAGGCCGCCGGTGACCACGCGGACACCCAGGCGGCGCTCAATGGCTACCAGTCGCATGCCGGGCCGGGGGCGGCGGTGTACGCGGGGAACGCGGCCGGGTCTTGGCATCTGACCGCGGGTAGTGCGTCGATCAGTGCGGCGCGGCCGATCAAGTCCGATGAGCATTTCCGGATCGCCAGTCAGACCAAGACCTTCACCGCCGCGGTGGTCATGCAGCTGGTCGATGAGGGCAAGGTGGTGCTGGACGCGCCGATCGAGCGGTACCTGCCCGGATTGGTGCAGGGCAACGGTTATGATGGGAATCGGATCACCGTTCGGCAGATTTTGCAGCACACGGCGGGGATTCCGGATCTGAACGTGCTGGACTTCGCGCCGAAGGTGGCGGGGCTGCTCAAGCCGGATGGCAGTGTGGAGCCGCGCAGTCTGGTCAAGCTCGCATTGCAGACTTATCCGCCGGCGTCCGCGCCAGGGGCCCAGGTGCTCTACAGCAATCTGGGGTACATGGTGAATGGGTTGCTGGTCGAGCAGGTGACCGGGGTTTCCATGCGGGAGGCGGTCACCAGCCGGATCATCAACCGGCTCGGGCTGACCCGGACCGTCTACTCGGCGGCGGGCGATCGGACGTTGCCCGCGCCGTTCATCCCCGGCTACCGCGGCGTCCGGTTTGGGCCGGTGCAGTTCTGGACCGAGACCACCACGATGCCGGTGGGCGCCGAGCCTTCGCTGTCCAGTTCCGCGGGGGCGATGGTGTCCAGCTTGGCGGACATGACCAAGTTCTTCCGGGCGTTGCTGGCCGGGCAGGTCGTCTCGCCTGCCGCGCTGACCGAGATGCGCAAGATCGCGACCATCGCCAACCCCGCTGATCCGCGCTGGCTGGGGGTTGGGCTCGGGTTGCAGCTGATCTCGTTGTCGTGTGGCGGACAGGCCTGGTTCCACAACGGTTACGGCTTCTCCGGCTACACCTCGATCACCGCGGCGACCGAGGACGGGCGGTACGCCTCGATGATGACCAACGCCTGGGAGTTCACCACGATCAAGCCCACGCCGGTGGACGTGATCGAGTCCGCGCTCTGCGGCAGCAGGTAACGCCGCAGGTGGTGGCGGAGTCCTCGCGCTGCTCCGCCACCACGCCGCGGTGCACCGCCGCCCGCATCCGGTGCAATTCCGGCCCCGGGCGGGCATCCAGGTCCGTGGCGAGCCGGGCGCGGAACCGGTCGAAGACGGCCAGGGCGTCGGCGGGGCGGCCGCTTGCCGCGAGAGCCTGCATGAGCAGGGCGGCCAGGGGTTCGTGGTGGGGGTGCACGGCGGTGAGGGACCACAGGTCGTCGAGTACCTCGTGGCCGAGGTGGAGTTGGCAGCGGGCTTTGGCCAGGGACAGGGTGAGGCGGCGGTCGGTGAGGCGGAGGCGTTCGGTTTCGGCGAAGGGGCCGGGCAGGCCGGGCAAGGGGTTGCCGCGGAACAGGTTCAGGGCTCGTTGGTAGGCGCGGGCTGCGGCGGGCAGGTCGCCGGAGTGTTCGGCGGATTCGGCCTGGGTGGTCAGCTTGGTGAGGGTGGTCAGGTCGAGGTCCATTGCGTTGCTGGGCAGGCGGTAGCCGCGGCGGTTGTGTTCGATCACCGGGTTTGTGTTGTGGCGCAGGGATTTGCGGAGTTTGTAGACGTACACCTGGATCACGTTGGCCAGTGGTGGTTCCAGGCCCCAGACCCGGTCGCGTAGTTCGGACTGGCTGACGGTGGTGTCGGGGCGCAGGAGCAGTGCGGCGAGCAGGCTTTGCTGGCGGATTGGGCCCAGGTCAAGGAGTTGGGCGCCGCGCCAGGCGCGCAGGGGGCCGAGGACGGAGATTCGCAGGCGGGCTGCGGGGGCCGGGGTGGGTTGGGGGGTGGTGATGCCGTGGTCGAAGGCGTAGACGATGAGGGCGGCTCGGTCACGGAGGTGGAGTTTGGTCTGGAGGTGCTGGATGTGGCTGGCCACCGCGTCCTCGGTGAGGGTCAGCTCGGCGCCGATCTCGGCGTTGGTGCGGCCACGGCCGATCGCGTGCAGCAGCCGGTGTTCGGTGCCGGTGAGCTGGTCTGTTGTGGTGGCGGGCACTGCGGCTCCTCGGTTCCTGGGCGGACCCGCTGAGCGTGCTGGCCGGGGCGAGTGGCGGACCAGGGCGGCAATCGGCCATTTGTGGCCGGTTACTTCGCCAGGGCGGCCAGCTGGTGCCGGATGCGGTCGGCGTCGGGACGGCGGCCCTGCTGCCGGTACAGCCGCAGGGCTTGCCGCCAGCAGTCGCCTGCCTGGTCGTCCGCGCCGAGGGAGTGCTGGGCGGCGGCCAGTTTGGCCAGGGTGTTGGCTTCCTCGTAGGTGTTGCCGAGGTCGCGGAAGACGGTGAGGGCCTGCTGGTAGTAGTCGCGGGCGTCGGGGTGCCTGCCGGTGTGGTGGGCGATGTAGCCGAGGCTGTCCAGGGTGTAGCCCAGTGCGTCCAGGGTCGCGGCGCCGTCCTGGTGGCCGCGGTGCAGAGACAGCGCGGTCTCGCAGTGCACGCGGGCTTGCTCGTACTCGCCGAGCAGGGCGTGGTACCAGCCGACCGCGTTGAGCGCCTGGGCTTCCCGCCGGGTGAGGGCGAGTTTCCGGTACAGGTGCAGGGCTTGGGTGGCGTGGTCGAGCGCGGTCTGGTTGTCGCCCTGGCGTTCGCTGGCCCAGGCGAGGGTGTGCTGGGTGTGTGCCTGGGCGAGCAGGTCGCCGGTGTGTTCGGCCAGGTCCAGGGCCTGGCGGAGGTGCCGCACGGCTTCGGCGTGGTGGCCGAGGCGGGCGTGGGCGTGGCCGAGCAGGCGGTGGGCACGCGATCGGGCTGCGGGCTCGTGGAGGGCTTCGGCGGCGGTCAGGCCCGCTTCCCACACCGTGAGTGCGCCGTGCAGCTGGCCGCGTCGGCGGTGGAAGACGTCCAGGGCGCAGGCGAGTTGCCAGACCTGGAGGTGTAGGTCGTGCGTGCTGGCCAGCTGGTGGATCGCGGCCAGGTTGGCCTGTTCGGCGTCGAACCAGGCGGCGGGGTTGACGGGCGGGCGGGCGGTGGCGGTGGGTTCGAGCGGGAACGGTTCGCGGTGGGGTTCCAGGAGGCGGTCGGCGGCGTGCGCGGTGTGCAGGTAGTGCTCGACCAGGCGGGTCAGCGCGGCCTGCCGGTCCGGGTCGGTGGCCGCGGCGGTGGCGGCGTAGCTGCGGACCAGGTCGTGGAAGCGGTAGCGGCCGGACACGCACTGCTGCAACAGATGCGCGTCGACAAGGTCCTCCAGCAGCCGTTCGGTGGCGTGCGAGGCGCGGCAGGCGAGTGCGGCGGCGGCCTGCGCGTCGATGTCCGGTCCAGGATGCAGGCCGAGCAACCGGAACAAGCGCTGCTGTTCGGGCGTGAGGTGTTGGTAGGACAGGGAAAACGCGGCGGCCACGCCACGGTCGCCGGTGCTCAGCTCGGTCAGGCCGTCGCGCAGTCGCCCGGCCAGATAGGCCACTGTCCACACTGGACGGCTGCGCAACCGGGCGGCGGCGATCCGGATGGCCAGTGGCAGGTAGCCGCACAGCCGGACCAGCTCGGCGACGGATTCCTGTTGTCCGGCAAGCCGTTCCGCTCCGGCGACACTGGCGAACAGCGCGATGGCCTCCGCCTCGGGCAGCACATCCAGGGAGAGCACCTGCGCGCCGTCCAGGTCGGCCAGGCTGCCGCGGCTGGTCACCAGGGCCAGACAGCCCGCCGAGCCCGGCAGCAGCGGGCGGACCTGGGTCGCGCCGGCGGCGTTGTCCAGTAGCACCAGCACTTTCCGCTCGGCCAGTTCGGCCCGCCACAGCGCGGACCGTTCGGCGAGCCCGACCGGAATCCGGTCCCCCGGCACGCCCAGCGCCCGCAGCAGCACCTCCAGTGCCGCAACGGGATCGGTGGCCTGTTCGGCGCTGGCGTGTCCGTGCAGGTCCAGGAACAACCGGCCGTCGGGATAGCGTTCGGCCAGCCGGTGCGCGAGGTGCACGGCGAGGGCGGAACCCACTTCGGTACCCTACTCTGGTCGTATGAGCCAGCCAAACGACGTTACCGCAGGTCAGAACCCCTTGTTCCTCCCTGTGATCGACTCCTACGGCCGTCTCTCCCGGGTGCCGGACACGGGCGAGCTGGAGAAGATCGAGACCCAGTGGGACGACAACCGCATCCGTATCGCGAAGGTCGGCAAGCTGGGCCTTGAGCTGTCCGACGGCTTGAGCGCGTGGAAAAAGGGAGTGGTCCGGCCGGACTGGGAAAAGCTGCTCGAACGGGTCCGCGCCGGAATCTCCCAAGGTATCTGCGTGTGGCACGTTGACCGCCTGTTCCGCAGACCGAAAGACCTGGAAACCCTGATCGAACTCGCCGACAACGGCTTCGTTGTCATCTCCTCCCACGGCTCACGGGACCTGTCCGACCCGGATGACCGGTTCATCCTGCGGATTGAGGTTGCCCACGCGGCACGCTCCAGCGATGACACCCAACGACGCGTGAAACGACGGAAGCAGGAAAACCGCGAGCAAGGACTCACCAACGGCGGTTCACGGGCCCTGGGATTCCCGGGGCGAAACCGACGCGTGGTCGGGGAACGGAAAAAGCGCATGGAAACGGGAGACGCCCTGGAATCGATGACCGAGGCACCAGCGGAGCAGGTTCTCTGGGAACGTGAGCAGATCGCGAAAGCATGTCAGGATCACGCTGACGGAGTGGCACTGAAAGCGATCTGGCGACACTGGATCGACATTAATCTGCTCAGCGTTTCCGGCCAGCCCATGAGCCCCCAAGCAGTCGCCGCTATCCTCAACCGTGCCAGCAACGCGGGACTGATCGAGCATGACGGGGTCATCGTCGGCAAGATGCGCGACCACGAGAACGTCAGGATTATCGAGCCGGAGCTGTTCTATGAACTGCGCGCGAAGTTCGCGGCCCGCCGGAGAGGGAACGTCGTCGGCGAGAAGTGCCTGGCCTCCGGAATTCTCCGGTGTGGCACGTGCGGAGTCACCATGTATTCCCGCTGCCAGGCTGACGGGAAACGCTCCTACCGGTGCCGACTCGACCGCAAAGGCTGCGGCAAGGTTCAGGGTTCGATGACGGGAATCGATGAGCAGTTGCGAGAACTGGTGATCGCACGCCTGTCCGATTCCCGTTATGCCGCCGCGATCTCCGCCGCACGCGAAGCCGTGTCCGAGGAACTGAACACGACCACGGACAGCATTGAGCGAATCAAGAGGATTCAGCGCGGCCTGGCGGAGCGGCTAGGTGCGGAGGAAATCGACATTGACGAGTTC
Organism: Crossiella sp. CA198; assembly: GCF_052078295.1. Classification (NCBI taxonomy): domain Bacteria; kingdom Bacillati; phylum Actinomycetota; class Actinomycetes; order Pseudonocardiales; family Pseudonocardiaceae; genus Crossiella; species Crossiella sp. CA198. The sequence continues at coordinate 419,133 of NZ_JBQJIM010000004.1, forward strand.
GACGCGGCGAACCGCCCGCTGTCGAAACGCCTGAAAGAACTACTCGCGACCCGGGAACGGCTGACCGGCGGCCAGATCGACGGGCCCGTGAAAGCGATGTCTGCGGAAGAGGTGGAACGTCAGTGGAAGAAGGGCGAGATTCCGGAACGGCGCGTGCTGCTGACCCGTGCGCTGGGCACGGATCGGATCGTGCTGGACAAGGCCACGGCCAAGGGCGGCAATGGGTTCGATGTGGCGCGGTTGCGGTTGGTTCCGTCTCAGGCGTGGGTCGAGGAGTTCGGCGAGTAGGCGGAGCGGGACGGACTCGCTGGCTGGGCTGCGATCGCGTCAGCGACGCTGCCCGGCAGGGCATGCACACTGGAATGAGTGGCTATAGAAGCCAGTCGGAGTTGCGGCGTCAGTCCTCCTCGGACGGGGTTACCTGCGGTTTAGTGGCGGTTGGGGTGTCCCATTCACTGTCCCGCCGTATACGGGACAGTGAATGGGACACAGAATGGGATACAGAATGGGACGGTGAATCACTCGCCCTTGTCGGCTCAGCCGACCCGCCCGGTTCGGGTCGTTCCAGTGCGCCGGGCGCGGCGGCCAGGCGTCGCCGTGTCGCGGAGTCGGCGCGTGGGGTGAAGCTCAGCCCGGTCCGTGTCCGTGAGGCGGTCCGCAGCGTCTGTCAGGCGGCTTTGTCCTGGCCGGAGATCCGCCGCAGAGTCGCCCCCACGCTGTCGATATCGCGTGTGGTCATCGGCGGGGCGGTGGCGGCCACCACCGCCCAATAGTGGGCGTTGTCGCACGCGGTGGCCTCCGGCGCGCACAGGTCGGCTGGGCTGCATTCCAGCGCCGTAGCCAGCCGGGCCAGCACCGGCCCGGCCGGGGTGTGTGTCCCGGCTTCAGCGGCACGGACCCGCTCCGCGCTGACCCTGGCCAGCCGGGCCAGGGCGCGCTGTGCCAGGGCACGGCGGTGGCGGTAGGCCCGCAGACGGGGCGGAGAGAACACCCGCGCCCCCAGGGCAGGGCCAGGCCCGCCGGAGCGGCCCTGCCGCCTCTCAGCGGCCGGGAGAGCCTGCGGGATGTGGTCGCGGTGACCGGGAACGGCGTCGGCTGACATCACGGCCTCCAGGGCACGGGAAGCGGGTTGCCGTGGTCAACAACCCTGATGCCCTGAAAACCAAACGTGACACCGTTATTGGACATCGCGGAAGCAAACAGCCCCCAGAGGGGATCGGGCTGCGCGCCCGCCCGGCCCGCGCCGAACTGAATCAGATCCCTAATAGGTACCGAGTCGGGCGAAGCACCGGTAGCCCTGCAATAGCCACTGACCAGCAGCAACAGCGACGCTAGGGGCTACCGCTCTAACAGGTCACTCGATCGGACCGGGGTCCGGACCGTAGCCAGGACGCTCGCTGGGCGCTCACGCCCACGGCGCACGCTGCGGATGACCGCGTGCCGCGGCTCTGCCCTGTGCGCGGTGGTGTTGCCGACCGTGATGCGCCGGGGCGGCACCTGTCCGGTCCTGTGTGGACAGTGACGCGGCCGAGTCGGGTAAGCCCAGTGTAATAGGGCTGCAATAGCCGCGCAGTAGGCGGCTAGTAGATCAACAACGGTGAGGGCGGAGGCTGTGGCATGCGTGGATGCCTCTGGCCTCCGCCCTCACCGGTCGGGGTGGTGCGGTCGGGGCTACGTGAGTCGGAGTCTTTCGTCGCTTCGAGGCTAGTTGGCTTCTAGTTGAATTGTCTGCCGATCGGGGGTGACTCTCCATTCCCATGATTCAATGGGCGGCTCTCCCTTGCGCTTCCACCATACGTAGGCAGCCTCTGTTTCGTCCCATAGGCGACGTGGACCGAATTGTCGCACAATGTACTGCCCGTTCGATCCGGGAACGATACTTGCCCACGATCCCGTGAGGGGATCGTTTAGCCAGGCTATCCCGTGGTCCCTTTCTGGTACCTTTTTCTCCAGGCTGTACCGGCAGGATGGAACGGCCACGGCCGCAGCCCAACGGGGTGCCTCGTATAGGAGAATACTAAAGGGGCTGACTTCAGTAGATGACCGGTCCGCGATTTCGTCGTCCCATCGAAATTTTTCAGATGCTAGAGACGCCACTCGATGAGAACGGATCTCCATGAAGCCGACTCGCATGGACACCGCTTTACCGAGGGCAGTTCCGTCCTTGCCGACGACGAATTTCACGAGCGGGCCGGATGCGAGATCGGCACGCATTGGAGCCAAGATCACGCCGTCCGCGCGAGTAGATTCGACCCACCAGTAGGGCACGTGCCCGATATGAATACCAGCAGTCGCGATGATTCGGTCGAATTCACCCGTTACAGCAACGGTTGCAGCATCCTGGACACGAACGTCGACGCGAATGTATCCAGCCGACTCTAGGTTTTTATTCGCTCTGACACCAATCGCTGTATCTACCTCTACAGTAGTCACCTGCCCCTGTTGGCCGACGAGTTCAGCGAGAAGAGCGGCATTGTATCCGGTCCCAGTTCCAATTTCCAGAACAGAATGACCGGGCTGGACGTCCAACTCTGCGAGCATCCCAGCGACCGCAGAGGGCATGGACGCGGACGACGTAGGCCGGTAGCCGGAGTCGGGCCACGTGGTGTGGCCGTCATCGAATTGCGTCACGATCACACGATTCGAGTAAACGGCGGCTAGCCACCGTTCAGGCTCGATCGCACGGTCTATCGGCTGATAGGGACCGTCGTCAGTTTGTTGTACCCAAATTCGGTCCTGGACGAACAGTTCTCGGGCTACTGTCTCGAATATCGAAGCGCGCTCGGCTGGCAGATCACCACCCGAGCGCAGCTTAGCGGCCAAAGCGGAAGGGTTTCCGCTACCGGTGCTAGAGTTCACTTACTCTCGTACTCCTTGGGGTCAACGTCGCCGTCGCCCTTCCCGGTTTGCTTGTCGTCCTCAACAGAGTGTTTCTCTCCACCCATTGCCATCCTCCATGGACTGAGTAGTGATAGTTCTGACCTGTTGTCCCATTCTAGCGAGTGCTGTTACCTCCCGTATCCTCTGCGTCGGTCCATCCACGCAAGGGATCACCCGACTGTGTATCAAGAAGTAGGTGGTTGCAGAGACCGGCGAACCCAAGGGAGGCTGATGCCAAGGAGAGTGCGAATTCCTTCGCACGGTAGGCCGTCATCCGGTGAGCCGTCAGGACTAGTTGATACCCGCCGTAGTCAATCACCAGAGCGGGAACGCTACCCCGATACATCAGGGTGTGTGTCCAGAACTTCTCGGTGACCTCGACTACCAATCTCGTGTCCTCCGCCGATTCGTGGCTCATCCGAGTTTCCGCCCGTCGTGGGCAACTATTGATGACCACCGCGCGATAGCCTGAACCACATCGGGAAGTGTTCCGGACACCTCGTGAACAAGTCGGCCCTGAACGATGCGGACAGCTTCCGCCTGATCCGGGCCGAACACCCGAACTGCGTCCAGCATGTCGAGATTTCGACGCCCGTACATCAGCACATCAGGTAGCGCAGGGTCACCGATGCTTGATCCGGTGAACCCCAACAGCACGAGCTTTCGCACGGCTGACATGGCATCTCGTTCCAGGTCGGTTGCCATCACTGGTCACGTTCCCAGCGCAGGGCGTAGACGTCTAGATCGGGTACCCGATCAGCGCACGCGGTCGCGGTCGCGCGCAACTGGCGCACGTCTGGGCCTTTGGCCCAGACGACCCGGTATTGGCGTGTGTCGCGGTCATAGGAGATCCGTACGAAGGTGCCGGACTTCTGCGTCAACAGCGTGGCCAGCCGCCGCGCACTCCGAGCGCGTCTGCTCATGTGTCGATCACCCGCCGTTCCGGTTGCGGACGGCTGTCTCTGCGGCGGCTCTCGCACGTCGCCGCTGACAAACCGCGCGCACGACCGGCGAGGCGGCCAACAACAGGATCACAAGAGCTGCAATGGCAATACTGGCCTCACCCATGTCCTTCTGCTCCTTCTCCGCGTGTTCGGTGGGGATCACCTCGACTGGGATTTGGGCGAAGAGTCGGGGGACTCGATCACCAACCGGGCCGTCCCACCCGGGGAGTAGTCTTGTGGTTGCTGTCGGCGATCGGAACGGTTTGGCCGTTTACAGACCTTGACAACGGGGGCTCGGTGTCGGAGCTGGGAAGCGCGCTGAAGGCGGCGCGGGAGGGTGCTCGCGTCAGCCTCGCTCGTATGGCGGAGCTGGTGCACTACAGCACGTCGTACCTCAGCCTGATCGAGAACGGAAGGCGTCGACCCGTGCCGGACGTGATCAGCGCCTACGAACAGGCCCTAGGCGTTGCGATCGGTAGTGATCCGGTACGCCGCGCCCACGAGTGGCTTGTCCAGGACTCTCCTTTGGCCGTACAGCGTCGTTCGGGGCGCAGGGTGGCAGTAAGCCTGACCGACGCTGCAGAGGCCCGCGTCATCGAACTCAGGCACCTGGATGACACCGTAGGAAGCGCCGACCTGTTGCCTGCCATCGTCAAAGAGCTGAGCGAGACGAGAGCGTTGGTGCGGAACGGTTCCTACACCGAGGTGACCGGCCGGAGACTGCTCACGGCAGCAGGGGAACTGTCCCAACTCGCCGGGTGGGTCGCCAGCGACGCAGGGCGATACGGAGAGGCCCAGCGGTACTACCTGTCTGGGGTCTCAGCCGCTGACGCTGCGGACAACCATTGCCTTGCAGCACAACTGTTTTCGTCCCTGAGTTACCAGTTGTCCAACACGGGGAAGGCTGCTGACGGGTTGTTGCTCGCCCGTACCGCAGTCAAGGGCTCGAACGGTGCTACGCCGCTAGTACGCGCCCTGCTACTGGAACGGGTGGCATGGGCTAGCGCCCGGACTCGGGACCGCGACGCGACGCGACGGGCATTGGACGCGGTAGACGACGCATACGAACGGCGATCACCTGACATCAACGAGCCGGAGTGGGTCTATTGGCTTAACAGAGCCGAAATCGACGTCATGGCGGGACGATGCATGATCGAACTCGGCGACCCTGGCGCGGCTGAGCCGTTGCTGACAGCGGCCGTGGCCACCTATCCGGACGCGCACTCACGTGAGGTGGCCTTGTATCTGTCCTGGCTTGCCGAGTCTCACGCCCGGACAGGCGCACTGGACGCGGCCAAGGCCACCCTGAACAGGGCCAAGGTGTACGCGTCCCGAATGCCCTCGGCCCGGACTGACGACCGGTTCAAAGCTGTTGACGAGTTGATCTAGTCGGCTCACGGGAATCCGCTTGACCCCGGGACACGATGACCGGTCTAGCCACGGCGAAACGGCGTGACATCCCGTCATTGGGACAGCGCGGCTTCAACGATGGTCCGGCCGAAGAACCACGATCCGCCCAACATCAGCAGGCTCATGCCGCCATCCTGGCCCATGGCTCCGCAGTCCGCGAAGGACCGCCAGGGTCTGCCAGCCTCTGCTGAGGTAGGCCCCGGCAGACCCTCCACTGAAAGGCCGTAGCCGTGGTGACCTGCCAGGTAGCGGGTAGAGCCAGGTAGCGGGCCCTACCCGTACCCCACCAGTTTCCCAAGATCCATAGCCACAATGTGTGAGCCCGGGTGCCTACCTCTACCTCAGCCGGTCACCCCGGCCGATGGTCACTGACGGGGCCGGAAGCCGATCGCTTGGCAGTCTTCGCAGGTCACAATATGGGTACCAATTCCGGATCCGCCAGGGTGGTCTTGCCCACGCCCGCCATGCCGTCGATGGCCTCGATCACTACCGCCCGGCCGTCGCCCACAGCCAGCAGCCGGTCGATTTCCGCGGTCCGGCCGGTGAAATCGGCGAGGTCGCCGGGCAGATCGTCCCGACCGGTCGGTTGGGCCGGGTCGTCCACGGCGGCGGCCAGCAACCGGGCGCGGTCGGGCGGATCCAGTTCGAGGGCGTCGGCCAGGCGCCGGGCGGTGGATGGGCGTGGGTCGCCGCGGGTGCCGGTTTCCAGGCCGCCGATGGTCCGGACGCCGACCCCGGACCGTTCCGCCAGCTGTTCCTGGGTCAGCCCGGCCAGCGTCCTGGCCTGCCGCAACGCCAAGCCGAACCGACCGATCACCGGTCGAGGTTAGCGCGCCCGGATCCGCCGCCACAGCACTGCCAGCACCAGCCCTGCCACCGGCAGGACCAGCAGCAGATCGGGTACCCGGGCGCTGATCCCGCTGAGCCAGACCTGCAGCGAGAACTGGCTGTCCACGTCGGCGAGCCCGCCCAGGTTGGCGGTGCCGTCGGTGAGCAGGAACAGCACGCCGATGCCGATGAACAGCAGTCCGGAGAGCAGGCTGGTGCTGTGCGTTGACCAGGTGCCGATGGTGATCGTGCGGCCGCGCAGCCAGCCGCGGTTGCCCAGGTCGAACCGGTCCCATAGCAGCGCGAGCAGGAACAGCGGGGCGGCCATGCCGAAGGCGTAGACGGCCATCAGCAGGCCGCCGTAGACCGGGTCGCCGCCGGCCGCGGACACGGTGAGCACCGCGCCGAGCAGCGGCCCGGCGCAGAACCCGGCCAGCCCGTACACCGCGCCGAGCGCGAACACCGAGGCGGTGGAGGAGATCCGGATCCGGGCCGCCGCCCGTTGCGCCGCGCCGAGGGCGAAACCCTTGCCCAGGATGGTGATCACCCCCAGCAGCACCAGCACGATCCCGCCGACCAGGGTGACGGTGTCGCGGTAGCGGGTGACCAGCGAGCCGATCGCGCCGACCCCGGCGCCCAGCGGCACCAGCACCAGCGCGAGCCCGGCGTAGAACACCGCGGTGCGGCCGAGCAGGGCTGCCGTGCGATCGAAGGCGTAGGCGAAAAACGACGGCAGCAGCAAGGCTGAACAGGGGCTGACCAGCGACAACACCCCGCCGAAGAGCGCGCCGAGCAGGCCGATGTCGGTCACGGCCGGGACTTCGCCGCTTCGATGATCTCCTGGAACCGCTGCACCGGCTGGGCGCCGACGATCGGACGTCCGTTGATCATGAAGGCGGGGGTGCCGGTGAATCCGAGGGACTGGGCTTCGGCGGCGTCCCGGCCGATCTGCTCGTCGAAGGCGGTGCCGCCCAGGTCCGTGGCGAACCGGCCCAGATCGGGCACGCCCGCCTTGCGCGCGAACTCGCGCAGCACCTCCGGGGTCAGGTCGGGGTGGCCCTTGGCCGGGGCCTCGGCGTACACCGCGTGGTTGAACTCCCAGAACTTGCCCTGCGCCGCGGCCGCCCGCCCGGCCCTGGCCGCCAGCATGGACGGCTCGCCGAAGATCGGCAGATCCCGCCACTCGATGCGCAGCGTCCCGTCACCGACGTACTGCTTGACCAGCGCGGGCTCGTGCTCGCGGCTGAACTTCGCGCAGAACGGGCAGCGGTAGTCGGAGTAGATGACCAGCACCACCGGCGCGCCGACCACGCCCTGGGCCAGCGGATCACCCGAGGTCCGGCGGGCGAGGTTGGCGAGTGAACTGGTCGTGTTCTGACCCGCCGAGGAGGTGGCGGCCGGGCCGGAGTTCTCTCCCGCCGGGCGCACGATGAGGTACACCACCAGGCCGATCGCGGCCACCGCGACCACGATGGCCAGCCAGCCATCCCGTCCTACCGGGTTCCGCCGCATGCTCGTCCGCACCGTCCTTCCGGGACACATACTACTAACCTACTTAGTAGCTTAGTAGTTCGTCCGCGGTCAGTAACCGGCGGCCCCGATGCAGTAGGCCAGCACCGCGCAGGCGACGAGTGCGGCCGCGGCCACGGCCGGGGCCAGCGCGAACAGCATGGCCACGGGGTAGTCCCAGCGCACCGGCAACCAGCGCAGCCCACCACCCTGCTGGTCCAGCCAGCACAACCGGGCGTCCACGGCGTCCCTGGACATGGCCAGCGCCGCGGCCGGCGTGCCGTGCTCACGCACCGCCAGCAACGCCGCCCGCACCGGCCCCGGCCCGTGTTCCCGGGCGGCGGCGGCATCCGCGGCCAGCTCCACCAGCACCGGAACCGTGCCCGCGGCCTTGCGGCACAACGGAATGAACGGCAACGCCGCGCCCATGATCCCGGCGAGCAACACCAGCAGATGGTGCCGACCGCGCAGGTGCGCGTACTCGTGCGCCAGCACCGCGTCCCGCTGCGGCGCACTCAACGCGGCCACCCCGCGCGTCGCGACCACGCAACCCGACCGGCCGCCAACGCTGTAGGCGACCGGCTGGTCCTCCTCCAGCCACAGCACCCGATCCCGCCCGGCCCGGCACACCGACCGCAGCAGTGACACGTGCTCGTCCCGCCACCGGCGCTGCGCCCGCACCATCCGCACCGCGACCAGTCCGACCCAGCCGAGCAGCCCGAACAACACCAGCGCGGCGCCGAGCCGGAGTAGATCCAGCCAGTCCACCACACCCTCGGCGTGCACCAGGTTGACGCAGCTGTCCGCCATCCCGATCGCCCCGTCCAACCCGCTCCACCAGGGCAGGAGCAGCAGGGTCGCCGAGATCACCGCGCACAGCGGCACCAGCACCAGTGAACTGATCCACCCGGCCAGCGCCAGCCCCGGCCGCACACTCGGCCGCACCGTGCCCAGCAGGTACACCGGCCCGACCGTGGCGACCAGCACCGCCGCGAGCAGCAGTCCGAGCGCCAGGGTCATGACGGGTCCCGCCGCTTGCGTAGCGCGCGCCGCAGGATGTCGGTCTCGGCCGGTGAGGCCGAGCGGGCGAAGTGCAGGAGGACGCTTTCGGCGTGGCCACTGGAGTCGAGCACGTCCCGCAGCAACCGCGCGCCGACCTCGGCCCGGGTCTCCGCTGGCAGGTACTCGTAGGCCCGGCCTGCGCGTTCGCGGCGGACGAGTCCCTTGCCGTGCAGGTTGTCCAGGATGGTCATGACGGTGGTGTAGGCGAGTGGCCGGGGGTCGGCGAGGCGGTCCAGGACCTGGCGGACGCGCAGGGGTTCGGTGGCGTCCCAGAGGACGTCCATGACCTTGCTCTCCAGCTCACCCAGACCGCGCATCACACCTCCCAAGTACTAACCGGGTTAGTATATGGGGGGTGCGGCCACTGCTCTTCCTCGACGTCGACGGACCGCTCATCCCCTTCGATGGCGAGTCCCAGCTGTACGCGAATCCCGAGTCCGGCGGGAACCCACTGCTGGCCAGGATCAACCCCCAGCACGGACCCCGGTTGACGGCGCTCGACTGCGAGTTGGTCTGGGCGACGACCTGGATGAACGAGGCGAACGAGTGCATCGCGCCCCGGCTCGGGCTGTCACAGCTGGCGGTCGTCGAGTGGCCGGAATCCGCTGAGTTCGAGGAGCAGGACGAGCGCGCCGGACTGCACTGGAAGACCCGGGCCTTGGTCGACTGGGCGGCGGGGCGGGCGTTCCTCTGGGTCGATGACGAGATCACCGACGCTGATCGGGCCTGGGTGTCGGCACACCATCCGGGACCTGCCCCGCTGCACCGGGTTGATCCGCGACTGGGGCTCGCCGACGCCGACTACGCCGCGCTCGGCGAGTGGCCGCGGCCTTGACTCGGACGCAACCGTAAGTCAATACTTACCGTTCGTGGGCGCTAACCAAGTTGGGGACGGATGGGACGCGCTGGGTGATCGCACCAGGCGCGCCATCGTGGAATGCCTGGCCGAGAGGCCGCGTGCGGTCGGGGAGCTGGCCGAGGAGTTACCGGTCAGCAGGCCTGCGGTGTCCCAGCACCTCAAAGTGCTGAAGGACGCCGGTCTGGTCACCGATCGGATGGCGGGCACCCGGCGGATTTATCGGCTCAACCCGGCCGGGGTGGCCGCGTTGCGCGATCAGCTGGACACGTTCTGGAACCGAGCACTGAGCGGCTACGAGGACGTAGTCGAACAATCGACTGAGGAGGGTTCATGACCCAGGTAACCGCGGTGGTACGCAAGCAGATCGTGGTCGAGGCGCCGGTCGAGCGGGCCTTTGACGTGTTCACCCGGCGGTTCGGGGATTTCAAGCCCGCCGAGCACAACCTGCTCGGTGCGGAAATCTCCGAAACCGTCTTCGAACCGCGGGTCGGCGGGCACATCTACGATCGCGGCGTGGACGGCAGCGAATGCCATTGGGCGCGCGTACTGACCTATGAGCCGCCGGACCGGGTGGTGTTCAGCTGGGACATCAGTCCACAGTGGCAGGTCGAGACCGAACCGGAGAACACCAGCGAGGTCGAGATCCGGTTCATCGCCGAGACGCCGCAGCGCACCCGGGTGGAGCTGGAGCACCGCAACATCGACCGGCACGGCCCCGGCTGGGAGTCCCTGGCCGACGGCGTCGCGGGCGACGCGGGCTGGCCGCTGTACCTGGACCGCTACCTCGCGCTGTGCACTGAGGCCGGCTAGTTGTGCGGCAATAACCTCAGCCCTGGAACGGCCTGCCTTCGGCGTCCAGGTCGGCGACCAGTTCGACCACGCTGATTCGCAGGTGGTACTTGCTGGTCATGCCCTCCAGCACGACGAACAGGGTGTCCTCGCTCTGCTGGAACACCGTCCGGCGCCGTAGCCGCCGCGGGTGGGTCGGGCGGTAGTTCCGGGCCAGCTCAGCCGCGACCGCCCTGGCGTGCTCGCGGCTGGCCGCGGGCTGGATCGGGCCCAGCGCCCAGACGTAGGCCTCCTGGCCGTGCTGGCTCTGTTCCACCATCGCGGCCCACCGGCCCTGGGTCTCGTGCACGGCGGAATCCTAGTGAGCGGCACCGACAGCTGACGCCGGAAGACGCCCGCGTACCGTGCGGGCGCCTTCCGGCGTTGATCCCCGGGCCGGTCGGCGAACACGACCCGGGAAATCTCAGGAGCGGTCCCGTCGGCCCAACTCGTTGTCGATGAACGCGAGCAGATCATCCGCGCTGGCCGAGGAAATCCGGTCCGCCACCTGCGGCTGCTCCTCCGCCGGACCGGACCACCGGTTCAGCAGCTGGCGCAACCGTGAGGTGACCCCGGCCTTGGTGACCTCGTCCGCCTCGGCCGCTGCCATCGCGGCTTCCAGGCGGTCCAGCTCGTTCAGCACAGTTGGGCCGGACTCCGCCGCCGCACTCGAATCCAGCTGCTCGGTCAGGTGTTCGGCAAGCCGGGCGGGGGTGGCGTAGTCGAAGGCCAGCGCGGCGGGCATGCGCAGGCCGGTCAGGGCGGACAGGCGGTTGCGGAGTTCGACGGCGGTCAGCGAGTCCAGGCCGAGTTCGGCGAACTTCTGTTCGGGTTCAATGGCTTCGCTGGACTGGTGGCCGAGTACCGCCGCCAGTTCGGTGACGACCATGGTGGTGACCGCGCGCAGGCGTTCCTGCGGGTTGAGGCCGCGCAGGGTGTCGGCGGTGCCCGCGCCGTTGGTGCGGACGGCGGCGCGGCGGCGGGTGCGGATCAGGCCGCGCAGCAGGTGCGGGACCTCGGTGGTGACGACGGTGCCCGCGCCGGTGGTGACCAGAGGGACCAGCAGGGCGGCTGGGCTGGTCAGGGACTGATCGAACAGGGTCATGCCCAGGTCGGCGGTCATCCGGGTGGCGCCCAGGGCGGCGGCTCGGCGGCCGCCGGTGTCCTGTTCGGCGGCGGCCATGCCGACCGTCCAGGGGCCCCAGGCCAGGGATAGCGCTGCCTGGCCGTGGTGGCGGCGGTGGGCGGCCAGGGCGTCCAGGTAGGCGTTGGCGGCGGCGTAGTTGGCCTGGCCGGGGGAACCCATGATGCCCGCCTGGGAGGAGTACAGGACGAACCCGGCCAGGTCGCGGTCCTTGCTGGCCTGGTGCAGGTGCCAGGCGGCTTCGGACTTGGCGGCCAGCACGGCGGTGAGTCGTTGCGGGGTAAGGCTTTCCACCACGCCGTCGTCGAGCACACCGGCGGCGTGCACGATCGCGGTGAGGTCGGGGATGCCGTGGACAAGATCGCGGACCGCGGCCGCGTCGGCGACATCGCAGGCCACGATGGAGACGGTCGCGCCCAGGTCGGTGAGTTCGGCGGTCAGTTCGGTGGCGCCGGGGGCGTCTGGGCCGCGGCGGCTGGTCAGGATCAGGTTGCGCTGGCCCGAGTTCGTGACCAGGTGGCGGGCCAGGATGGCGCCCAGGCCGCCGGTGCCGCCGGTGATCAGCACGGTGCCGTCGGGGTGCCAGGGGCGGTCGGTGCTGCTGTGGTCGGTGGGGGCGGCCAGGCGGGCCACCCTGGCGACGCCGGCGCGGACCGCGACCTGGGGTTCGTCGGCGAGGGCGGCGGTGGCCAGTTCGATTTCCTGGGTGGACTCGACGTCGAGCAGGGCGAAGCGGCCGGGGTGTTCGGCGCCTGCGGAGCGGGTCAGGCCCCAGACCGCGGCACCGGCCAGGTCGGTGACGTCCTCGCCCGCACAGGCCACCGCACCGCTGGTGACTAGCACCAGTTTCGAGGTGGCGAAACGCTCGTCGGCGATCCAGCGCTGCACCAGTTCCAGGGCCCAGGCCGTGGCCCGCCGGACCTCCGCCGGTTCGCCGCCACCGGCGGGCACCCGGACCAGGACCCGCTCCGGCACCGGGCCTGCGGCCAGTTCGTCCAGGGTGTCGGCCTGGCGGAGGTGGCTGAGGTCCAGGCCGCCGCCGAGCACGGCGGTGCTGACCGGGGTGGCGTCGGTCTCCTGGCCCTGTGGCCAGTCCACCACCAGCAGGGAGCCGGGGCTGGATTCGCGGGTGGATCGGTTGTGCGCGCGGCCTTCGATTTCGCGGTGCCGCAACACATCCACGTTCAGCACCGGTCGTCCGGCCGGGTCGGCGGCTTCGAGGGTGAGGCCGTCCTCGCCGACCGGCGCGAACCGGACTCGGAGGGTGGTCGCGCCCCCTGCGAGCAGCGAAACCCCTTCCCAGGCAACGGGTTCCCGCCAGGTCTGGCCTGCCCAGCTGGTGAGTGGCAGGGCCAGCAGGGCGGCGCTGAGCAGGGCCGGGTGCAGCCCGAACGCCTCCGCGCTGTCGGCTTCCTCGGGCAGGCTCACCTCGGCGAAGACCTCGTCGCCGCGTACCCACACCGCTTCCAGGCCCTGGAAGGCGGGACCGTACTCGAAGCCGGAGTCGGCGAACTGTTCGTAGCAGTCGGTCAGGTCGATCGGCTGGGCCTGGGCGGGCGGCCAGGTCGCGGCGAATTCCATGGCCGGATCGGGCTGGTCCTCGCCGAGTTTGCCGAGCGCGTGCTGGGTCCAGGAACCGGTGTGCTCCCGGCGGGAGTGCACGGTGACGCGACGGCAGCCGCTGCTGCCCGGATCGACCCGCACCTGCACCTGCACACTGCCGTCAGCGGGAATCACCAACGGCGACAACACCGCCAGCCGCTTGACCAGTGGGCAGCCGACCTCATCCCCCGCGCGCACCACGAGTTCGAGCAGGGCGGCGGCGGGCAACACGATGGTCTCGCCGTCGCGGTGCTCGCGCAGCCACGGGTGGTCGGTGGGCGAGAGCCGCCCGGTGAGTACCACGCCACCGCCGTCGGCCAGTGCGACCGCGGCGCCGAGCAGTGGGTGCGCGGTGTCGGCCAGGCCGAGTCCGGCGGCGTCGGCCATCCGGGTGGTGATGGTCGGCCAGAACCGCTGGTGCTGGAACGGGTACGTGGGCAGCGGCAGGGTCGCCGGGGCCGGGGCGCCGGGACTCGTCCACAGCGCGGTCCAGTCGACCTTGCCACCGGCCACGTACAGCGTGCCGAGACCGCGCAGCAGGGCCTCATCCTCGGCGACGTCCTTGCGCAGCGTGGGCGCGGTGATCACCCCGGTTTCCAGGGAGCTTTGCACTGCGGCACACAGGGATCCGTCCGGGCCGAGCTCCAGGAATCGGCTGACCTTGGCCGCGGACAACACGGTGATCGCGTCGGCGAAGCGCACGGTGTCGCGCACCTGCGCCGCCCAGTATTCGGGGGTGCGCAGGTCTTCGCCACCGGCGCGGCGGCCGGTGCGGGTGGACACCACGGGGATGGCCGGTTCGGCGAAGGTGATCCCGGCGATGGCGGCGGTGAACTCGGCCAGCATCGGGTCCATCAGCGGCGAATGGAAGGCGTGGCTGACGGCGAGCCGTTTGGTCTTGTGGCCTTGGGCGGCAAGCACTTCGGCCAAGGCGAGCAGCGCGTCCTCGGCACCGGAGAGCACCACGCCCTCGGGCGAGTTGATCGCCGCGATCGCCACGCCTGCGGTGAGCTGTGGCTCGACCTCGGCTTCGGTGGCCTGCACGGCCACCATCGTGCCGCCGACGGGCAGCGCCTGCATCAGCCGGGCCCGCGCGGTGACCAGCGCGCAGGCGTCGCGCAGCGAGAACACCCCGGCCACGTGCGCCGCGGCCACCTCGCCAATCGAGTGGCCCACCAGGAAGTCCGGGCGAACGCCCCAGGATTCCAGCAGCCGGAACAGGGCCACTTCCAGCGCGAACAGCGCGGGCTGGGCCCAGCCGGTCTGCGCCAGCAGCTCGGCGTCCTCGCCCCACATCACCTCGCGCACATCGGCCCAGTTGGGCAAACTCGTACGCCCACTTTGGCCAACCGGGCGTACGAGTTGGGCCAACTCGGCGAGGATCGCGTCAAAAGCCTCGGCGAAGACCGGGAACCGGTCGTGCAGCTCGCGGCCCATGCCGAGACGTTGCGAGCCCTGGCCGGAGAAGACAAAAGCGGTGCGGCCCTCGGTGACCCGGCCCTTGGCGATCACCGCGCCGTCGCGCAGCACGGCCCGGTGGTCGAAGGCGACCCGGGTGGTGGCCAGCGCGTGCGCCAGTTCCACCGCCGGGACCTCGTCCCGCAGCGTGTTGACCTGGTCGATCCGGGCGAGCAGCGCGGCGTCAGACTTGCCGGAGACCACCAGGGGCAGCGGGGTTTCCGGGGCGAGGGAGGCTGGCGCGGGTGCGGTCGCGGGGGGCTGTTCGAGGATCACGTGCGCGTTGGTGCCGCTGATGCCGAAGGAGGAGATTCCGGCGCGGCGCGGGCGGTTGACCGTGGGCCAGTCGCGGCGCTGTGGCAGGAGTTGCACCGCGCCCTCGGTCCAGTCCACGTGCCCGCTCGGGTTCTCCGCGTGCAGGGTGCGTGGCGCGATTCCGCAACGCAGCGCGTAAATCATCTTGATGATGCCCGCGGCGCCGGCGGCGGCCTGGGAGTGGCCGAAGTTGGACTTGATCGAGCCGAGCAGCAGGGGCTGGTCGCGGTCCTGGCCGTAGGTGGCGAGCAGGGCCTGGACTTCGATCGGGTCGCCAAGGCGGGTGCCGGTGCCGTGGCCCTCCACCAGGTCAACGTCCGAAGTGGACAGTCCGGCGTCGGCGAGGGCGGAGCGGATGACGCGTTGCTGGGACGGGCCATTCGGGGCGGTGAGGCCGTTGGAGGCGCCGTCGGAGTTGACCGCGGTGCCCTTGACCACCGCGAGGACCTGGTGGCCGTTGCGCTGGGCGTCGGAGAGTCGTTCCAGGACAAGGACTCCGGCGCCTTCGGACCAGCCGGTGCCGTCGGCGTCGTCGGAGTAGGAGCGGCAGCGGCCGTCGGAGGCCAGACCGCCCTGCTTGTCGAATTCGGAGAACGGCGACAGCGAGGACAGCACGGTCACGCCACCGGCCAGGGCGAGCGAGACCTCACCCGAGCGCAGGGCACGCACCGCGAGGTGCACCGCGACCAGCGAGGAGGAGCAGGCCGTGTCGACGGTGACCGAGGGGCCTTCCAGGCCGAGGGTGTAGGAGATCCGGCCGGAGATCACGCTGGAGACCGCGCCGGTCATGGCGAAGCCCTCCAGGCGCGGGTCGCGGGCGACGATGCTGGCGTAGGCCGGGTCGGAGGAGCCGAGGTAAACCCCGGTCGCGCTACCTACCAAGCGGTCGGCGGCGATGCCGGCGTGTTCCACCGCCTCCCAGGCGGTTTCCAGGACCAGGCGCTGCTGCGGGTCCATCGCGGTGGCCTCACGCGGCGAGATGCCGAAGAAGGCCGCGTCGAACCCGGCGACATCGTCCAGGAACCCGCCGCTGGGCGGCTGCGCGCCCGCGGGCAGGCCGAGGTCACCGGCGCGGGCGGCGGGCATATCGGCCACCGCGTCGGTGCCGTTGAGCACCAGCTGCCACAGGTCTTCCGGCGAGGCGACCCCGCCCGGGTACCGGCAGCCCGCGCCGACAATGACGATCGGGTCGTCGTCGGTGGCGATGGTCCTGGCCACGGCCGGGGTGGCCGCGGCGGCGGTGCCCTCGATGGCGTCGAGCAGGTAGGCGGCGACCTGGTCCGGGTTCGGGTAGTCGAAGGCCAGGGTGGCGGGCAGGCGCAGCCCGGTGGCCTCGGTGAGGCGGTTGCGCAGTTCGACCGCGGTCAGCGAGCTGAAGCCCTGCTGCCGGAAGTCCAGGCGCGCGTCCACCTCCTCGGCCCCGGCGTGTCCGAGCACCGCGGCGGCCTGCACCCGGACCAGTTCCGTGAGGTAGTCCAGGCGTTCGTCCGCGGCCAGCCGGGCCAGCTTGGCGGCCAGTCCGGAACCCGGTTGCTGTTGCGCGCCAACGGCCTTGCGGCGGCCGGTCTTGACCAGCTCACGCAGCAGGTGCGGCACCTCGGCCCCACCGGGTGCGGCGCTGCCGCCGAGCAGCAGCGGCACGATCAGCGCGCGGTCGGTGGCCAGGGCCGCGTCGAACAGGGCCATGCCCTGGGCGGCGGAGATCCGGCGGGCGCCGGTGGCGTTCACCCGGCGCAGGTCGTCCTCGCCGAGTTCGCCCGCCATGCCGGATTCCCAAGCGCCCCAAGCGAGTGAGGTGGCGGGCAAGCCGCGCTGGCGGCGGTACTCGGCGAGCGCGTCCAGGTAGGTGTTGGCGGCGGCGTAGTTGGCCTGGCCCGGCGAGCCCATCACGCCCGCGGAGGACGAGTAGAGCACAAACCCGGCCAGCTCGCGGTCCAGGGTGGCCTGGTGCAGGTGCCAGGCGGCCTCGGCCTTGGGGGCCAGCACGGCGGCCAGGCGTTCGGGGGTGAGGCGGTCGACGATGCCGTCGTCCAGCACGCCCGCGAGGTGCACGACCGCGGTGAGGTCCGGGATGCCGTCGACGAGTCCGCGCACGGCCTCGGGGTTGGTGAGATCGCTGGCCACCAGCGAAACCCGGTCGCCGAACTCGGCCAGGATGTCCCCCGCGCCAGGGGCATCCGGGCCACGGCGGCTGGCCAGCACCAGGTGCCGCTGGCCGTGCGCGGAGATCAGGTGGCGGGTCAGGGCGAGCCCCAGCGCACCGGTGCCACCGGTCAGCAGCACGGAACCGTCGCGATCCCAGGTGCTGTCGGTGTCCTGGATGACGATCTTGCGCAGGCGGGCGACCAGTGCCGCTCCCCCGCGCACCGCGACCTGCGGTTCGCCGGAAGCCAGTACTGGCAAGGCAATCGGCAGGTCGGCGTCGGTTTCGACGTCCAAGAGGCCGAAGCGGCCAGGGTGTTCGGTCTGGGCGGAGCGCACCAAGCCCCAGAGGGCTGCGGCGGCCAGGCCGTCGTCGGTGATCTCGCCGACCGCGCCTCGGGTGACGAACACCAGGCGGGCGTGGGCGTAGCGGTCCTCGGCAATCCAGCTCTGCACCAGGCCGAGCACCCGGGTGGTGAGCGTGGACATGTCGGCGTCGGCGTTGATCCGGCCCAGCACCAGGCCGGGCACGTCATCGCCCAGCGCGTCCAGCTCGGCCACGTCGATCTTCGCCGCGGGCACCTCGGGGGCCGCGACCCAGTCCACGCCGAACAGGACCTGACCGTCCACAGTGGACGACTCGGCGATCTCCTGACCGCGTACCGCGGCCACGGACAGCACTGGCAGGCCAGCGCCGTCGGTCGCCTCGATCGCGATCCGGTCGTCGTCGAGCGGGGTCAGCCGGACGCGCAGGGCCGAGGCGCCAAAGGCGTGCAGGGTCACGCTTTCCCAGTCCACCGGGACGCGTTCGTCCGGCCAGGCGGCGGAAAGGACCGCGCCGAGCAGCACCGGGTGCAGGCCGTACTCGCCGCCGTCGCGCACCGTCTCCGGCAGCTCGACCTCGACGAACGGTTCCGTGTCTGCGGCGGGGACGGGCTGGTACCCGCCCGGGTTCAGCTCACCGGCGGCGTGGCGCACCCACGTTGCCTCCGGGTCGCCGTCCGGGCGGGAGTAGAGGGTGATGGTGTGCGCGGCGTCCACCCGCACCTGGACCTGCAGGCCGCCACGTGCGGGCAGGGTCAGCGGGACCTCGGTGGTCAGCCGCCGCACTCCCCCACAGCCAACCTGGTCGGCAGCGCGAATGGCCATTTCCAGCAGGGCGGTCTGCGCCTGCTCGGCCAGCCACGGTTGCGTGGCAAGGGAAATCCGGCCGGTCAGGGTGACGCCGGAGTCGTCGGCCATCGGTACGGAGGCGCCGAGCAGCGGGTGCCCAGTTGGGGACTGGCCGAGTCCGGCCGGGTCGCCGGGGCGAGCAGAGGCGCCGGGCCAGTACCGCTGGTGCTGGAAGGCGTAGGTGGGCAGGTCGATGACCGTGCCGCCGTCGATCAGGTCCGGCCAGTGCACACCGACCCCGGCCACGTGGGCCGTCGCCAGGCCGCGGAGCAGCGCGGTTTCCTCATCGGCCTGGTCGGCGCGCAGCAGGCTGGTGGAGATCGCCTCGCTGGGCAGGATCTCGGTCGCGGCGGCTGCTAGGAGGCCGTCCGGGCCGATCTCGATCACGGCGGTGACGTCGTGCGCGGCCAGCTCGGTGAGTGCGTCGGCGAAGAGCACGCTGCCGCGGACCTGGTTGACCCAGTACGCCGGGCTGCGCAACTCGTCCGCGGTGGCGAGCTTGCCGGTCAGCGTGGAGACCACCGGGATGGTGGCTTCAGCAAAGGAGATCCCGGCCAGCGCGTCACCGAACTCGGCCAGCATCGGGTCCATCAGCGGCGAGTGGAAGGCGTGGCTCACGGTGAGCCGCTTGGTCTTGTGACCACGGTCGGCGAGGATCTGGGCACTGGCCGTGACCGCGTCCTCGGCCCCGGACAGGACAACGCTGGTGGGTCCGTTGACCGCGGCGATGGACACCCCGGGCTGGTCGGCCAGGAGGGGTTCGACCTCGGCGGCGGTGGCCCGGACCGCGATCATCGCGCCGCCGGTGGGCAGTGCCTGCATCAGCCGGGCCCGCGCGGTGACCAGCGCGCAGGCGTCGGTCAGCGTGAGCACCCCGGCCACGTGGGCCGCGGCGACCTCGCCAATGGAGTGGCCGACCAGGTAGTCGGGGCGCACGCCCCAGGAGTCGATCAGCCGGAACAGGGCCACTTCCAGCGCGAACAGCGCGGGCTGCGCCCACCCGGTCTGCGCAAGCAGTTCGGGGTCCTCGCCCCACATCACGTCGATCAGCTCGTCCCATTTGGGCAAACTCGTACGCCCACTTGGGCCAACCGGGCGTACCAGTTGGGCCAACTCGGCGAGTACGGCGTCAAAGGCCTGGGCGAAGACCGGGAACCGGTCGTGCAGCTGGCGGCCCATGCCGAGGCGCTGGGAGCCCTGGCCGGAGAACAGGAAGGCGGTGCGGCCCTCGGTGACCACGCCTCGGGCGAGGGGGGTGCCGTTGAGCAGGACGGCGCGGTGGTCCAGGGTGGCGCGGGTGGTGGCCAGGGAGTAGGCGAGGTCCACAAGGGACGGTGTCGAGTCCAGGATCGCTTGCACGCGTTCGATCTGGGCGTCCAGGGCGGCGGCGGAGCGGGCGGAGACCAGGAGTGGGACCGGGGAGCCTTCGCGAACCGCCGTGGCGGCAACGGGTGTGGTGGCCGGGGGCTGTTCGATGATCAGGTGGGCGTTGGTGCCGCTGACGCCGAAGGCGGAGACTGCCGCGCGACGGGGGCGGTCGACCGTGGGCCAGTCGGTTTGGTCGATGGTGAGCTGGATGTCGCCCGCGGTCCAGTCGATGTGGGTGGATGGGGTGCCCACGTGCAGGGTGCGCGGCACCACGCCGTGCCGGATGGCCTGGACCATCTTGATGATGCTGGCGACACCGGCGGCGGCCTGGGTGTGGCCGAGGTTGGACTTGATCGAGCCGAGCAGCAGGGGCTGGGCGCGGTCCTGGCCGTAGGTGGCCAGCAGGGCCTGGACTTCGATCGGGTCGCCGAGGCGGGTGCCGGTGCCGTGGCCTTCGACCACATCTACGTCCACTGTGGACAGTCCGGCGTCAGCGAGGGCGGCGCGGATGACGCGTTGCTGGGACGGGCCATTCGGGGCGGTGAGGCCGTTGGAGGCGCCATCGGAGTTGACCGCGGAACCCTTGACCACGGCCAGGACCTGGTGGCCGTTGCGCTGGGCGTCGGAAAGGCGTTCCAGGACAAGGACTCCGGCGCCCTCGGCCCAGCCGGTTCCAGCGGCGTCGTCGGAGTAGGAGCGGCAGCGGCCGTCGGCGGAAAGCCCGCCCTGCTTGGCGAATTCGGCGAACGGGCCGGGGGTGGACAGGATCGCGACACCACCGGCCAGGGCCAGGGTGCACTCACCGGACTGCAGCGCCCGCGCCGCGAGGTGGATGGCCACCAGTGAGGAGGAGCAGGCCGTGTCCACGGTGAGGGTGGGGCCTTCCAGGCCGAGCACGTAGGAGACCCGGCCGGAGAGCACGCTGGAGGTGGTGCCGGTCATGATGAATCCGGCGACCGAGCTGCCCTCGCTGGCCAGCAGCGAGACGTAGTTGGCGTCGCCCGCGCCGACGTAGACGCCGGTCGGGCTGCCGGACAGGCTGGTCGGGTCGATGCCCGCGCGTTCCAGGGCCTCCCAGGAGACTTCCAGGAGCACCCGCTGCTGCGGGTCCATCGCGATGGCCTCGCGCGGGGAGATGCCGAAGAACCCGGCGTCGAACCCGGCCGCGTCGGCCAGGAACCCGCCGCGCAGCGACTCGGCGCCTTCGATGTCCCAGCCGCGGTCGGGCGGGCAGCCGCCGATCGCGTCGCCGCCGTCTAGCACCAGTTGCCACAGGTCCTCTGGCGAGGCGATGCCCTCGGCGTAGCGGCAGCTCATGCCGACGATGACGATCGGATCGTCGTGTGCCACGCCGGCCCGGGTGGCCGGGGTGGCGGTGTCCTCGGCCGCGCCGTCCAGTCGGGTGAGCAGGAAGGCGGCGACCTGGATCGGGGTCGGGTAGTCGAAGACCAGGGTGGCCGGCAGGTTCAGGCCGGTGACCGCGGCGAGGCGGTTGCGTAGTTCGACCGCGGACAGCGAGTCGAAGCCCTGTTCGCGGAACTCCTGTTTGGGGCCGACCAGTTTGATCGAGGGGTGGCCGAGTACGGCGGCCACCTCGGTGCGCACGATTTCGGTGAGGTAATCCGACCGATCGGTTGGGCGCAGTGCGGCCAGCCGGGCGCTGAGGGTGGTGGTGCCGGGGGTGCTGCCAGTGGCGGCGGCGGTGCGGCGGCCGGTGCGGACCAGGTTGCGCAGGATGGCCGGGACGGGTCCGGTGGCGGTGCCGCCGCCCACGGCGGTGGCGGCGACCACGATCGCGCGGTCGGCGGCGGAGGCCACGTCGAACATGGCGTTGCCGCGGGCCGCGTCGATCAGGGCGAGGCCCTTGGCGGCCAGGCGGCGGCTGTGCTCGGTGCCCAGGCCGGTGGTGAGCCCGGCTTCCCATGGGCCCCAGGCGATCGAGCTGCCGGGCAGGCCGAGGTCGCGGCGATAGGCAGAGAGGGAGTCGAGGAAGCTGTTGGCCGCGGCGTAGCTGCCCTGGCCGGGGCTGCCGAGCACGCCGGCGGCCGAGGAGTAGAGCACAAACGCGGCCAGGTCCTGGCCGAGGGTGGCCTGGTGCAGGTACCAGGCGGCGGAAGCCTTGGGGCGCAACACGGTGGCGAGGCGGTCGGCGGTGAGGGATTCGACCACGCCGTCGTCGATGACCGCGGCGGTGTGCACCACGGCGGTGAGCGGGCTGATCCGGGCGACGAGTTCTTGCACCGCAACGGGATCGGTGACATCGCAGGCGGCGAACTCGACCCGGTGGCCGAGGGCTTCGCGGAGTTCGGCCACGCCGGGGGCGTCCGCGCCGCGGCGGCTGGCGAGCACGATCCGCTGCTGGCCACGTTCGGCGAGGTGGCGGGCGAGCACTCCGGCGAGTTCGCCGCTGCCGCCGGTGATCAGGACGGTCTGGTCCGGGTCCCAGGCGGTGGGTTCGGACTGGGCGGGCAGGCGGGTGAGGCGGGCGGCGCGCAGGACGCCGTCGCGGAGCAGCAGCTGGGGTTCGTCGCCGGTCAGGCCCGACAGGGCGAGTTCGAGGGTGTCCAGGGAGTCGACGTCGAGCAGTACGAAGCGGCCTGGGTGTTCGGAGGCGGCGGAGCGGACCAGGCCCCAGACTGCGGACGCGCCGAGGTCGGTGACCGTCTCGACCGCGCCGCTGGTCACCACGACCAGGCGCGAGTCGGCGAAGCGGTCCTCGGTGAGCCAGCGCTGCACCAGTTCGAGGGCCTGTCCCGCCAGTTCCCCGGCCTGCTCCGCGCCGCCACTGTGCAGGGGCGCGAAGACGACCTCCGGCACCGGGCCGTCGCCGAGCGAGTCGAGCATCGCCCAGGTCGGTGCGGTGCCATTCGCTTGCAGGGCAACCCAATCCAGCGCGAACAGCGAGTCGGTCACGCCGGGCCGGGCAACCTGTTCGGCGTCTCGGGTGCGCAGTGCGTCCACCGAGAACACCGGGCCACCGGCGGGATCCACCGCGGACAGCTCAAGTCCGTCGGGACCCTCGCTCCAGCGCACCCGCAGCACCGCGGCACCGGCCGCGTGCAGGGTGACGCCGTGCCATTCACCAATGGTGCCGGGGGCGAGTGCCGTGCGGCCGGGCAGGAAGGCGCTGGCCTGCAACGCGGCGTCGAGCAGGGCCGGGTGCAGGGCGAAGGCGGCGGCCTCCTGGCTGCGGCTGTTCAGGCTTTCCGGCAGGGCGACCTCGGCGTGGATTTCCTCGCCGAGTCGCCAGACCTCGCGCAGGCCGTGGAACATCGGGCCGCGGTCGAGGACCTCGTGGTGGTTGTCCAGGCTCACCGGTTCCGCGCCGGGCGGCGGCCACGGCAGGGCATCGGCTGGGGCGGGGTCGCCGGGGGTGAGGGTGGCGGTGCCGTGTTCGGTCCACTCCCGGTCGCTGCGGGCCGGGCGGGAGTGCACGCTGACCGGGCGGCGGCCCAGGTCGTCGGCCGGACCGACCCGGACCTGGAGCGCGAGTTGTTCGTTGACGATCAGCGGGCGGGACACCCGGAGTTCGCCGATCCGGTCGCAGCCGACCTGATCGGCCGCGGTGAGCACGAGTTCCATCAGTCCGGCGTCGGGGAACCACACCTCGCCGCCTACCAGGTGGTCGGCAAGCCAGGGCTGGTCGCCGACGGACAACCGGCCGCTGACCAGGAGGCTGCCGTCCTCGGCGGAGGCGGTGACCGCGCCGAGCATCGGGTGGAAGATCGGGATCAGGCCGAGTCCGGCCGCGTTGTTGGTGCGCTGTTCGCCGACCGGCCAGTAGCGCTCGCGCTGGAAGGCGTAGGTGGGCAGTTCGACGACGGTGGCGCCGGAGTCGCGGAAGAACTCGGCCCAGTCCACGGTGCCGCCGGCCACGTGCAGCCGGGACAGGCCGCGCAGCAGCACGATTTCCTCGGCGCTGTCGTCGCGTTCCTCGCGGTCGTCCCGCAGCAATGCGATGACCGCGCGCTCGCCCTCGGTCTCGGCCAGGGTCTCGTGCACCATCGAGGACAGCGCACCACCGGGCCCGACCTCGACGAACCGGGCCACGGCCGCGGCAGCCAGGGTGCGCACGCCGTCAGCGAAGCGGACCGTGCGGTGCACCTGGGCGACCCAGTAGTCGGCGTCGAGTTGCTCGCCCCGGACGAGTTCGCCGGTGACCGTGGAGCAGATCGGGATGCGGGCGCGCTCGGGGGTCAGCGCGGCGACCGCGGTGCGGAACTCGGCCAGCATCGGTTCCATCAGCTGGGAGTGGAAGGCGTGGCTGACCGGCAGGGTTTTGGTGCGGTGCCCGCGGTTCGCCAGGATCTCGGCCAGCTCGCCGACGGCGGCCGCGACTCCGGAGAGCACCACCGAGCGCGGCCCGTTGACGGCCGCGATGGCCACCTCGGGGTACTCGGTGAGCAGCGGGGTGATCTGGTCCTCGGTGGCGTCCACCGCGACCATCGAGCCACCGGCGGGCAGCGCGGACATCAGCCGCGAGCGGGCCGCGACCAGTGCGCAGGCGTCGGCGGCGGAGTAGACCCCGGACACGTGTGCGGCGGCGATCTCGCCGACCGAGTGGCCGATCAGCAGATCCGGTCGCACACCCCAGGATTCGAGCAGCCGGAACAGCGCGACCTCGATGGCGAACAACGCGGGCTGGGTCCAGCCGGTGTTCTCCAGCCGCTTGGGATCCGCGCCCCAGAGCACCTCACGCAGCGAGCCGCCGAGGTGGCCCTCGAAGGCGTCCGCGATCTGGTCGAAAGCCGTGGCGAAGGCCGGGAACCGCGCGTACAGCGCCTGTCCCATGCCAAGTCGCTGCGCGCCTTGACCAGGGAAGAGGAACGCGGTCTTGCCCGCCACCGGCGAGCCCTCGATCACGCCGGAGTCGCGCTCGCCGTTGGCCAGTGCGGCCAGCCCGGCGGGGTCCAGCACCACGGCGCGGCTGGTGAAAGTGGATCGTGTTGTGGCCAGCGAGAAACCAAGGTCAACCGGTCGGCTGTCCACAGTGGACAGCAAGGCGGCGGCCTGGGCGCGCAGGGCGGCTTCGGTGCGGCCGGAGAGCACCCAGGGCACCACCGCGGGCGGGTGCGCCACCGCGGGCGGTTCGGCGGCTTCGGGGGCCTGTTCGACGATGACGTGTGTGTTGGTGCCGCTGGCACCGAAGGAGGACACGCCCGCGCGGCGCGGCCGGTCCACCTCTGGCCAGGCAGTGGTCTCGGTGACCAGGTCGATCGCGCCCGCGGTCCAGTCGATGTGCGAGCTGGGGCGGTCCACGTGCAGGGTCTTGGGCACCGCGCCGTGCCGGATCGCCTGCACCACCTTGATGATGCCCGCGACCCCGGCCGCGGCCTGGGTGTGCCCGATGTTGGACTTGATGGAGCCCAGCAGCAGCGGGGTTTCCCGGTCCTTGCCGTAGGTGGCCAGGAGGGCCTGAGCTTCGATCGGGTCGCCGAGTGTGGTGCCGGTGCCGTGCGCCTCGACGATGTCGACCTCGGCCGGGGTGAGCCGGGCGTTGCGCAGCGCGGCCCGGATGACCCGGCGCTGGGCCGGTCCGCTGGGCGCGGTCATGCCGTTGGAGGCGCCGTCGGAGTTCATCGCGGTGCCGCGGATGACCGCCAGGATGCGCCGGTTCTGCGCCTGCGCCTCGGAAAGCCGTTGCAGCACCAGGACTCCGGCGCCCTCGGCCCAGCCGGTGCCGTCCGCGGCCTCGGCGAAAGCCTTGCAGCGCCCGTCAGAGGACAGCGCGCCCTGGGCGGCGAACTCGACGAACCCTGCGGTGCTGGAGAGCACGCTGACGCCGCCGACCAGCGCGATCGAGCACTCCCCCGCGCGCAGTGCCCTGGCCGCCAGGTGCAGGGCGACCAGGGAGGAGGAACAGCCGGTATCCACGGTGAGGGTGGGGCCGCGGAAGCCGAAGATGTAGGAGACCCGGCCGGAGAGCAGGCTGCTGGACTGGGCGGTCTGCCATTCGATCGCGCCCATCGGCACCCGGTAGTCACCGGTGCCGCCGCCGACGAACACGCCGGTGTCGCCGCCGCGCAGGCCGACCGGGTCGATACCGGCGCGTTCCAGGGCTTCCCAGCCGACTTCCAGGAGCAGCCGCTGCTGCGGGTCCAGGATTAGCGCCTCGCGCGGGGAAATCCGGAAGAAGGTCGGGTCGAATCCGGCCACATCGTCGACGAATCCGCCGAACCGGGGCACCTCGGGACCGCCCTGGCCGGGCAGTGCGTCCAGGGCGGCGAAGTCCCAGCCGCGGTCGGTGGGCATGTCGCCGATGGCGTCCACGCCGCTCTCCGCGAGCTGCCACAGGTCCTCGGGGGAGGCGATGCCGCCGGGGTAGCGGCAGGCCATGCCAAGGATGGCGATCGGCTCCACCGCCGCGGATTCCAGCTTCGCGTTCTGCTGGCGCAGCGTTTCGGCCTGCTTGAGCGCCGCGCGCAGCGCGTCGACGACCTTGTTGTTCTGGGCTGCCATGTCGTTCACGCCCTCGGCCCCTCTTCGTCCGTGGCGCCCAGCGCCAGCCGCACCAGATCGTCGACGTCCAACCCGTCGATCTCCCCGGCCTCGTGGTGCTCGCCTGCTTCGGCGGGCGGTGGGTACTCGTCCGGATCCTCATCCGGATCGCCGAGCAGCTCGGCCAGCAGGTGTTCGGCCAGTTCCACCGGGGTGGGGTGGTCGAAGGCGAGAGTCACCGGCAGTTCCAGGCCGGTGGCCGCGCCGAGCTGGTTGCGCAGGTCGACCGCGGTCAGCGACTCGAAACCGAGTTCGCGGAAGGCCCGGTCCGCCTCGACCAGGTGTGCTCCGGCCAGGCCGAGCACGTTCGCGGCCCGTTCCCGGACCAGTTCGACCAGCACCGCCGGGCGTTCCTCGGCTGGGAGTTCGGCCAGGCGGTCACGTAGTTCGGCCGCGGCGGAGGCGGTGTCCCGGCTTTCCCGTTCGGCTTCGGCCAGCGCGGTGCGGGCCTCGGGCACGCCGGTCAGCAACCGGCTGGCGCGCTTGGTGGTGAAGGCCGGGGCGAACTTGCTCCAGTCGACCTCGGCCACGACCACCGAGGGCCGGTCCGCGGCGACGAGTCCACGCAAGGCGGTCACCGCGGCCAGTGGGTCGACGGCGAGCAGGCCGTTGGCTTCCAGGTGGCGCAGCAGGTCGCTGTCCTCGCCGCCGCGCCAGGCACCCCAGGTGACCGCGGTGGCGGCGAGTCCACGGTGACGTCGGCGGGCGGCCAGTGCCTCCAGGTGGGCGCCAGCGGCGGCTTCCACCGCGCGTCCGGCCGCACCCCAGGTGGCCGAGATGGGGGCGGAGAACACGAGTGCGTCGAGTTCCTTGTCCCGCAACAGTTCGTCGAGCGCGGCGGCCGGGGCGACCGCATCGTCCACAGTGGACGCGGTGGCAGCGACCGAGACCACGGCGGCGGTCAGCGGCTGGTCGGCTGGTACGGATTCCAGTGCCACCTCAAGGGTTTCCCGGTTGCCCGGGTTGCCCGCGAGCTGGGTCAGGCCGACTCCGCGTCCGGCCAGTTCGGCGGAGAGTTGGGCGTCGATCTCCGCGCCGACCAGCACCACGTGCCCGGCTCCGGCCTCGGCGAGTTGCCGGGCCAGGGCGCCGCCGTGTGCGTCGACCACCAGCACGGTGCCGCTGGGCGTCCACACCGCGTCGCCGAGCTGGGCCCGGGTCAGTCGCCGGGCGTGTGCGCCGGTGGACCGGATGGCGATCTGGTCCTCGGTGCCGGTGAGGGCGGCCAGCAGGGGTTCGGTCAGGTTCGGGGTGAACGGCTCGGGCAGGTCGATCAGACCGCCCCAGCGCTCTGGTTGTTCCAGTGCGGCTACTCGGCCCGCGCCCCAGCGGGCTGCTTGGGCTGCAACGGGTTCCGGGTCGTTGTCGGTCACGGTGACCGCCTGGCGGGTGAGCCACCAGAGTGGGGCCTGGACCTCGGCGGCCACATCTTGGGGCCACTGCTCGGTGAGCAGGGACACGATGCCGGAGACGCCGGCGGGCAGGCTGTCCGGGCCGGTGTACTCCACCGGTGTGACGGCCTCGCCGAGTGCGGTGATCACGGCGGTGGTCCACTCGTCCTGGGCCCAGTCGGTAGGCACGAGTGCGGCCCACTTGCCTTGCAGCGCAACGCCTGCGGCGGCCGGGAGCGGGGTCCAGCCGATCTGGTAGGTCCAGGACTTGGCGGCCTGCTGTTCGCGTTGCTTGCGCCGCCACGTGGACAGTGCGGGCAGCACCGCGGCCAGGGCCTGCTCGTCCAGTTCCAGCGAGCTGGCCAGCGACGCCAGGTCGCCTTGTTCCACCGCGGACCAGAATTCGCCGTCCGCCTGGGATTGCGCGGCCGGGGCGGGTGCGGCCAGTTCGGGCCAGTAGCGCTCGTGCTGGAAGGCGTAGGTGGGCAAGTTGACGATGGCGGTGCGCGGGCCGAAGAAGGCTGGCCAGTCCACGGTGGCTCCGTGGGCGTGCAGTCGGCCGAGAGCAGTCAGGAGGGTCTGCTGCTCGTCCCGGTCGCCGCGCAGCACCGGGGTGACCAGGGCGGTGCGCTGCGGCAGGGACTGTTCGGCCATCGGGGTGAGCACACCGTGCGGGCCGACCTCGACGAAGGTGCGCGCGCCCAGGTCGTGCAGGGTGCGCACGGCGTCGGCGAACCGGACTGCCTCGCGGGCCTGCCGGACCCAGTAGTCCGGCGAGCACAGCTGTTCGGTGGTCGCGAGCTGGCCAGTGAGCCCGGAGATCACCGGGATCGACGGTTCCTGGTAGCTGACCTTGGCCGCGACCGCGCGCAGTTCGTCCAGGATCGGGTCCATCAGCGCGGAGTGGAAGGCGTGGCTGACCTGCATGGTGGTGGTGCGGCGGCCCATCCCGGCGAGTTTGGCCGCGACGTTGTGCACCGCGTCCGCCTCACCGGAGAGCACCACCGAACCGGGACTGTTCACCGCGGCCACGGACACCCGGCCGTTGACCAGGTCGCTGACCTCGTCCTCGGCGGCTTCCACCGCGACCATCGCGCCACCGGCAGGCAGCGCGGCCATCAGGCGTCCGCGAGCCGCGACCAGCGCACAGGCGTCGGACAGGGAGAAGACTCCGGCGACGTGTGCGGCGGCCAGTTCGCCAATGGAGTGGCCGGTGACGAAGGCCGGGGTGACGCCCCAGGATGCGAGGAGCCGGAACAGTGCGACCTCGATGGCGAACAGCGCGGGCTGGGCCATGTCGGTGCTGGTGAGTGCGGCGGGATCGGTGCCCCACAACACGTCTCGCAGTGGCTGGTCCAGCACGGTGTCGAACTCGGCGAGCACCTCATCCAGTGCCGTGGCGAAGACCGGGTAGCGCTGGTGCAGGGTCTGGCCCATGCCGAGGCGCTGGGATCCCTGGCCGGTGAACAGGAACGCGGTCTCACCCGGTGCTGCGGCGGTGTCCCTGGCGACCTCGATCAGGCCGTCGGGGGTGCTGAGCAGCACCGCGCGGTGCCGCAGCGCGGCCCGCTGGGTGGCGAGAGCGAGTCCGATGTCCGCGCGGGACTGTTCGGGGTTTCCGTTGGCGTAGGCGGTGATCCGGTCGATCTGGGCGGTGATCGCGGCTGCCGAGCCCGCGCCGATCAGCCAGGGCACCACGGTGGGTTCCGGCTGCGCCGGGACTTCCGGCTCGGCCGGGACGCCTTCGATGATCACGTGCGCGTTGGTGCCGCTGATACCGAAGGCCGAGACACCAGCACGGCGCGGCCGGTCGATGGCGGGCCATTCGGTGTTCTCGGTGTTGAGGGCCACGGAACCCGCGGACCAGTCCACGTGCGGTGAGGGTTCGTCCGCGCCCAGGGTCTTGGGCAGCACCCCGTTGCGCACCGCGAGTACCATCTTGATCACGCCCGCGACACCCGCCGCGCCCTGGGTGTGGCCCAGGTTGGACTTGACCGAGCCGAGCAGCAGCGGCTCCTGCCTGTCCTGGCCGTAGGCGGTGAGCAGGGCCTGGGCCTCGATCGGATCGCCGAGGGTGGTGCCGGTGCCGTGCGCCTCGACAGCGTCCACTTCGGACGGTCGCAGTCCGGCGTCGGCCAGGGCAGCTCGGATGACCCGTTGCTGGGCCGGTCCGTTGGGGGCGGTGAGGCCGTTGGACGCGCCATCGGAGTTGATCGCCGAGCCCTTGATCACCGCAAGCACCTGGCGGCCGTTGCGCCTGGCGTCGGAAAGCCGTTCCAGGACCAGCATGCCCGCGCCTTCGGACCAGCTGGTGCCGTCGGCTCCCGCGCCGAAGGGCTTGCAGCGGCCGTCGGCGGCGAGTCCGCCCGCCTTGCTGAACTCGATGAACGAGCCCGGCGTGGACATCACCGACACACCACCGACCAGGGCCAGTGAGCATTCGCCGTCCCGCAGCGCGCGGCCAGCCCAGTGCAGGGCGACCAGGGAGGCGGAGCAGGCGGTGTCGATGGTGATGGCCGGGCCTTCGAGGCCGAAGGTGTAGGCGAGGCGGCCGGACATGACGCTGGCGGTGTTGCCGGTGGCCACGTGCCCGCCGAGTCGTTCCATGTCCGCGGCCTGACCGAGCAGGGTCAGGTAGTCCTGGCCGTTGGTGCCCACGAAAACCCCGGCGTTGCTGCCACGCAAGGAGTTCGGGTCGACTCCGGCGCGTTCCAGGGCCTCCCAGGCGGTTTCCAGCAGCAGGCGCTGCTGCGGGTCCATGGCCATGGCCTCGCGCGGGGAGATGCCGAAGAACGGGGCGTCGAAGTCGGCCACGCCGGGCAGGAAGCCACCGCGGGTGGTGGCGGATCCGGCCGCGGCCAGGAGTTCCAGGTCCCAGCCGCGGTCGGCCGGGAAGTCCACGATGCCGTCCCGGCCCTGCACCAGCAGGTCCCAGAGTTCCTCGGGCGAGCTGATGCCGCCGGGGAAGCGGCAGCCGATGCCGACCACCGCGATCGGCTCGTCGTTGCGGGCGGCCACCTGGACCGGCGCCGCCGTGGCGGACCCGAGCAGTTCGCTGATCAGGAAGGCGGCCAGCTCGCGCGGGGTCGGGTGGTCGTAGACCAGGGAGGCGGTGAGTTTGAGGCCAGTCGCGGTGGCCAGGCCGTTGCGCAGTTCCAGGGTGGTCAGCGAGTCGAAGCCGAGGTCGCGGAACGGGAGTTCCACGTCCACGGTGTCGATTCCGCTGTGCCCCAGCACCATCGCGACCTGGCCGCGGACCAGTTCGGCCATCCGCCGCACCCGGGCCGGGCCGGACAGGCCCTGCAACTCGGTGCGCAGCTTGGCTCCGTGCTGGGCCTCGGGTTCGGCCGCGGCCAGGGGGGCCACGTGCAGTTCGGTCAGCAGCGGCATCAGGCGGGCGGCGGCCAGGGCTGGGGCGAATCGGGACCAGTCCACATCGGCCACGGTGAGGGTGGCCTCGCCGCCGATCGCCTTGGCCAGCGCGCCGATTCCCCGGCTCGCGGCCAGCGGGAACAGGCCCGCGCGCCGCATCCGTTCGGTCCCCGCCTCGGCCGCCATGCCTGCCCCGGCCCACGGGCCCCAGGCCACCGCGGTGGCCGGGAGTCCGGCGGCGCGGCGGGTCTGGGCCAGTGCGTCCAGGTAGGCGTTGGCGGCGGCGTAGTTGGCCTGGCCCGCACCGCCGATCACGCCGGCGGTGGAGGTGAACAGGACGAACGCGTCCAGGTCGGTGGCCAGTTCGTGCAGGTGCTTGGCAGACAACGCCTTCGCGGCCAGCACGCGGTCGAAGGCGTCCGGGCCGAGGCTGTCGATCACGCCGTCCTCGACCACGCCTGCCGCGTGGAAGACCGCGTTCGGCGGGTGTTCGGCGAGCAGTGCGGCCAGGGCGTCCCGGTCGGCGACATCGCAGGCGGCCATGGTGACCTGGACACCCAGCTCGGTCAGTTCGGCAACCAGTTCCTGCGCGCCAGGGGCTTCGCCGCCACGGCGGCTGGCGAGCACCAGGTGCGCCGCGCCCTCGCGGGCCAGCCAGCGGGCCAGGTGCCCACCGATGCCGCCGGTCGCGCCGGTGACCAGCACGGTGCCGCTGGGCTGGTACTGGCCTTCGGCGGCGTTGGCGGCGCGGACCAGCCTGCGGCCGAGCACACCCTCGGGGCGCACCGCGACCTGGTCCTCAGCACCGAATCCGCCGGTGACCACGGCGGCCAGCCGGGCCAGCACGTCCGCGCTGACCTCGGCGGGCAGGTCGGCCAGACCGCCCCAGGTGTCGGGGTATTCGAGTGCGGCGACCCGGCCGAAGCCCCAGATCGCGGCCTGTTCCGGGTTGGTGTCCGCGTCACTGGTCAGGCACCACACCGGCGCGGTGATGCCCGCGTTGGTCAGTGCCTGCAAGGAAAGCGCGGTCTGTGGCAGGGACGGGGCGGTGAGCAGCAGCACGCCGCGCACCGGGCTGTCCGCCAGTCCGGCCAGGTCTGCCCGGTTCGACACGGTGACCCGCTCGGACGACTCGGCGACCAGGTCCAGCAGGCCGGGCAGCCAGTCCGGCTCGCCTTCGCCCGCCAGCACCAGCCAACGGCCTTCCGGCGTGGATGCGGACACCTCGGCCAGCTTGCGCCAGTCCACCCGGTAGCGCAGATCGTCCACAGTGGACTGACGGGTGACCGCAGGCGCGCTCGGCCAGTACCGCTCGCGCTGGAACGCGTAGGTGGGCAGCTCGACCCGGCGGGCGCCGGAGCCGGTGAAGAACGCGGCCCAGTCGACAGATACGCCGTGTACGTGCAGGGCCGAGATCGCGCTGAGGGTGGCCGGAACCTCGGGCCCTCCCTTGCGCAGCAACGGGATGCGCAGGGACTCGACGTCCTCGGGCAGGCAGCCCTCGGCCAGGCCGGACAGCACACCGTCCGGGCCGAGTTCGACGAAGTTGGCCACGCCCTGCTCGGCCAGGTACGCGATGCCGTCTGCGAACCGCACCGCCTGCCGGGCGTGCTGCACCCAGTATTCGGGCGAGCACAGCTGTTCCGCGGTAGCCAGGGCGCCGGTCAGGTTGGACACCACGGCCAGGCGCGGGGCCCGGTAGGTCAGCGTCCGGGCGACCGCGGCGAACTCGGCCAGCATCGGGTCCAGGTGCGGCGAGTGGAACGCGTGG
The DNA here is from genome assembly GCF_052078295.1 of Crossiella sp. CA198. Lineage (NCBI taxonomy): Bacteria > Bacillati > Actinomycetota > Actinomycetes > Pseudonocardiales > Pseudonocardiaceae > Crossiella > Crossiella sp. CA198. Next base: position 451,687 of record NZ_JBQJIM010000004.1, read on the forward strand.
CTCACCTTCAGCCGCGAGGTCCGGCGACCCATGGCCTTGAAGTGCTCGGCCACCTCGTCCACGGCGTCCGCGTCGCCGGAGACGACCAGCGAGCGGGGGCCGTTGATCGAGGCGATGGACACCCGATCCCGTTCCAGGGCCAGGAATTCGTCCTCGGTGGCTTCCACCGCGGTCATCGCGCCGCCGTCAGGCAGTGCGTCCATCAGTCGGGCGCGGGCCGCGACCAGCATGCAGGCGTCGGGGAGCGAGAGCACCTCGGCGACGTGTGCGGCGACCAGCTCGCCGATGGAGTGGCCGGTGACGTAGTCCGGCGTGATGCCCCAGGAGGTGAGCAGCCGGAACAGCGCCACCTCGACCGCGAACAGCGCGGGCTGGGCGAACCCGGTGCGGTGCAACAACTCCGCCTCGGGGCTGTCCGGCTCGGCGAAGAGCACCTCACGGAGCGGGCGGTCCAGTTCGGTGTCCAGGTGCGCGGCGACCTCGTCGAGCGCGTCGGCGAAGACCTCGAACCGCTGGTATAGCTCGGCGCCCATACCGGCGCGCTGGCTGCCCTGTCCGGTGAACAGGAACGCGGTGCGACCCCGCCGCGCCCGGCCGGTGACCAGCCCGGGAGCCGGTCGGCCTGCGCTCAGCTCGATCAGGCCCTGCCGCAGTTCGTCGAGATCGGCGGCGACCAGGGCGGCCCGGTGCTCGAACACCGCGCGGCCGGTGGCGGTGGCGGCGGCCAGATCGGTCACCGTCAGCGCCGCGCAGGAGTCCACAGTGGACAGTAGTCGGGTGGCCTGGGCCTGGAGGGCACGCGGGTTGCGGGCCGAGACCAGCACGGGCAGCGGGCCGTCGACCTGTTCGGCGGCGGCCCCTTCGGGCTGTTTGGGGGCCTGTTCCAGGACCAGGTGCACGTTGGTGCCGCTGAGCCCGAAGGAGGACACGCCCGCGCGGCGCGGCCTGCCGGTCTCCGGCCAGTCGGTCTGCTCGTGCAGCAGGTCGATCGACCCGGCGGTCCAGTCCACGTGCGTGGACGGGGTGTCCGCGTGCAGGGTCCTGGGCAGGACACCGTGTTGCAGGGCCTGCACCATCTTGATGACGCTGGCCACGCCGGAGGCCATCTGGGTGTGCCCGATGTTGGACTTGACCGAGCCGAGCAGCAGCGGCCGCTCCCGGTCCTGCCCGTAGGTGGCCAGCAGCGCGCGGGCCTCGATCGGGTCGCCGAGCGCGGTGCCGGTGCCGTGGCCCTCCACCGCGTCCACCTCGGCCGGACTGACCTGGGCGGCGGCCAATGCGTCCACGATGACCTGTTGCTGGGCCGCGCCACTCGGAGCGGTGAGGCCGTTGGAGGCGCCGTCAGAGTTGGCCGCCGAACCACGCAGCACGGCAAGGACCTGGTGCCCGTTGCGCTGGGCGTCGGAGAGTCGTTCCAGCAGCACCAGGCCAACACCCTCGGCCAGGGTCATGCCGTCGGCGCTGTCCGCGTAGGCCTTGCACCGCCCGTCGTGCGCGAGGACCTGCTGGCGGCTGAAGCCGATGAAGGAGTTCGGTGTGGACATGATCGCCACCCCGCCGGCCAGGGCCAGGCTGCTCTCGCCGGTCTTGAGCGAGCGGGCGGCCAGGTGGATAGCCATTAGCGAGGAGGAACACGCCGTGTCCAGGGTCAGCGAGGGACCCTCGAAGCCGAACAGGTAGTTGATCCGGCCGGAGATGATGCTCGGCAGCGCGCCGGTGACCAGGTGCCCGGCCACGTCGGCGGCGTCGGACTCGCTCTGTACGGCGGCGGCCGCGGCCACGTTGTAGTCGGTGTAGCTGGCCCCGATGAAGGTGCCGGTCCGGCTGCCGCGCAGGCCGTGCGGATCCAGCCCGGAACGCTCGAACGCCTCCCAGGCGGTTTCCAGCAGCAGGCGCTGCTGCGGGTCCATGGCGACGGCTTCCCGTGGCGAGACACCGAAGAAGCCGGGGTCGAAGTCGGCGGCCTCGTGCAGGAATCCGCCCTGCGCGTCGGCGAAGCCGTCGGTGATCCAGCCGCGGTCGGTGGGCAGGCCGGAGATGGCGTCCACGCCGTCCACAGCGAGCTGCCACAGGCCCTCGGGGGTGTTGGCGCCGCCGGGGTAGCGGCAGGCCATGCCGACGATCGCGATCGGCTCGTCGTCCACCGCGACCGAAGTTGTTGCGGCGGAGGGAATTGCCGGTGCGTTGCCGAGCAGTTCGCCCAGCAGGAAGGCGACCAGCGCGGTCGGGTTGGCGTGCTCGAAGACCAGGGTGGCGGGCAGGGTGAGCCCGGTGGCCCTAGCCAGGCGGTTGCGCAGGTCGACTGCCATCACCGAGTCGAACCCGGCCTCACGGAAGGCCCGGTGATCGGGCAGCGCGTCGCCGGACTTGTGGCCGAGCACGGTCGCGGCCTCGGCCCGCACCAGCTCCAGGAGCTTCTGCTCCCGCTGGGACGGGGCCAGGGCGAGCAACGTGGTGGCTAGTTCGCCACCAGCGGCGGGCCCGGCGGTGACCGCTTCTGCTTGGGGCTGCTGGATTGCCGGGATCTCGTCGAAGAGGGTGGTGGCCCTGGCGGCGGTGTAGACCGGGTAGTAGGTGGCCCAGTCCACATCGGCCACCGCGACCGCGGTCTCATCGGCGTCCAGCGCCGCGCGTAGCCCGGTGAGGGCGAGCGCGGGTTCCATGAAGGTCAGGCCGCTGCGCACGATCTGGCTCGGGTCGACCCGGCCCAGTTCCTTGTCATCGGCCCAGATGCCCCAGAACACGGCGGTGGCGGCCCGGCCCTGGGCGCGGCGGCGTTCGGCGAGGGCGTGCAGGTAGGCGTTGCCCGCGACGTAGGCCGCGTGCCTGCCGGTGCCCCACAGCCCGGCCACCGAGGAGAACAGCACGAACCGATCAAGTTGTGTGTCGGCGAAGACCTCGTCCAGGTTGGCCGCGCCGGTGACCTTGGCGGCCAGCACCCGGTCGAAGTCGACCGGGTTGGTCTCCTCGATCGAGGCCAGTTCGATGATCGCGGCCGCGTGGATCACGGTGCGGATATCCCGGCCCTGGCTGACCAGGCGATCGCGCAACGCGATCAGCGCGGCCTTGTCGGTGACGTCGCAGGCGGCGGCCTCGGCCTCGATGCCCAGTTCGGCGAGTTCCCTGAGCAGTGCGATCGAGCGCGGGTGTTCCGCGCCACCACGGCTGAGCAGCACCAGGTGGGTCAGGCCCTGCTCGACGGCCCAGCGGGCCACGTGCGGGGCCAAGGTGCCGGAGCCGCCGGTGATGATCGCGGTGCCGCGCGGGGTCCAGCGGTGCTGGCCGTTCGCGGGGGCCGCGGGCACCACCCGGCGGGCGTACAGGCTGCCGCCGCGCACGGCGAGCTGGTCCTCCGCGATGTCGCCGGAAAGTGCAGCCACCACGACGTTGTGGTCGGCGGCGGCGAGTTCGGCGGGCAGGTCCAGGACGCCGCCGAAGCGGTCGGCGTGTTCCAGGGCCGCGGTCCAGCCGAAGCCGCTGACCATGGCCTGCACCGGCCTGGAAACCTGGTCCGAGCCGCCGATGGCGAGCGCGCCGCGGGTGAGCAGCCAGAGCGGGGCCTCGACGGCAGCCGCGCCGAGGGCCTGGGTGAGCGCCAGGGTGGCGGACAAGCCCTGTGGCAGCGCGGAAAGCTCGGGGACCAGTGATTCGTCGATGGCCAGGGTGGAGAGCACTCCGGCGACGGGTTCGGTACCCAGGCGGGCTGCGATCTCGTCGCGGTTGGTGCCGGGGTTGTCCAGTCGCTGGACCTCAACACCTTGCCCAGCAAGGACTTCGGCGATCTGGGTGGCGAGTGGGTCCTCGGCGCCGGTGGTGACCAGCAGCCAGGTTCCGGTCAGCTGCGACTTGCGGCCGATCTTCTGCGGCACCCAGCGGGCCCGGTAGCGCCAGGAATCCACGGTGGCCGCCTGACCGCGTCGCCGCCGCCAGTCGGTCAGCGCCGGGAGCACGCTGGCCAGCGAGGCCGGGTCCACCCCGAAGTCCACGGCCAGCTCGGCCGGATCGGCCGCTTCCAGTGCCGCCCAGGCAGCGTCGTCGGACGCGCTGGCCTCGGTGGTAGGCATGATCGGGGTGAGCCAGAAGCTGTCGTGCTGGAAGGCGTAGGTGGGCAGGTCTACCCGCCGCGCGCCGGTTCCGGCGAAGGCCGCGGTCCAGTCCACGTCGACACCGCGCACGAACGCCTCGGCCACCGAGGTCAGCGCCCGGTCCAGACCGCCGTCCTCGCGGCGCAGGGTGCCGGTGACCACGATGGGCTTGCCGAGTTCGTCGGCGGTCTCCTGCACGGCCATGGTCAGCACCGGGTGGCTGCTGGCCTCGATGAACCGCCGGTACCCGGCCTTGATCAGGGCGCGCACCGCCGGGGCAAAGCCGACCTGCTCGCGCAGGTTGGTGTACCAGTACTCGGCGTCCATGCCGGTGGTGTCCAGCCAGTCGCCGGTCACCGTGGAATAGAAGGGAATCTGTGATTCGCGGGGCTGGATCGGCGCGAGGTCGGTGAGCAGGTCGGCGCTCAGGTTGGCCACGTGCGGGGAGTGCGAGGCGTAGTCCACCGCGACCCGGCGGAACCGGATCTCCTCCGCCGCCAGCTGTTCGCCGAGTGCGTCCAGGGCCTCGGGCACACCGCAGACCACCACCGAGCGCGGGCTGTTCAACGCGGCCAGGTGCAGGTGCTCACCCAGTCGCGGCAGCACTTCTTCGGCGGAGAGCGCCACCGACATCATGCCGCCGGAGCCACCCATCCGCCGCCGGATCGCCTGGCTGCGCAAGGCGACCACGCGGGCGCCGTCGGGCAGCGAGAGCGCGCCGGAGACGACCGCGGCGGCGATCTCACCCTGGGAGTGGCCGAGCACCGCGTCCGGCCGCACGCCATAGGACTGCCACAGCGCGGCCAGGGAGACCATCACCGCGAAAGAGGCGGGTTGCACCACGTCCACGAGTTCCAGGCTGGGCGCGTCCGGCGCGCCGCGGACCAGGTCGAGCAGCGAGAAGTCGATGAACGGGTCGAGTGCGGCGGCGCATTCGGCCATCCGGGCGGCGAAGACCGGCGACTCGTCCAAGAGTTTCGCGCCCATGCCGAGCCACTGCGCGCCCTGACCGGGGAAGACGAACAGGGTGCGGCCGTCGATATCGGCCACCCCGCTGATCACCCCGGGCGCGGACTCGCCGTTGGCCAGTGAGCGCACCAGGTCTTCGTGACCCTCGGCGTCGCTGATCAGCACCGCGCGGTGGTCGAAGGTGGAGCGGCTGGTCACCAGCGAGTAGCCCAGGTCCAGCGCGGAGGCGTCCACTGTGGACAGCTGTTCGGCCTGACCGCGCAAGGCGTTCTCGCTCTTGGCTGCCAGCACCAGCGGCACGGCGGCTGGCGGGGTCATCGGAACCGTGGCGGGCGCGGGCGGGGTGTCGTCCTGTTCCAGGATGACGTGCGCGTTGGTGCCGCTGATGCCGAAGGAGGACACCGCGGCCCGGCGCGGCCGGTCCCGCCGTTCCCACTCCACCGGCTCGGCCAGCGGAGTGACCGCGCTGGCACTCCAGTCCACGTGTGTGGACAGCGTGTCCACGTGCAGGGTCTTCGGCAGCTGCCCGTACCGCATCGCCATGATCATCTTGATCACACCGGCGACACCGGCGGCGGACTGGCTGTGCCCGATGTTGGACTTGATCGAGCCCAGCCACAGCGGCTGCTCGGGTGAGCGTTCCAGGCCGTAGGTCCGTTGCAGGGCCTGGGCTTCGATCGGATCGCCGAGCGCGGTGCCGGTGCCGTGCGCCTCGACCACGTCCACGTCGCCGGCGGTGAGCCGGGCGTTGGCCAGGGCCTGCCGGATGACGCGTTCCTGGGACGGGCCGTTGGGGGCGGTGAGGCCGTTGGAGGCGCCGTCGGAGTTGATCGCCGAGCCCTTGAGCACCGCGAGCACCGGGCGGCCGTCGCGGCGGGCGTCGGAAAGTCGTTGCAGGACAAGCATGCCGATGCCCTCGGCCAGCACCATGCCGTCGGCCTCATCGGAGAAGGCCTTGGACCGGCCGTCGGAGGCGAGGGCGCGCTGACGGCTGAAGGCGATCCACGGGCCCGGGTTGGGCATCACGGTGACGCCACCGGCGACGGCGAGGGTGGTCTCACCGTTGCGGAGTGCCTGCGCGGCAAGGTGAATCGCCACCAGCGAGGAGGAGCACGCGGTGTCCACGGTGACCGCGGGGCCTTCCAGGCCGAGCACGTAGGCGACCCGGCCGGAGAGGATGCTCGGGATGGTCCCGGTGACGACCTGGCCGTCGACCTCTTGGCCTGCCCCGTATTCGGTGTAGCTGGAGCCGACGTAGGTGCCGGTGAGCGTGCCACGCAAGGTCTGCGGGTCCAGTCCGGCCCGCTCGAACGCCTCCCAGGTGACTTCCAGGAGCAGCCGCTGCTGCGGGTCCATGCCCAGCGCTTCGCGCGGGGAAATGCCGAAGAAGGCGGGGTCGAAGGCGTCCGGGTCGGTGAGGAAGCCGCCCTGGGTGGTGTAGGTGGTGGTCGGGTTGTCCGGGTCCGGGTCGTAGATGGCGGTCTCGGGCCAGCCGCGCTCGGGCGGGAAGCCGGAAATGGCGTCCACGCCGTCGGCGACGAGTCGCCACAGCTGTTCCGGGTCGGTGATGCCACCGGGGTAGCGGCAGCTGAGGCCGACGATGGCGATCGGCTCGTCGGCGGCGATGGCGGCCACCGGACCGGTCACGCCGTCCCGGGTGCCGGAGATCTCCGCGCGCACGTACTTGGCGAGCGCCTCGGGCGTGGGGTGGTCGAAGACCATGGTGTTGGACAGCGGCCGGCCGGTGAGTTTGCCGAGTCGCCTGCGCAGTTCGATCGCGCCGAGCGAGTCGAAGCCGAGGTCGCGGAAGGCGCGGCGCTCGTTCAGTTCGGCCGGGCTGTCGTGGCCGAGGACGGCTGCCGCCTCGGCGCGGACCACGTCCACCAGCACCCGCAACTGGTCCACTTCGGACAGTCGGGCCAGGCGGGCGGTGAGTTCGGTCTGGGTGCCGGACTCGGGTGCGTCGGCGGCGGTCTCGACCAGTCCGGCCAGCAGTGCGCTGGGACGGCGGGAGGTGAAGACCTGGAGGTAGGTGGTCCAGTCGATGTCGGCGATCATCACCGCGGGCTGGTCACCGGCGAGCGCGCGGCGCAGTTCGGCCAGTGCGGGGCCGGTGAGCAGCGGGCGCATGCCGTGCCGGGCCAGGCGTTCGCGGGCGGTGTCGTCGGCAGCCAGTCCGGCCTCGGCCCACGGACCCCACCCGAGACTGGTCGCCTTGAAGCCACGGGCGCGCCGGTTCTCGGCGAGGGCGTCCAGGTAGGCGTTGGCCGCGCTGTAGGCGGCCTGGCCGCCGCTGCCCACGACTCCGGCGATGGAGCCGAAGAGCACGAACAGGTCCAGGTCGGACTCGGCGAGCAGGGCGTCCAGGTTGGCCGCGCCGAGCACCTTGGCCGCCATCGAGGCAGTGAGTTCGGCCGGGTCGGTGTCGACGATCGGGCGCAGTTCGCTGACCCCGGCCGCGTGCACCACACCGATCAGCGGGTACTCGGCGGGGACGGCGTCCAACACGGCGGCCAGGGCGTCCCGGTCGGCGGCGTCGCAGGCCCGGAAGTCCACCGTGGCGCCAAGTTCGGCCAGTTCGGCGGCCAGGGTGCGGGCGCCGGGGGCGTCCGGGCCCTTGCGGCTGGTGAGCACCAGGTGCCGGACGCCTGCGGTGGCCAGCCAGCGGGCGACCTCGCCGCCGAGTCCGCCGGTGCCGCCGGTGATCAGTACCGTGCCCTCGGTAGGCAGTTCGCCTGTGGGCTCAACACCTTCATGCCGCACCAGCCGACGCCCGAAGGCTCCGGCGGCGCGCAGTGCGAGCTGGTCCTCCCCCTGCCAGGCCGTGCCCAGCGCCCGGACCAGGTCGTCCGGGTTGGCGTCTTCGGCCAGGTCGATCAGACCGCCCCAACCGGCCGGGAACTCCAGCGCGGCAGCGCGGCCGTAGCCCCAGACCGTTGCCTGGTCGGGGTCAGGCGGCAGGTCCTCGGTCCCGGTGCACACGGCCTGCCGGGTGACAGTCCACAGTGGAGCTTCGACTCCGGCCGCTGCCAAGGCGCGCAACAGGTTGTGCGTGCCGATCAGCGGCTGGCCGGAGAGCACTCCGGTGACGGCCTGGTCCAGTTCGGCCAGCCGGGTCGGCAGCGCGGCGTCCAGGGTGAGCTGACGTACCTGCGCGCCATGGCTTTCCAGAGTCGCGGCGAGTTCATCCGCCACGTCCACCAGTAGCCACAACCCGGAAAGCTGCGGCACGGCAACGGATCCGAGTACTGCCCAGTCTGCCCGGTACCGCAGTTCCGCGGGTCGGGCGACCGGGGTGCTGGCGCGGGGCCAGAAGAGCTGGTGGTCGAAGGCGTAGGTGGGCAGGTCGAGCACGGTGCGGCCGGGACCGAAGAAGGCGTCCCAGTCCACGTCCACGCCCTGGATGTGCAAGCGCCCCAAGGCTTCGACGAGCGTTCGTTCCTCTTCGCGCTTGGCGCGCAGGGCGGGCACCGGTTCGATGTCGGCGTTCTCGCCAAGGGTTTCCGCGGCCATCGCGCAGAGCACGCTGTCCGGGCCGATCTCCACGAACGCGCCCACGCCGAGGCGGGCGGCGGTGCGGATGGCGTCGGCGAAGCGCACGGTGGCCCGGACCTGTCCGGCCCAGTACTCCGGTGTGCACAGTTCGGTGTCCTCGACCAGCTGGCCGGTCACCGTGGACACGATCGGGATGGTCGGCGGCTGGTAGTCCACTTCCCGGGCGACAGCCAGGAATTCGGTCAGCATGCCGTCCATATGCGGGGTGTGGAAGGCGTGGCTGGTGTTGAGCCGCCGGGTCCGCCTGCCCTGCTCGGCAAAGCGGGCGGCGACCGCCAGGGTGGCTTCCTCATCGCCGCCGAGCACCACCGAACGCGGCCCGTTGACGGCGCTGATCACCACGCCGTCGGTGAGTTCCGGTCGGACCTCTTCCTCGGTGGCCTGCACCGCGACCATCGCGCCGTCCTGGCGCAGGGCCTGCATCAGCCTGCCCCTGGCGACCACCAGCTTGGCGGCGTCGGACAGGGAGAACACCCCGGCGACGTGTGCGGCGGCGAGTTCGCCGATGGAGTGGCCGATCAGGAAGTCCGGCCGCACGCCCCAGGATTCCAGCAGCCGGTGCAGCGCGACTTCGAGGGCGAACATCGCGGGCTGGGTCCATTCGGTGCGGTCCAGCAGCTCGGCGTCCGCGGCGAACATCACCTCGGCCAGTGGGCGGTCCAGGTGCGGATCAACCGCGGCGAAGACCTCGTCCAGGGCGGTGGCGAAGACCGGGAACCGTTGGCGCAGTTCGGCTCCCATGCCGGGGCGCTGGCTGCCCTGGCCGGTGAACAACGCGGTCAGCCGCAGGTTCGGGCTGGCCTCGCCGGTGGCCACGGCCGGGCTGGGGCTACCGTCGGCGAGTGCGGTCAATGCCTTGCGCAGGGCCGAGGGGTCGGCGGCGGTGAGCACCGCGCGATGCTCGAACCGGGACCGGGTGGCCGCGAGGGAGTAGGCCAGGTCGGTGAGCCGGGTGGTCTCGGTGACCTGTGGCACGAGTCGGGATGCCTGGCGGCGCAACGCGGTGGCGCTGCGTGCGGACAGCAGCACCGGCGCGATGATCTCCGGCTCGGCCGGGATCTCCCGTGCGGCGGGCGCGGGCGGGGCCTCCAGGATGACGTGCGCGTTGGTGCCGCTGAAGCCGAAGGAGGACACCGCCGCGCGCCGTGGGCGGTCGGCTTCCGGCCACACGGTGGGTTCGGCCAGCAGGGACAGTGCGCCCTCGGCCCAGTCCACGTGCGAGGATGGGGTGTCCACGTGGAGGGTCTTGGGCACCTGGCCGTGCCGCATCGCGAGGACCATCTTGATGATCCCGGCGACACCGGCGGCGGCCTGGGTGTGCCCGATGTTGGACTTCACCGAGCCGAGCAGCACGGGTTCGGTGCGGTCCTGCCCGTAGGTGGCCAGCAGTGCGCGGGCCTCCACCGGGTCGCCGAGTGCGGTGCCGGTGCCGTGGCCCTCGATCACGTCAACGTCCGAAGTGGACAGTCCGGCGCCCGCGAGCGCGTCCCGGATGACCCGTTGCTGGGCGCCGCCGTTGGGGGCGGTGAGGCCGTTGGAGGAGCCGTCGGAGTTGACCGCGCTGCCACGCACCACGGCCAGGATCTGGTGGCCGTTGCGGATGGCGTCGGACTGGCGTTCCAGCACCACAACACCGACGCCCTCGGCCCAGCTCACGCCGTCGGCGGCGTCGGAATATGCCTTGCAGCGCCCGTCCTTGGCCAGGCCGCGCTGCCGGGAGAACTCGATGAAGGCACCCGGCGTGGCCATCACGGTGACACCACCGGCCAGGGCCAGGGTGCATTCGCCGGAGCGCAGGGCCTGCATGGCCCAGTGCATGGCGACCAGCGAGGAGGAGCACGCGGTGTCCACGGTGACCGCGGGGCCTTCCAGGCCGAGCGCGTAGGACACCCGGCCGGAGACGATGCTGCCGGAGGTGCCGGTGCCCGCGTGGCCCTCGAAGTCCGCACCGGCGAGCAGTGCGCCGTAGTCGCCGTACATGACCCCGGCGAACACGCCGGTCCGGCTGCCGCGCAACCGGCGTGGGTCGATGCCCGCGCGTTCGATGGCCTCCCAGGAGACTTCCAGCAAGAGCCGCTGCTGGGCGTCGGTGGCGAGGGCTTCGCGGGGGCCCATGCCGAAGAAGGCCGGGTCGAACTGGCCTGCGTCGCGCAGGAAGCCGCCGGAGCGGGTGTAGGCGGTGCCGGGGTGGTCGGGGTCCGGGTGGTAGAGGGTGGCCAGGTCCCAGCCGCGGTTGTCCGGGAAGCCGGTGATGGCGTCCCGGCCCTCGGCGAGCAGGCCCCACAGGTCGTCCGGGGAGCTGACGCCGCCGGGGTAGCGGCAGCCCATGCCGACGATGACGATCGGGTCGTCGCTGACCGCGCCGTAGGGCACAGCCGAGACGGCGGCTGGCCCGGCGACCGAGCCGCTTTCGCGGAGGATGTGTTCGACGAGTTCGCCCAGGTTGGGGTGGTCGAACACCAGGGTCGGGGACAGTCGCAGGCCGGTGGCGGCGCTGAGCCGGTTACGCAGTTCGACCGCGGTGAGCGAGTCGAAGCCGAGTTCGGCCAGCGGGCGGCCGGGGTCGATGGTGGTGCTGTCGGTGTGGCCAAGGACAGCGGCGATCTGCTGGGACACCAGGTCGGTGGCCTCGCGCTTGCCGAGTACGGCGCGCTGCTTGGGCCGCTGGCCGCCGAGCGGTCCGGCGGTGACCCGGCGGCGGGTCTGACCGAGCAGGCCGCGCAGCACCGAGGGCACCTCGGGGGCGGAGCGCAGCACGCCGAAGTCCAGGCGCACCGGCGCGAGCACCGGTTCCCCGGCTGCGATGGCGAGGTCGAACAGGGCCAGGCCGTCGGACTCGGACAGCGGCGGGGTGCCGAGTCGGCGCAGGCGCTGAACCTGGGCGCCGCCGAGTTCGGCGGTCATGCCCGCGGTCTCCGCCCACGGTCCCCAGGCGAGGGAGACGCCGGGCAGGCCGAGGGTGCGGCGGTGCGCGGTGAGTGCGTCCAGGAAGGCGTTGCCCGCGGCGTAGTTTCCCTGTCCTGGCGCGCCGAGCAGGCCGGCCAGGGAGGAGAACAGCACCAGGGTGGCGGTGTCGCCGAGGAGGTCATGGAGGTGCCAGGCGCCGTCGACCTTGGGCCGCAGCGCGGCGGTGAGCTGTTCGGCGGTGAGGGTGGAGATCACGCCGTCGGCGAGCACTCCGGCGGAGTGGCAGACCGCGGTGATCGGGTGCTCGGCTGGGACCTGGTGGAGCGCCTGGGAAAGTGAGTCACGGTCGGCGACATCGCAGGCGGCCACGGTGACCAGTGCGCCGAGTTCAGTCAACTCGGCGACGAGGTTCTCGGCACCGGCGGTGGCCAGGCCGCTGCGGCTGAGCAGCAGCAGGGAACGCACGCCGCGCGCGCTGACCAGGTGGCGGGCGAGCACCGCGCCGAGGCCGCTGAGGCCGCCGGTGATGACCACGGTGCCGTTCTCATCCCAGGCCGCCGGAGCGTCCTCGGCCGGGATCACCCTGGCCAGGCGAGCGGCCAGGATCTTGTTGTCCCGCAGGGCGAGTTGCGGTTCGGAACCGGCCAGCGCGGTGCGCACCAGCTCGGCGGAGTCGTTGGTGGCCGGGTCGAGGTCGAGCAGCCGGAAGCGGCCCGGGTGCTCGGCCTGCGCGGTGCGCACCAGGCCCCACACCGCGGCGGCGGCCGGATCGGTGACCGCGCCGGTCGCGCCGCGGGTGACAAAAATCAGTTCTGTGCCAGGGAATCGACTGTCCTCCAGCCAGTCCCGCAGCCGGACCAGCGCGGCGGCGGTCAGCTCGTGTGCGCCGGGTCGCGGGGATTCCTCGGTCCAGGTCTGGTGCAGCACCACCGTGGGCATCTCGCCCTCGGCCAGGCTGTCCAGGTCCGCGGCCAGCGGCAGGTCAAGCAGGTCTGCCAGGCCGAAGTGGTCCGGGCCGAGCAGACCGATCCGGGCCGGGGTGCTGGGGGCTTCGCCGGATTCGGTCCAGTCCAGGCGGTACAGGTTTCCGGTGGCCACCGGCGCGCTGCCACTCGGCGTGCGCAGCACCACGGCGCCGACCGCGGCGATCAGCGCGCCGGTGTGGTCGGAGATGGTCAGCGAGATCCGGTCACCGGCGGGCGTGAGCCGCACTCGCGCGGCCGGAGCACCTGCGGCGTGCAGGCGCACGTCCTCCCAGTGGAACGGCAGGCCGCCCCGCACGCTCGCGTCGAGTTCGGCCAGGTGCGCGGCGTGCAGTGCGGAGTCCAGGAGCACCGGGTGCAGCCCGAATTCGGCCGCGTCGCCCGCGACCTCGGCGGGCAGTTCGACCTCGGCGAAGACCTCGGTGCCGAGCTTCCAGGCGGCCCGCAGGCCCTGGAAACTCGGTCCATAGTGGACCCCACCGTCGCCCATGCCCGCATACAGCCCGGACACATCGACCGGCTCCGCGCCCGCGGGCGGCCACTCGGTCTCGCCCGCGATCCCTTCCAGGCCACCGCGTTCCAGGATGGCGGTGGCGTGTTTGGTCCAGGGCAGGTCGTCCTGGTCGTCCGGGCGGGAGTAGACGGCGACCTCGCGCCGCCCGTCCTCGTCCGGGCCGATCTGCAGCTGGAGCTGCACGCCGCCGTCGCCGGGCAGGCGCAGGGCGGTGGTGGTGGTCAGTTCGCGGATGTTGTCGCAGCCGACCTCATCGGCCGCGCGGGTGACCAGTTCGATCAGGGCCGCGCCGGGCAGCACCACGTCCTTGCCGACCCGGTGTCCGGCCAGCCAAGGGTGATCGCGCACGGCCAGTCGCCCGGTGAGCAGCGTGCCCTCGGAACCGGCGAGCGAGACGGTGGCGGCCAGCAGTGGGTGCCGGGCCGCGCTGAGCCCGGCCGAGCGCACGCTGCCGACGTCGGCGCGGTAGCCGTCCCTCGGCCAGAACCGCCTGCGCTGGAACGGATAGGTCGGCAGGTCCACCTCGGTGGCGTTGATGCCGTCGAAGTAGGCGGCCCAGCGCAGGGTCACGCCGCTGCCGTGCAGCACGGTGAGCGCGGTGGTGATCGCCTCGACCTCGCCGCGGTCCGGCCGCAGCACCGAGGTGATCGCGGGCGCGGGGTCGGCGCTGGCCAGGCTGCTCTCGGTGAGGGTGCCGAGGGTGGTGTCCGGGCCGAGTTCCAGGAAGGCGCGCACGCCGTGTTCGTGCAGCCAGGACACCGCGTCGGCGAAGCGCACGGTGGCCCGGATCTGCCCGGCCCAGTACTCGGCGCTGGTCAGTTCGGCCACGGTGGCCTGCACACCGGTGACGGTGGAGACGACCGGAATTCGGGGCGGCTGCGGGGAAAGGCCCTCGACCACGCGCTGGAACTCCGCCACGGCGGGGTCCATGTGCGGGGAGTGGAAGGCGTGCGAGACGTGCAGACGGCGAGTCCGCCTGCCCTGTTCGGCGAAGACCGCGGCGATCTCGGTGACCGCGTCCTCGTCGCCGGAGAGCACCACGTGCCGCGGCCCGTTCACCGCGGCCAGGGCCACCTGCGCTTCGCGACCGGCCAGCAGCGGGCGGACCTCGGCCTCGGTGGCGTCCACCGCGACCATCGCGCCACCGGTGGGCAGCGCCTGCATCAGCCGCGCCCGAGCGGCGACCAGCGTGGCCGCCTCGGTCAGGGTGAACACCCCGGCCACGTGCGCGGCGGCGATCTCGCCGACGGAGTGCCCGGCCAGGAAATCCGGGCTGACGCCCCAGGACTCCAGGAGCCGGAACAGGGCCACCTCGACCGCGAAGATCGCGGGCTGGGCAAATCCGGTGCGCGCCAGGGCTTCCGCGTCGGAGCCCCAGACGATCTCGCGCAGCGGGGTGTCCAGCAGCGGGTCGAACTCGGCCAGCACCGCGTCAAAAGTCTCGGCGAACACCGGGAAACGCCCGTGCAGTTCGCGGCCCATGGCCAGTCGCTGCGAGCCCTGCCCGGCGAAGAGCACGGCCAGCTTCGGCCGCTCGTGCACCACGCTGCCGACCGCCGCGCCCTCGGCCAGCTCGGCCAGTGCGGCGCGGGCGGCGTCGAGGTCGGCCACCACCAGCGCGGCGCGGTGCTCGAACGGCGAACGCGCCACCGCGAGGGAGTAGGCCAGGTCGGTGGTGTTCAGCCCGGGTTCGGTGTCCAGGCGGGCCACCAGGTTCGCGGCCTGTGCGCGCAGCGCGTCCGCGGTGCGACCGGCCACCAGCAGCGGCACCGGCCAGGTCTTGGGATCCGGTTTGGGTTCGGGCTTGGGCTCGGTGGCCTGCTCCTCCTCCGGCTCCAGCTCCAGGATCACGTGCGCGTTGGTGCCGCTGAGCCCGAAGGAGGACACGCCGGCGCGGCGCGGTTCCCCGGTCTCCGGCCACGGGGTGGCCTCGGTGAGCAGCTCGACCCGGCCGACGGTCCAGTCGACCTGATCAGTGGGCCTGCGCACGTGCAACGTCTGCGGGGCAAGGCCGTGCCGCATGGCCTGCACCATCTTGATCACACCGGCCACGCCCGCGGCGGACTGGGTGTGCCCCAGGTTCGACTTGATCGACCCCAGCAGCAACGGCCGCTCGCGGTCCCGGCCGTAGACGGCCAGCAGCGCCTCGGCCTCCACCGGGTCGCCCAGCGCCGTGCCGGTGCCGTGCGCCTCCACCACGTCCACCTGGCGCGGAGCCAGCCGGGCGTCCTGCAGGGCGGCTTCGATAACGCGTTGCTGGGACGGACCGTTCGGGGCGGTCAGCCCGTTGGACGCGCCGTCGGAGTTCACCGCCGAACCGCTGACCACCGCGAGGATCCGGTGGCCGTTGCGGCGGGCGTCGGAAAGGCGTTCCAGCATGAGCACGCCGACGCCCTCGGACCAGCCGGTGCCGTCGGCGTCGTCGGAGAAGGACCGGCAGTAGCCGTCCGCGGCCAGCCCGCCCTGCTTGTTGAACTCGGTGATGGTGCCCGGACTGGACATCACCGTGACCCCGCCGGCCAGTGCCAGCGAGCACTCCCCCGCGCGCAGTGCCCTGGCCGCCAGGTGCAGCGTGACCAGGGAGGTCGAACACGCGGTGTCCACGGTCAGCGTCGGGCCGACCAGTCCGAAGACGTAGGCCAACCGTCCACTCAGGACACTGGAGGTGGTGCCGGTGAGCGCGTACCCGCCGACGTTGTCCCGAGGGCCGAGCCGGTAGTCCTGCGGGATGGCGCCGACGAACACCCCGGTGCTGGAACCCTTGAGGGTGAGCGGATCCAGCCCGGAGCGTTCCATCGCCTCCCAGGAGACCTCCAGCAGCAGCCGCTGCTGCGGGTCCATGGCGAGGGCTTCGCGCGGGGAGATGCCGAAGAACTCCGGATCGAACATCGGTGCGTCGTAAAGGAAGCCGCCGGAAATGGGCGAGGCGGAACCGCCTTCGTCCAGGTACCAGCCGCGATCGGCCGGGAGGCTGCCGACCCCGTCGGACGCTGACTCGACCAGTCGCCACAGATCCTCGGGAGAGGTGATGTCGCCGGGGTAGCGACACGCCATCCCGATGATGGCGATCGGTTCGTGGGAGGCCGCCTCAAGCTCGTGCAGGCGGCGCCGGGTCCGTTGCAGGTCGGCGCTGGCACGCTTGAGGTAGTCGCGGAGTTTCTGTTCGTTGTCCATCGGCACCTGGTGTTGTCGGGGACTCGGTGAGCTACCAGGCCACAGGCAGCGAATCGACGCTCACGGCGAACCGATCGTCGTCCGCGCCCACGCCCAGCACCTCTGATAGCTCCGCGTCGAGTCGCAAGGTCGGAATCCGGGTGAACAAGGTGGTGAAGATGACGTCCAGCTCCATCCGCACCAGCGGAGCCCCGACGCAGTGCCACGCCCCGTGCGCGAACGTCAGGTGCTGATTGGGATTTCGCCGGAGGTCGATCCGCTCGGCGTCCGGGAACGCGCTCGGGTCGAAGTTGCCGACACCGAAGTCCGGCAACACGAGGTCGCCGCCGCGAATGGTCTCCCCGGCGATCTCGATGTCCTCCTGCGCGTAGTGCGGCAGCCAGAGACCGCCGACGTTGTTGGTGCGCAGTAGTTCCTCGATGGCGGTGGCCATCAGCTCCGGCTTGCTCATCAGTTCCTCGCGGAGGTCCGGACGAGTCAGCAGGCGCAGTGTTCCGTTCACCACGGCGGCCGAGGTGCTGCCGTGGCCTGCGAAGATCAGCATGATCGCCAGCGAGGCGAGGTTCCAGTCGTCCACCCGGTCGCTGAGCGCCGAGAGGAAGTCATCGCCCGGATTTAGGCGCTTCTCCGCGGCCAGTTCGGCCAGGAAGGACAGCGCGGCCATCCGGTCCGCCTCGTCGGCGTCCATCCGGTGCATGACATCGAGCAGTTCGAGCAGTTTCGTCCTGGCGTCCACGGGCACGCCGATCAGCTCGAACAGCACCAGACCTGGCACCGGCATGGCGAACTCGGCCCGCAGGTCCACCGGATGACCCTGGCTGAGCATCCGATCGATCGCCTCATCGACCACGGCCTGCACCCGGGGCCGCAGCGTCACCATTCGCTTGCGCGAGAAGTAAGGCGCCACCAGCCCGCGGACCTCGGCGTGGACCTCCCTAGGGTCCATGTCACCGACTTCGGTCGCGGCCATTTCCAGCATGGAGTTGTCGTAAACCCGGGGCGCGTTCCGCGGATCCGGGTGCGTGCGGCCAATCCTTCTGTCCACGAGCAGCGCGCGGATTTCCTCGAACCCCAGCACCAGCCAGGCGTGATCGCCGGTTGACGTGCGAACCCGCCACAGCGGCTTCTCCGCCAGCATGGCGAGCATGACCGGGTTGTCGGTCAGTGCGGGGACACGGAGGGATTCCAGGTCAACTGGCTGCTTTGACAAGGTGAAACCTTTCTTCCCGGGGCGGTTGCTCTGGGACCGGTACACCGAGTCTCACGTAGCTGCGAAGCGGAAATCCTTAGTGTCGGGACGGGGAAGCTAGAACCCACCGGCGTGTTGGCCGTTGTCGTACCCAGTCTTGGCCGAACTGGTACGCCTAGGCTGGTCCTGGGCGTACCAGTCCGGCCAACACGCCGTCCAGAACGGCCAACACGCCGTACGACAACGGCCAACACGGCGCGGGACTTCAGGTGGTGGGGACCGGCTCCGGGGTGAGGGCGGCCACGCTGGACTTGACCGAGGCCACTACCTGGGCGCCGTCCTCGTCGGAGATCGACTGGTGCAGGGGTAGCAGGATGGTGGTCTCCGCGGCCAGTTCGGTGCCGGGCAGGTCCGCGTCCACCGCGCCGTAGATGGGCACCCGGTGCAGTGGCGGGTAGCGGAAGGTGGTGTACACGCCGGCCGCGAGGAGGTCGGCGGCGATGCGGTCGCGCAGCGCGGTCTCGCACTGGATCCAGTAGAAGTAGCCGGAACTCCGGTGCCCGGCGGGCAGCGGCGGCGGGGTGGTCACGCCCGGCACGTCGGCCAGCAGCCGGTCGTAGGCCGCGGCGATCTCCAGCCTGCGCCCGACGAACCCCGGCAGTTTGGCCAGCTGCACGCTGCCGATCGCGCCGGTGATGTCGTTGCCCATGATCCGGCGGCCGAACTCCTCGATCTCCAGGTCCCACCAGCGCTGGGCGCGGGCCTTGGACTTGACGAACCCGCTGGCCGATTTGCCCAGCCCGAAGTAGGCCAGCCGCTTGGCCCTGGCCGCCACCTCGGGGTCGCGCGCGTAGAACATGCCGCCGTCGCCGGTGACCAGGATCTTCATCGCGTCGAAGCTCCACACCGCGATATCGCCGAAGGTCCCGCAGGCCCGACCGTCCACAGTGGACGCGACCGCGCAGGCGGCGTCCTCGATCAGGGTGATCTCCCGCTCCCGGCACAGCTTGGCGACCGCCTCGATATCGCCGGGCTGGCCGCCGAAGTGCAGGGTGAGCACCGCTTTGGTGGCCGGGGTCAGCGCCGCGGCGATGTGCTCGGCGCTGGGGTTCATCGTGGCCGGGTCCACATCGCAGAACACCGGGCGGGCCCCAGAAGCGGCGACCGCGTTGCCCGCGGCGACGAAGTGGGCCGAGGGCAGCACCACATCGTCACCGGGACCCAGCCCGAGCAGTTCGATGGCCAGGAACAGCCCGGAGGTGGCACTGTTGATGTGGAAGACCTGCTCGGCGGGCACGTCGAGGTGCGCGGCGAACTCGGCTTCGAAGGCCGCCGCCCGCGCCCCATACCCCAGCCAGTTGCTCTCGAACACCTCAGCGACCGCCGCCGCCTCCTCCGCCCCGAGCGAAGGCTGGAACACATTGATCTTGGCCATCAGGCCCCTCCTACCTAGACGGTCCCCACCCACCGAGTGTTGGCCGTTGTCGTACGCCACGTTGGCCGAACTTGTACGCCGCTTTGGCCGTTCTGGTACGCCGCTTTGGCCCTGGGCGTACCAGAACGGCCAACACTGTGTACGACAACGGCCAACACTCCGGTGGGGTGGGGTCAGTTCGGCGCGGTGGCGACGAACAGGCCCCGGCCGGTCGGGGGGCCCGGGTGGTACTGGACGGTCAGGCCGGCGGACTCGAACGCGTCGGTGTACTCGCTGATGTGGAACAGGGACAGCACGTCCAGCTCGGTGAAGCTCTCCACCCCGGTGTGGTCGGCCACGGTGTAGTGGATGGTCATCCGGCTGGTGTTGCCGTCCTTGACGGTGTGCGAGACGCGGGTGATGGCCTGCTCGCTGTCCTGGTAGGCCGAGGCGGCGAAGTAGCCGGGCAGGAAGGTCTCCGGCGTCCACCACGGCTCCACGATGACCACGCCGCCGGGGTTGAGGTGCGCGGCCATCCGGCTCAGCACGGTCTTCAGCTCACCCACCGAGGTCGGATACGCGATGCTGTAACACATGCAGGTGATCGCGTCGTAGCGCTTGCCGAGGTCGAACTCGCGCATGTCGGCCTCGACGATGTCGGCCGAGGGCAGCTTGGTCCTGGCCACCTCGCACATCCCGGCGGACAGCTCAACGCCGTCGGCGATCTCGAAGTGCTGGGCCATGGTGACCAGGTGGTTGCCGGTGCCACAGGCCACGTCCAGCACCGAGCTGGCGCCCGGCTTCAACGTCTTGATCCTGGTGGCCAGCATCTCGGCCTCGGCGCCCCAGTCCTTGCCGTTGCGGGTGCCGTAGACCACGTCGTAGATCGCTGCCTGGCGGTGTCCGTACTCGGTGCCCATAGGTCATCTCTCCGTGTCAGGTCGTCCGGGCGCCCCGCCGCCCTGGTGCGCGCGGACGCGCTCGGTCAGCAGTGGGATCAGCTCAGCGGGGAAAGGCAGGGTGTCCAGCTCCCGCCGGAAGCGGGCCGCGCCCTCGCGGAACTCCGGTTCGGTGAGCAGCCGGGACAGCGCCGCCTTGGCCTTCTCCGGGGTGAAGTCCTCGGCGGCGAGCACCAGCCCGTTGCCGGTGGCGGCCACCCCGCGCGCCACGTTGTGCTCACCCCAGTTGGGCACCGGGCAGAGCAGCTGCGGCACCTCGTGCACGCCGGCGGTCATCACCGAGCCCTCGCCCGCGTGGTTGATGATCACCGCGCAGGTGGGCAGGATCTGGCTCAGCGGCACGTAGTCGATGATCCGCAGGTTCTCCGGTGGGTTCTCGATCGGCTTGGTCTTGTCCAGGGTGACCACCAGCTCGATGTCCAGCTCGCACAGCGTGCGCACGGTGTCCTCGAAGCTGGATCCGCTGACGTGGAACAACAATCGGCCGCGCCCGGAGGTGCCGAAGGTCATCACCACCCGGGGCCGCGGCGGCGGGGTGGTCGCCCAGCCCTGGGTGACCGCGCCGCCGTTGTAGGGCGCCCAGCGCATCGGCAGGTAGTCGATGTCGGTGGGGATCCGCCAGCCCGCCGGCCGCTGGTCGATGCTGGACTCGCCGAGGATCTGGGTTTCGCTGAACTCCAGGCCGTAGGGCTCCAGCATCGGGGCCATCATCCAGTCCAGCGAGCCCTCGATGATCATGTCGCCGGTGGGCTCGCGGCGGGAGTAGCGTTCCCACAGCCAGCCCACGTTGTCCTGTCCCCACAACAGCCGGGCGTGCGGGATGCCGGTGGCCTCGGCGGCGACCGCGGCCTGGATGCACAGCGGGTCCCACAGCACCAGATCCGGTTTCCAGTCCCGGCACAGCGCCACCAGCTCAGGCAGATCGGGCGTGTGCAAGGAAAGGGCGCCGACCAGGGTCAGCCATGCCTTGTGCCACGGCTCATCCTCCTCGCCGCGGATGGCCAGGTCGTTGTCCAGGTCCTCCAGGTCGTGCAGGTTCGCGTTGAACTCCAGCATGGCCTGCATGCGCTCGTTGTCGCAGGAGCCGAAGGCGATCGCGGGCAGCCCGCTCTGGCCGACCTCGTGCGCCATCGACGGGTGCACCGCCACCCGCACCTCGTGGCACTGGGCCTGCAACGACCAGGCCAGCGGCACCATCGGGTAGACGTGCGCCGCAGCCGGGAAGCTGACAAAAAGTACCCGCACAGCCGAACTCCGTCCTAAGTAGACTTACCAGGCCCATGCCTCGGGCCCCGGTCCGCCGTTGCCGACGGGCGGGAAGATCAGTTCCAGCTCTTCCAGCAATGGCGCGGGCAGTTCCAGCTCCATCGCGTTGAGCGCGCCGATGAGCTGCTCGGCGGTGCGCGGTCCGATCACCGGGGCGGTGACTCCCGGCTGGTTCATCACCCAGGCCATGCCGACCTCGGCCGGGTCCAGTCCGTGGCTCTCACACAGCTTCTCGTAGCTGGCGATCGCGTCCCCGTGCTTGGGCATGGCCACCTGCGCCCGGCCCTGCGCGGTCTTGACCGCCGAGCCCTCGGCCATCTTGCGCAGCGCGCCGGAGAGCAGCCCGCCGTGCAGTGGCGACCAGGGCAGCACGGCCAGCCCGTACTTCTGCGCGGCCGGGATCAGTTCCAGTTCCACCGCCCTGGTGACCAGGTTGTACACGCAGCTTTCCGCGACCAGCCCGAGGAAATTCCGTTCCCTGGCACTGGCCTGCGCCTCCACCAGGTGCCAGCCTGCGAAGTTGGAGGACCCCACGTAGCGGATTTTTCCTTGCGCCACCAGGTGTTCCATCGCCTGCCACACCTCCTCCCAGGGCGCGGACCGGTCGATGTGGTGCATGAACAGCACGTCGATCCAGTCGGTGCGCAGCCGCTTGAGCGAGGCTTCGCAGGAGGCGATGATGTTGCGTGCGGACAGCCCGGAGTCATTCGGCAGGTCGGTCATCGGGTTGCCGACCTTGGTGGAGAGCACCACCTTCTCCCGGCGCAGCCCGCCGAGCGCGAAGTAGTCGCCGAGCAGTTCCTCGGTGTAGCCCTTGTGTTTCTGCCAGCCGTAGAGGTTGGCGGTGTCGAGGAAGTTGACCCCGCGCTCCAGCGCCAGGTCCAGCAGATCCACCGCCTCCTGCTCGGTGGTGCGCACGCCGAGATTCAGCGTGCCGAAGCAGATCGGGCTGACCCGCAACGCGGTCCGCCCCAGGGTGGTGTACTCCATCGCTGGTCTCCTCGGCCGGGCGATCAGTGGGGGGACCGCAGGGCCTGCGGCGCCGGTGCCAGTTCGCCGTTGACCAGTTCCATGATCAGGTCCGCGCCACGCTCCCGGCCACCCGCGGCCTGCTGGATCGCGGCGATGCGTTCGGCGGCCTGCCGGAAGCTGGGTTCGGTGAGCACCCTGGTCAGTTTGGCGGCGATGTCCTCAGGTTCGATCAGGTGCGGGCGGTTGACCGTCAGGCTCAGCCCGAAGGCCTCACCGCGCCGGGCGATGTCGTGGCAGTCGGCGAACATCGGCCGGGTCACCATCGGCTTGCCAAAGTAGAGACTCTCGTGGAACCCGTTGCTGCCCGCGTGAGTGAAGAACACCTTGACACTCGGGTGGGCCAGCACATCAAACTGCGACGGCAGCCAGGACTCCACCCGCAGATTCGGCGGCAGTTCGGCGGCAGGCGGCAACAGCTCATGCCGCTCCTTGGGCAGATTCCAAAACACGTGGTGCCGCCCGTTGAGCTTCCGCGCGACCTCCACAATCCCGGCCACCTCAGCCCGGTTGAGCCGCTGCAAAGTGCCGAGCCCGATGTACACCACCGACTCGCGCTCATCCAGCCACTCACTGACCGGATTCGGCCCCGGCGCCTCCGGCAACGGCGGCACCATCGCCCCCGTCAACCGCAACCCCTCCGGCCGCGGGAACGGAAAGTCCACCTCCGCCACCGAGAACACCATCACAAACTTCGACTCGGTGACCTGCCCATCCGCCCGGGTGTCCTCCCGCCGGATCCCCGCCTCCTGCTGAAGCTTCACGTACTCCGTCAGGTGCGGCCGCATCTTCTTGCCCATGTACATCGCCAGCGTCCGCAACCCGAACAGCATGTTCTTCAGCTTCTGCACCGGGTTCATCGGGAACGGCAGCCCCGTGTTGGGCCGCGGGAAGTGCTTCGGCAGGTGCGACTTCGCCATCAACGGCACCCACGAGGCGTACGAGTGACTGGGCAGGAACGGCAACGTCGCCACAAACGGAATCTTCCGCGCGATGGCGAGAGCATGCGCGAACCCACTCGCGCTCTCGATCACCATCAACGCCGGCTTCAACTCATCCACCGCAGCAGTCAGCCGCCGATACTCCTCAGCCATCAACTTCGGCTGCATGACCATCTGCAACGATTCCCGGTGCGAGACGAACTTGGACCGGCTGGCGAACCGCGCGTACGCCGCATCGTCCATTGTGGACAGCGACAACTCCGGCGGCCCCGCCCCCAGCGAGACGAACTTCAGCCCCCGCTCCTCGATCTGCGCCCGCCGCGACTCGTCCGTGGCGTACCAGACCTCCGGCACCCCCCGGTCAACCAGCTCACCGGCCAGCACCAGCATCGGATTGAGCAGCCCACTCTCCGGCCTGCTCACGAACAGGATCGGCCGCCGGTCGCCCACACTCATCCCCAGCACCTTCCGGAAGACAACACAACTACCTTTCTCACACACCCACCCCCGGGTTTTCCCGAGTCTTCGCCGCTCTCATCCGGCGTGTTGGCCGAACTCGTACGGCGTGTTGGCCGTTCTCGTACGCCGAGTTGGCCCAAGTCGTACTGACGTGCCCCGAAAAATCCGGACTCGACCCAAAAGGAAAATATCACGCCACCGACTGGTTCACAAACCACCCGGCCAAAACCTCCGCAGGAGGTCGGTAACCCAACCCCGAATGAAGCCGAC